>DATNFM010000397.1:0-10837 GCA_035606435.1 Streptosporangiaceae bacterium | reverse complement strand
AATCGAGTATGGCTGCTAACGAGGACAAAAACTGTCCGCAATATGTTCTAGCGTAAAAAGCATGAACATCGACTGGAACACCGAGCTAGCCGACCAGCTCGACTGGCACTGGCAAAATCACTTCCGGCCCCGGCTTGACGGCCGGTGACGACCATCGCCTGGCGGCTGGCGCACGTCATCGTCGGATGCCTGGGCATGCGCGGCGCGTCCCATTTCGGCGGGCCGGCGATGGACTGGCGTAACTTCGACTACGCGGGGACGGCCGCGCAGGCGCTCGACCAGCTCGACGCCGGCTACGAGACGTGGATCAAGGGGGTGCGCGGGCTGCGCGAGGCGGGGCTGGCCGAGCCGTGCGGGCCGGCCGAGGGGCCGTTCGCGGAGTACTCGATGGCGGCGCTCGTGCTGCACATCAACCGGGAGTGCCTGCACCACGGCGCCGAGATCACGTTGCTGCGGGACCTGTATGCGTGGAAGGGAGACAAAGATGGCGTATGAGTTCCAGGTAGCGGTCGATTCGCAGCGGCCGCACGAGATGGTCACCTGGTGGGCGGAGACGCTCGGCTGGGAGGTCGAGCCGCAGGACGAGGCGTTCATCAAGAAGATGATCGCCGAAGGGCACGCGACCGACGAAGACACGATCACGTTCAACGGAGCGCTGGTCTGGCGCGACGGCGGCGCGATGAGGTACCCGGGCGAGGTCGGGAGCAGCCTGGACGGCCCGCATCCGCGAGTATTGTTCCAGCTGGTCCCCGAGGGCAAAACGGTGAAGAACCGGCTGCACCTAGACGTGCGCATCGGTACGGCCAACCGCGAGGAAGTCGTCGCGAAGCTGACCGAGCGCGGCGCGACGTTCCTGCACACGGCCTCGCAGGGGCCGCACACGTGGGTCACGATGGCCGATCCGGAAGGCAACGAGTTCTGCGTGTCGTGACCGGTACGGCCCGCGCCTGGCAGAATCGCGTTCTATGAGCGCACTTACCGTGGCCGTTATCGGATCGGGCCCGGCGGGTCTGTACACCGCCGAGGCGCTGATCAAGCAGGGGGCGGCGATCGACCCGCCGGTCGAGATCCACGTCGACGTGATCGATCGCCTGCCCACCCCGTACGGCCTGGTCAGATACGGCGTCGCGCCCGACCACAAGTCGATCAAGTCGATCGCCGAGTACCTGCGCGGGGTGCTCGAGCACGACGGTGTCCGGTTCGTGGGAGCGGTGCACCTCGGCGATGAGGTGACCAGGGACGACCTGCTGTCCTGCTATGACGCGGTGGTCTATGCGACCGGCGCGATGCGGGACCGGCGGCTCGGGATCGGTGGCGAGGACCTGCCGGGGAGCTATGCGGCGACCGACTTCGTGAACTGGTACTGCGGGCATCCGGATGTGGACCCGGACCGGTTCATGCTCGACGCGGAGTCGGTGGCCGTGATCGGAGTCGGGAACGTGGCGGTCGATGTGGCGCGGATCTTGATCCGCGAACCTTCTGAGCTGCGCGACACCGACGTAAGCCAGCCGGTGCTCGAGGCGCTGATGACCAGCAAGGTGCGCGAGGTGCACATGATCGGCCGGCGCGGGCCGGCCCAGGCCAAGTTCACCACCAAGGAGCTGCGTGAGCTAGGGGAGCTCGAAGGGGTCGAGGTGGTGGTCGGCTCGGGTGAGGCCGATCTGTCGGCGTTCGACGAGAGCGGTGAGAGCGAGCGGCTGGCGGCTGACAACCGGCTGGTGCGCGGTAACTACAAGGTGATCAGCGACTGGGCGGCGCGGTCGGGGACCGGGGCTGGTGCTGGCCGTCGGCTGACTGTTCGGTTCTGGCTTAGTCCGGTAGAGATTCAGGGAGAAAGCAGGGTCGAGGGTCTGACCGTTGAGCGCACGAGGCTGGACGCCAGCGGGCGGCTGGTAGGAACCGGGCAGCACGAGACGGTGCCGGTGCAGATGGTGCTGCGCAGCGTCGGGTATCAGAGCGTGCCGTTGCCGGGAGTGCCGTTCGACGACCGCTCACACACCGTGCCCAACGCGGATGGCCGCGTGCTCGATTCCTCCGGCCAGCCGCTGCCGGGGGAGTATGTCGCGGGATGGCTGAAGCGGGGGCCGACGGGGGTTATCGGGACCAACAAGTCGGACGCGGCTCAGACGGTTCGCGCGCTCCTGGCAGATCTGGCGGGCGGGCCAGGGCCAGATGACGCACCGTTGCCGCGGGCCGGGCTGCTGCGGCTGCCTGGTGCTGGTGCTGGTGCTGGTGCTGGTGCTGGTGCTGGCGCCGGCACCAGCAGTGACGTGGCTTGGTCGGCGCCATTCAATGAACTGCTGGCGGCTCGGGGAGTCAAGCCGGTCGGTTATGACGACTGGCTCAAGATCGAGACCGCGGAAAAAGAACTGGCCTCCTCACTGGGTCGCGGCGCTCGGGTAAAACTCGCCTCGCGGGCTGACATTCATGCGGCGTGTGGACTGATTAAGCCTTAGCGTTTCGCGGTTAGCGCTTTACTAGAGTGACGAGTTCCTTCATCGTGCCCTCAAGGGTGCCGGCTCGGGCTTCTAGCGCGTCGAACCGGCCTTCTAGGACGTCGAACCGTTTCTCCATCCGAAGTACGGTCGTGAGGATCGCCGAAACGGTGTCGCTTAAAGCTCGGATATCTTCTTTGAGGCTGTCAATCTGAACGTCGGCTTCTGGCATGTCGTCAGCGTACTCAGGGGGTCCGACAGTCATTGCTGGTGAACTCCGGTTCAGCTGGTGATTAGGGTTCGCAATAGTGTGCGAGTGCGCTCTCTTTCGGTGCCGGACGCGAATTCGCCGGCAACGAAGTCGGTGACTCCGCAGTCGGCTAGTGCCATGATCTGCCTCGCTACGGTGTCCTCGTCGCCCACGATCGCAACGTCGGCCGGGCCGGCGGCACCCTCGCGGTCGAGCATGGCACGGTAGGACGGCAGGTGCCCGTAGATCTCGAAGACCTTCGCCGCCCGGGCCTTCGCGCCGTCCGGGTCATCGGTGACGCAGACCGGCAGAATGCACACGATGCGGGCCTTGCGCCCGGCCGCCTCGGCGGCGGCATTGATCGTCGGGGCGATGTAGTCACGCACCGTGGTCGGGCCGGTCATCCACAAGATGGTGCCGTCGGTTTGCCCGCCAGCTAGCTTCAGCATCTGCGGTCCCATGGCCGCGAGCATGACCGGCACCCGGCCGACGCGCGGGGTCGACAGGCCGATACCGGCGCTCATGGTCTTGCCCTTGACCGCGACGGCCTCGCCGTCAAGCAGTGGGAGCAGGATCGACAGGTACTCGCTCATGTGGGTGGCCGGGCCGTCGAAACTGTAGCCGTACATGTCCTCGATGACGATCTTGTGCGACAGGCCAATGCCGAGTACAAGTCGACCGTCGAGCGCGAGCGCCGCGGTCAGCGCCTGCTGGGCCATCACGGCGGCGTGCCGCGGATACGTCGGGACCACGGCAGTGCCGATTTCGATGCCGGGAACGCCGCTGCCTGCGACCGCGAGGGCGGTGAGCGCGTCGAGCCCGAAGATGTTGGCCATCCACACGGACGCGAAGCCGTCGTCGGCGGCCCTGAGCAGGCTGTCGCGCAGGGCACTGAGCGCCTGCGGACCCTCCGGCTCAGGCATCGAGGTTCCGAAGTGCATCTGATGTTCTCCGATCTGTCGCGCGACCGTGGTGGATACACCATCCCATAACGGCTAAGCCGGGGGTATTGGATCGGTGGTGGCCTGGGGAGGATAGCTACATGGAATCGGGGCAAGACTTCCACGCCAAGAGCGGGCAGATGCCGGACGGGGACTACGGCTTGGGCGAGATCGAGGCGGCCGCGCTGGCCGGCAAGGGTGAAGACGCGGTGCTTGGCGCCGAGCGCCAGGTGCTCGCGGCTAACCTGCCAGCCGATCGCTACCTGGATCGGGAGGAAAGCTGGCTGCGATTTAGCCAGCGGGTGCTTGAGCTAGCGGAGGATCCGAGCGTTCCGCTGCTTGAGCGGGTCAGGTTCGAGTCGATCTTCGCCAGCGCTCTCGACGAGTTTTTCATGGTCCGGGTAGCGGGCCGGATCAGGCGCATGGCGACCGGCTTGCCCGTGGACAACGCGACCGGCAAGCCTCCGGACCAGATACTCGAGAACACCCTGGACATGGCGCGCGACCTGGCCGCGCGGCACGCGCAGTGTTATGCCGAGGGACTGCTGCCCGCACTCGCCGAGGCCGGGATCGAGATCTTGCACTGGAAGGAACTGCTGCCCGATGAGCAGACCAGGCTCAAGCAGCTGTTCAAGGAGCGGATCTACCCCGTTCTCACCCCGCTGGCCGTCGATCCGGCGCACCCGTTCCCGTTCATCTCCGGGCTGTCGCTGAGCCTGGCCGTGATGGTGGCGGATCCCAGGACCGGCCTGACCCTATTCGCCCGGGTCAAGGTGCCGCCGCTACTGCCTCGTTTCCTGTCCGGGTCGCCCAGCCGGTTCGTTCCGATCGAGGACGTGATCGCCGCGCATCTCGGTGAGTTGTTCGCCGGACTGGACATCATCGAGCACCACGCGTTTCGAGTCACCAGATTCCGTGACCTCGAGATCGACGAGGACGTCACGGAAAACCTGCTGCAGTCACTCGAACGGGAGCTGATGCGCACCAGATTCGGCCAGGCGGTGCGGCTAGAGGTCGAGGAGTCGATGTCGAGCGACATGCTCGACAAGCTGGTGACCGAGCTTGACGTGGATCAGCGTGCGGTCTACCGGATCCCGGCCCCGCTCGACCTGACCGGCCTGTCGGCTATCGCCGACTTGGACCTGCGAAGCCTGAAGTATCCGGCGTTCGTCCCCGCCGAAGGCGCGCTGCCGCAGGACCGCAGCGTGTTTTCCACGCTGTCCGAGCGCGACGTGCTCGTGCACTTGCCTTACGACTCGTTTACCGCCAGCGTCCAGCGGCTGGTGGTCTCGGCCGCGACGGACCCGAGGGTGCTGGCGATCAAGCACACGCTGTACCGGACCAGCGGCGACTCTGAGATCGTCGACGCGCTCATTACCGCCGCCGAGGCCGGCAAACAGGTCGTGGTCGTTGTCGAGATCAAGGCCAGAGGCGACGAGGAGGCCAATATTGGCTGGGTCCGCAAGCTTGAACATGCGGGCTGCCATGTCGTCTACGGTTTCGTCGGGCTCAAGACGCACTGCAAGATGGTGCTGGTGGTGCGCGAGGAGGCCGACGGCTCGCTGCGCCGGTTCTGCCACATCGGAACGGGTAACTACCATCCCAAGACCGCTCGGCTGTATGAGGACTACGGGCTGCTGACCTCCGACCCGCAGGTCGGTGAGGACGTCACCGACCTGTTTAACCACCTGACCGGGTACAGCCGGCCGACCGAGTACCAGCGGCTGCTGGTCGCGCCGGCCGGGCTGCGGTCAGGAATCATTCGGCAGATCGACCAGCAGGTCCGGCTGGCCAGTGAAGGTAGGCCGTCCAGCATCCAGATGAAGTGCAACGCGATCATCGACGAGGCGCTCGTTGACGCGTTGTATCGAGCCTCCATGGCCGGCGTGCCGATCGACCTGTGGGTGCGCGGGATCTGCTCTCTGCGGCCGGGAGTTCCCGGTATGTCAGAGACGATCAGGGTCCGCAGCGTGGTCGGCCGGTTCCTGGAACACTCCAGGATCTACGCGTTCGGTGCCGAACGCGACAGTGGCGACGTGTGGATCGGCAGCGCCGACTTGATGCACAGGAATCTGGACCGGCGGGTCGAGCTTCTGGCCCGGGTCACCGATCTGGCGCAGAAGAGAGAACTGCGAAACCTGATCGATCTGGCGATGGATCCTGGTGTCGCGTCCTGGTGGCTCGACTCCGACGGCACCTGGACCAGGCATCATCTCGACGAATCGGGCGGAGAGCTTATCGACCTGCAGGATCGGCTGATCAAGACCCGGCAGACCCGGACGGCCGAGGCCGAGGCGGCGGCCAAGAGTCGGCTCAGGAGCGATCAGGCGCAGCATGGCTGATGTCGCCGACCCGATCCGCGCGGCGGGAGCGGTCGTCTGGCAGCCAGGGCCGCGCGGTCGGCAACTGGTGCTCGTGCACCGGCCGCGCTATGACGACTGGTCATTTCCCAAGGGCAAGGCGGAGCACGGCGAGCACCTACTGCGGACCGCCGTCCGGGAAGTGGCAGAGGAGACGGGCCTGCGCGTGGTACTTGGCCGGCCCTTGCGCCCGTCGGTGTACCAGGTCGGCGATCGCCCCAAGCGGGTCAGCTACTGGGCGGCCAAAGCGGCCGGCTCCGACGGGTTCGTAGCCGGTCACGAGGTCGACGAGCTGGCCTGGCTGGACCTAGGGCAGGTCAGGGAGCGCCTGTCCTATGAGCGGGACCTGACGCTGCTCGAGGAGTTCGAATCTGGACCGGTCGGCTCGGTCCCGTTCATCATGCTTAGGCATGCGTCGGCTGGCCTCAGGCAAGCCGGTGCCGCCAGTGCCGCCGACCTGGCCCGTCCGCTCGATGCCCGCGGCGAGGCCGACGCCGAGTTGCTGGCGGTGCTGCTGGCCAGCTACGGACGTTGCCGGGTGGTAAGTTCGCCCGCCGAGCGTTGCCTGGCCACCGTCCGGCCGTACGCGCAGGCCGTCGGCGTGCCGGTGGAGATCGATGCGGCCCTGACGGTCGGGTCGGACCGGGCGGCGGCGGCCCGACGCGCGGTCGAGTTGACCGCGGCTGGTGAGCCGGTGATCGTCTGCGCGCACCGGGAGAACCTGCCCGCGATGCTCGAGGCGGCCTGCGCTAGTTTGCATGCCCGGCTGCCGGCCGGGCCGCCGCTGGCCAAGGGCTGCTTCGTCGTGCTCCAGTGCACCGATGGCGTCCTGATCAGCTCCGAACGGCACGACCTGTCCGACTGAACGAGGTCTTGCTGTCGGTGGCGTGCGATAAAAGTCGGCTAACACCAAACTAGGCAGGAAGGATCGCCGGATGGCCGACGACATGTCAGCAGCGGTAGAGGCCGAAATCATCGAACTCGCCGAGCGGTTAACCGCGCCAGGTCCGCTCGAATGCCTGCGTTGCTACCTGCTCCGCATGATCACCGAGTTCGGCTGCGACGGCAGTTACCGGTGGACGATCAGGTGGCGCGACATGTTCGCCGCCCAGCCGACCGGACTGCTCAGGCAGTTCGAGCTCAGGGGCGGAAGCTGTGACTGCGAGATCCTGCTGAATGTCTTTCCTGATTACCCGCCGGTCGAATCGCCATTGCCGTGTTCTGGCGTCACCCGGCCGGGTTCGACCCGGTCCTGCAATCTTGGCTGGCTTGGCTGGCTCCGGCGCAGTGCCTGATCGGGTCAGGCCTCGCCTTTTTCGATGAGCCTGGTCAGGGCCATCGCAATCGGCAGGGCGGTCATCTCGATCTGCCATGACCTGGCGCCATAGCGCTGGAGTTCGTCGGTGACTGACTCGGCGCTCAGCGGCTCTGGCGGCTGCCAGGCCAGGCGCCGCACCGCGTCTGGGGCGAGCAGATTCTCGGCGGGCAGATGGCTGGCGTCGGCCAGCGCGGCTACCGCCGCCCGGGTGGCGACCAGGCGCTTGGCCGCGATCGGGTCGCGCTCTGACCAGCGGTGGGCGGGCGGGGGTCCGTCGCTGGGCGGTGCCGACGGTTCGGGCAGCTCATCGTCGGCCATGGCCTTGGCCCGGCGGATGGTGCGGAGCCACTCAGGGCTATACCGCCGGGCTCCGCGGCCCGTGAAGCCGGTGAGCTTGCTGAGCTCATCCATGGTGGAAGGAGCCGAGCGGGCCGCATCGACGATCGCCGCGTCGGGCAAGATCCGGGTCGGCGAGATATCGCGGTGCTGGGCGATGCGGTCTCGCTCTTGCCAGAGTTCGCGGACGATCGCGAGGCTTCGCCGGCTCCTGACTCGGTGGATACCCGAGGTGCGGCGCCAGGGATCTGGCCTCGGGGGCGCCGGCTTGGCGGCAAGGATCGCCGCGAACTCCTGCTCGGCCCAGGCGGTCTTGCCGGCTTCAGCGAGCTGCTCGGCCAGCGCATTCCGCAACTCGACCAGCACCTCGACGTCCAGGGCCGCGTACTTGAGCCACTCGGCCGGCAGCGGCCTGGTGGACCAGTCGGCGGCCGAGTGACTTTTCTCCAGCGTCAGGCCGAGTACCTCGGTCACCAGGGTGCCGAGGCCAACTCTGGGATAGCCGAGCAGCCGCCCGGCCAGTTCGGTGTCGAACAGGCGCCGGGGCCGGAAACCCAGTTCGGTCAGGCACGGCAGGTCCTGGCCGGCCGCGTGCAGCACCGCCTCGGTGTCGGCCAGTGCGTCGTCGACACCAGACAGATCTGGGCACGTGACCGGGTCGATCAGGCAGGTGCCCGCGCCGTCGCGCCGGACCTGGACCAGGAACGCGCGGTGCCCGTACCGGAAGCCGGAGGCACGCTCGGCGTCCACCGCCACCGGCCCGGTTCCGGCTGCCAGCCTGCTAGTAGCTTCGGCCAGCGCCTCGTCGGTGGTGATCAGCGGCGGCAGGCCGTCTCTCGGCTCGAGCAGCGGAACACTCACGAATGACGCCTGACCCGGGGCAGTTGGGATACACCAGGCGGGGCCAGGCCGCAGGCCAGACCTAGCGCGTCCACCCACGCCGCTACATGCCGGTCAAGCCTGAAGCTATCGCGGTCGTCGCTCGCCGGTGACCACGATGCCCGCATTTCGAACTCTGTCGTCACGGGTTCATCTTGCTTCATGCCGAACCCTTCGGTAACCACCCTAGTTACCGAACCGCTCGGAGCGGCATAGGCAGCCTGCCGGCCGTCAAGGGCCTCGGTCAGCCAACTCCAGCCGACCTGCCCGACGAACTCGTCGGCCGCGATCTCCGGTTCAAGCTCGGCCCGCAGGTAGGCGATCACCCGGACCGGCCCGGTCCAGCCCTCCTGACCTGCCGGGTCGTACAACAGTACAAACCGGCCCGCACCGATTTCGTCCTCGTCGATCTCGACCGAGGCAGCGATCGCTATCGCCTGCGGTGCTAGCCGCCTTGGCGGAGGCTCGCTGTCAAAACTTACTTCCGGCCGAGAACCGCGGATCTCCGCCAGTCCTGCCTCAACTTCGGCTACCGCCAAAGTGAACGCCGACTCTGGCACCGAGTGGTCTCCCGCATCGTGCCGTTCAGTTGGCACTGGCGCGGGCCTCAGCGCGCGAGGCGGCGGCATGGCATCTCAGGCCACCCGGTCTAGCACGGCTTGAGTTAGTTCGATCAGCACGCCGGTACCGCACGTGATGCAGAACCATTCCGGGCACCGCCCGCTGGCGACGTCGGGGCAGCGCTCGGGATCGGGGTGAACCTGGGTGAACGTGCTGGAAGTACGGCAGCCGGGGCAGTCGCGGAAGGTGCCGGTCATCTGCTGCTCCTCGGTCGCTTGCCCGCATGGTGTTTGCATACACCATCGATCCGCCCCCATACCTCGATGCTGACACGGACCTGCCCGCATTCCGTGGATCTAAGACGGCGTGTCATCTGGGCGTTTCGACGCCAAACGCGCGTGACGGTGCCCGGCGGTCGGCGCGGTGACGCCGGCTATGAGACGATCCCAGGCGTGAACAGCCTGCCCGCCGACCCGGCTTCTCTAGCCAATTCGGCGTTTATCAGAGCCTGCCGCCGCCAGCCGGTCTCGCACGCGCCCGTGTGGTTCATGCGTCAGGCAGGCAGATCGCTGCCTGAGTACCTGAAGGCGCGCGCCGGAGTGCCGATGCTCGAGGCGTGCTCCAACCCGGAGATGATCACCGAGATCACGCTGCAGCCCGTCCGCCGGTACGGCGTCGACGCGGCGATCCTCTTCAGCGACATCGTGGTGCCGCTGCGCGCGATCGGCATCGACGTCGAGATCAAGCCAGGCGTCGGCCCGGTGATTGCCAGCCCCATCAGCGACGAGGCCGGTGCGGTCGCATTGCGCGGCCTGGAGGCGGCCGAGGTGCCGTTTATCAGCCAGGCCATCGGCATGCTGACCGCCGAGTTGGGCGGCATCCCGCTGATCGGATTCGCCGGCGGCCCGTTCACGCTCGCCTGTTACCTCATCGAAGGCGGGCCATCCAAGAACTTCGACCGGACCAGGGCGCTGATGTACGGGAACCCTGAGCTGTGGGGCGCGTTGCTCGGCCGCCTGGCGGAACTCACGATTTCGTTCCTCAAGATCCAGATCGCGGCCGGGGTGTCGGCTGTCCAGATTTTCGACTCCTGGGTTGGGATTGTCAGCCCGAGTGACTACAGCCGCAGCGTGCTGCCGTTCACCTCGCGCGTCTTCAACGCGCTGGCGGAGTCCGGCGTGCCGAGGATCCATTTCGGGGTCGGCACCGGCGAACTGCTCGGCCTGCTCGGTGAGGCCGGAGCCGACGTGGTCGGAGTCGACTGGCGCGTGCCGCTGGACGAGGCCATTCACCGGGTGGCGCCCGGCAAGGCCCTGCAGGGCAACCTCGATCCGGCGGTGCTGCTGGCGCCGTGGCCGGTGATCGAGGAGCGAGCCAGGGAGGTGCTGGCCAAGGGCCGGATGGCCGAGAGCCACATCTTCAATCTTGGCCATGGGGTTCTTCCGGAGACTAATCCCGACATGCTCGCGCGGCTGACCGACCTGGTTCACGCGGTCCCAGCCGGGTCGGCGAGCTAGCCGACCCGGCCGATAGGGACCTCAGGACGCGGCGGCCGGAGGGCTACTACGGCGCCGCACCAGGCGGCGTCGGCCGAAGTAGATGACGCCGCCGATCGCCGCGACCGGCACGGCGAACGGCAGCAGCGTTCCGATGGCGGTCAGCAGCCAGACGACCACGACCTTGAGCCCGCGCCAGCCAGTGCCCAGGCCGGCGACCAGCCCGCGATGCGTCTTCTTCGGCTTGTGAACGATCTTCAC
>DATNFM010000396.1:0-20043 GCA_035606435.1 Streptosporangiaceae bacterium | reverse complement strand
CCTACATCCACGGCATGAACGGCATCGCCGAGGGGGTCAGGCAGGTCAGGGGAACCTCGGTCAACCAGGTCGAAGGCGACGGCCCGGTCCTGGTCACCGCCGGCACCGGCGTCCCCACCAGCGGCCTAATCCTGACCGCCGGTTAGGGAAGCGCCTCGGCCATGTCGAGGGCGGCGATATAGCCGAATGTCATCGCCGGGCCGATCGTGGCGCCGGCGCCGGCGTAGCTGTGTCCCATCACCGCGGCGCTGGCGTTCCCGGCCGCGTACAGCCCCGCGATCGGGCTCCCGTCCTGTCGCAGCACCCGCGCCCGCTCGTCGGTCCGCAGCCCGCCCTTGGTCCCGAGATCTCCGGGAACGATCTTGATCGCGTAGAACGGCGGCTGGTCCAGCGCCGCCAGGTTCGGGTTCGGCCGGCATCTCGGATCCCCGTAGTACCGGTCGTAGGCCGAGTCGCCGCGCCCGAAGTCCTCGTCCTTGCCGCTCTTCGCGAACCCGTTGAACCGCTCGACGGTCTCCGTCAGCCCGTCCGCCGGGAGCTTGATCTGCTCCGCCAGTTCCGTCAGCGTGCCCGCCTTGAACACCACCCCGGCCGCGAACCACCGTCGCGGCAGCGACTTGCGCGGCGGCAGGCCCGCGAACACGTAATTGTTGCGGTACCGCTGGTCGGTGATCATCCAGGCCGGGATGTGCGGCTTGTCAGCGGTGTGCCGGTCGTACATCGCGTGCACCGCGTCCACATACGGCGCGGCCTCGTTCGAGAACCGCTGGCCGACCCCGTTGACGATGATGGAACCGGGAAGCGACCGCTCGGCCAGGCAGAAGTAAGGCCCGCCGGTCAGCGGGATCGACGGCCCCCACCAGGCGTCATCCATCAGGTCAAGCCCGGCCCCGGCTTCCTGCCCGGCCACGATCCCGTCGCCGGTGTTGCCCGGGGAACCCACGGTCCACTCGGTCCCGATCGGCTGCCGCTGGTACTCCGCTCGCATCTGAGCGTTCCGCTCGAACCCGCCGGTGGCGATCAGCACGCCCCGCCTGGCCTTGATCACGACCGGCTGCCCGTCCTTCGATGCCTTCACCCCGGTCACCCGCCCGTCGCTGATCACCAGCCCGGTCAGCGGCGTCTCCAGCCAGACCGGCACCCCGGCCCGGCTGAGCCCAGCCCGCATTCCAGCCGCCAGTGCCTGACCCAAGCTCAGCGTCCGCCGATGGAACAGCTTCGTCTGGGCCGTCCGGTTGGCAACCGCGGCCGCGGCCATCAGGGCGCGCGGATGCCGCGTGCCCAGGCTGAGCCAGCGGTACTCGGCCGCCGTAATCGACACGTCGGCCGGAGCCGGCAGATACGGCGGGTTCAGCGAGGCCAGGTCATCACCGAGGATCCGGCCGTCGAACGGCACCGGCTCAATCGTCCGCCCGCTCGGCAGGCCGCCCTCGGCCTCGGGGTAGTAGTCCGCGTAACCAGGAATCCACTCGAACTCGACCGGCGACGCCGACCGCAACATGTCCAGCATCGCCGGCCCATGAGCCAGCAGCGCCTGCTGCCTGGCCGGTTCGACGCCCTCCCCGGCCACGCGCGCCAGATACACGCTCGCCTGCTCGGGAGAATCTTTGACCCCGGCCCGCTTGAGCACCGAGTTGCCGGGAATCCACACCCCGCCGCCGGACCGCGCCGTTGACCCGCCGAACTTGTCCGTCTTCTCGATCACGACCGCGCTGAGCCCGTTCCGCGCGGCGGTCAGGGCAGCAACCATGCCGGCCGCGCCGCTGCCGCACACGACAACGTCGAACACGAGCCCTTCGCCACCCATCGCACCCTCCCGCCGCCGGCGGTACCGTTACGCACGCCGCGCAGCCCGGCACCGCCCCCAATACTAGAACAGGTTCTAGTTCCGGCGCAGTGCCTGAGGATCGAAGGTTGGCATCCGGAATCTACAGTGCAGATTCGAGCAGGGAAGGATCAGGCCCGAGCGACGGTCACCTGCGCGGTTCGGTGCGGATTTTCAGTGGCGGGCGCCGTCTTCCGGTGTCGATGGCGGATTTGAGTTCCGCTGCGATGCGGCGGCCTTCGGTCTTGAGTTGCCTGGGGGTGAAGTGGATGACGATGATCCCGTGGGCGCTCAGGCGGCGGTGCCGTGCCGTCGTCTGTTCCCATTGCTCTGGGCCTAGGTGCCATTCCCTGGAATCGACTTCGGCGGCGACTCCTGCTTCTTTCCACCAGGCGTCTGGCCGGGCCAGGAACTGGGACCCGACGTACAGGTCCGGGTTGTACATGGGCTCGGGCAGCCCGCTCCGCTTGATCAGCTGGCGCAGGTCTCCTTCGGCGGCGGACGCGATCCCGTCGGCGACCTCGCCGAGTACCGCGCGTAGTCGGCCTGACTCCCGCGACGGCCCCGCGTGCATTTCCTCCGCTAGTTGCGGGACCGTGCACTTGCCGCCCTGGACGGCGCTGGCGACTAGGTCCCGGACGGCGCGTACGTCATGCTCACTCCGTGCCGCGTCGGCCACTGCGCGAGCAGCAAGCGCCCACCGAACGCCGTTGAGTACGAAGGTCTGGTCGGGCATCCTGGCGGTCCGGTGCATTCGGACGAAATCCACGCTCTGACGCTTCGTCGGAGCTGGGACCAGGACGTCGATCATGTCAGTCGCCTGCACTCGCACTCCCTGATGACGAAGTGCGGCCGGGCCGGTAAATACGCAGCCGGGCCCGGCATACAACGCGGCGGCGATCTCTCGCTGACCACCTAGAAGGGGGCCGTTGTTGTTGAGGTAGATGCCAGGAAGCACGGCGAGCCACGGGCCATCCGGCCGAATCCGGTGCCGTAATGTCCCAAGTGTCCATCCGGCACCGAGCACCTGCGCCCGTGTAATGAGACCGCCTTGCTTCCTTAAGACCGCTGTTACCGTTCGATCAGCCTCTGATTCGCGTCTCATACCGCAGATGCTCGCATTCGCCTACGACAATCGTCCGAGCCTGCGCCCGGGCCATTCGCAAACCGCTTATAACGGGCACAACCGTTCTTGTTCAGGCCCGGTCAGGTGCACTAGAGCCGTTCTGGTGTAGCTACACCAGAGCCCCGTTGGTGCTGTAGCTTCCCAGGAAGCTACAGCACCAGAGAGGCAACGGTGCTGTCCGTGACCTCCGATTGCGGGCATCGAGCGAGGGGCGACGCGCGAGCGGAGATCTAGGCGGTTATCGACTGAGGGAAGTTGAAGAAGTTGGTGGGGTCGTAGCGCTTCTTGATGCGGGCCAGGCGGGGGTAGTTCGAGCCGTAGTAGGCCTGGCGCCAGTTCTTCAGGTCCGGGTCGATGTAGTTCTGGTAGGCCTGACCGTTCGCGTGCGGGTGCAGGTCGGCGTAGGCCGAGCGGAGCCAGGCGTGGGCGGCGGCCTGGCCGCTCTTGGAGCCTGGTGCGGTCCACGAGGTCGAGTACTGGATGTCGAACAGCGCGTTGCGGTGCACGAACGCGGTCGCGGCCGGGTGGACCTTGTTGACCGCGCCGCCGAGCGCGTCGAAGGCGATCGCGCCGCCTCCGCCGGCCGGGCCGTTGTGCACGTGGCTGGCCAGTTCGGTGGCTTCGATCGCGGCCCGGACTCCGGACGCCGGGAGTCGATCGGTGAAGAAGTCCGACTTGGCGAAGGACGGGACCCGGGGCAGGACGCCGCTCGGCTTGGTGTTGCACTGCATGACCGTCAGGTTGCCGCAGCCGGCCTCGACGAGCATCGCGCTGAGGAACGAGTGCTCCTTCGCCGAGACGAAACTGGGCGAGGAGCCGACGCGGTTGATCAGCGAGCGGATCACGCGGTTGGCGCCCGCGACGCTGCCGAGCCAGGTGCCGCCGACCGTGATCTGCGGCGACCCGCCGAAGCCGCAGCTCAGGTGCATGTTCGACCACAGCTCGGCCGGCCCGTGCGGTGCCCAGGACTGCCAGGCGCTGATCACCCGGCTGGCCCTGGCCCACGGCCAGCCCATGAAGAACAGCACCAGCGAGCTGAGCTTGTGCGTGCGCAGCGTGAACGATGTCGCCACGCCGAAGTTGCCGCCGCCGCCGCCCTTGCTGGCCCAGAGCAGGTCGGTGTGGTTCTTGGAGTCGCAGTTAAGCACGCTGCCGTCAGCGGTGACGATCTGCAGCGACTCGATGGCGTCGCTGGTCAGGCCGAACTGGCGGGACAGGACGCCGATGCCGCCGCCGAGCGCGAGGCCCGCGAGACCGACCGTGGGGCAGGAGCCGCCGGGGACGGCGAGGCCGCGGGCTGCTAGTCGCTCGTAGAAACCGATGAGGTCTATTCCGGCGCCGACGGTGACGGTGCCATTGCCGACCTGGAAGTGATTGATCCGGCTGACGTCGATGACCAGGCCATTGTCCAGGCTGGACCAGCCCGCGTAGCTGTGGCCGCCGGACCTGACCCGGAACCGCATCTTGAACTTCTTGACGAACGCGATGGCTGTACCGACGTCGGTCGCATTACCGCAATAGGCGATGCCGGACGGACGCAGGCTGTCGAAGCGCGGGTCGAAGAGCTGGTGGGCCAGGGGATAGGAGCGGTCGCCCGGGCGGCTCACGTCGTGGGTCGAGAGCTTGCGCTTCAAGGCGGCCCAGTCCGCGTTGGCCGGGCCGGCGAAGGGGGCGCTGCGAGCGGCCGGGACTAGGTCGCGGATGGAGAGAGGCGGTGCCAGGAGGGCTCCGGCCCCGACGGCGGCGCCGGCAGTCAGGAATCGCCGGCGGTCAGGCGGCGAACCGGATTCAACGTGCGCAAAGCTTTCAGAATGAAGGGGATTTGTCTTTTGGTTTTCCGGAGATTCCACGGAATCAGACCGCATTGTGCTGTTCACCTGCCCCATTGTTGATACCGCCGCTAAGTCGTACAGCAGGCTGGGGGGCTTGGCCCGCGACTCCATCATAAAGACGCCCGGCGACATCAGGCCAGCACAGCCGTTCTTAGCTGGCCTGATGTCGCGGGGGATGGGCGGTCAGTTGTTCGGGCAGGCCCGGAACTTGAGCTGGGCGGTGACCGATAGCTGCCTGGAGCCGTTCGCGAACCTGACGGTGCCGCTCAGCGCGTATTTCGTGTTCGGCGTCAGGGCCGCTCCGTTGAGTTTCATACCGAGCAGGACCGCGCCGCCCAGGTGAAACTGGCTCGCCACCACGCGCCAGTTCCTGGCGGGCTTGCCCAAGACGGCGACCGCGAAGGTGACCGCCGGCAGGCAGGAGGCCGGGCCGGTGAGCGTGACCAGGTTGCCCTTGGCGGTCTTGGAGGCGGTCACCGGACGGCCGGGCAGCAGGATCCGCGCGGCCAGCAGCTTGTTGGCGACCTTCGACTCGATCGACCAGATCACCCAGCCCGGGCCGCGCGGGGTGGTGGTGATTTGCGGGTCGCCGCCGGCGAACGTGCCGCCGGCCTTGAACCGGACGACCGCGGCGTGCCTGGTGTCGGTCAGGTTGGCGATCGCGAGGTCGCTGCATTCGATGGAGACGTCGGCCACCCGGCCGCTGTCGTCGGAGACCGCGTCGTGGCTGGCCGGCGAGCAGTGGTGGAAGTCTCCGGTCAGGGTCGGGTGAGCGAACGCGGTGCCGGTCCAGCTCCAGGAGACCGGGTAGTAGTTCGCGTTGTTGACGCTCGTGATCAGCCTGATGCCGGACTTGGTGCCGGCGAGGCCGAGGGTCGCGTCCGAGGTCCAGGTCTTCGCTACCTGGCGGAAGCCGGTCCACTTGCCGCCCCGGCTGGAGGCGTAACTGACTGGCTTGGTGATCGCACCGTACTTCTGGATGGCCAGGACGGCGTCGTTGCCGTGGAACCTCAGCCGGGCCGCACCGACGTAGTAGGGCGTCCTGAGCGCGACGACGTGGTTCATCGGGTTGTCGATGTCGGTGTGGATCTGCACGCGGCTCTTAGCCGCTGGCGGGCCGGCCACCGTCCAGATCGCGTTGCCCGGGCCCAGCCTGGCGTCGAGCAGCGAGCCGAAGCTCGGGGCGCTGGCCATGTCGAACGGGCCGTTCAGCGGGCCGCCGGCGTCCGAGGTCGCGGTGGCGATCTCGCCGCCCTGGGGCCCCATGGTCGAGGCGGTCGTGTCGTGGAACCAGACCAGGGTCACCTCGGCGGCCGAGCTGACCAGCACCTTCAGGCCCTGCGCGGAGGAGTCGCCGAGGGAGTCGATCGTCTGGATGCCGTCCATGCACTTATTGGAGTCGAGCGGCAGCGTGCACAGGTGGACCTTGCGGCCCTTGCCCTTGTCGGAGATCCAGCCGATATAGGTGTTGCCCGAGGGGTCGGTGGCGGCGTCGTAGCCACTGAGCTGGACGTGGTTGTCCAGGGTGATCGGGCCAGAGGCGCGGCCCGGGGCGGCCGCCGGGCGGGCCGCCCCGGCCGCTTGCGCTTGGACGGCGGCGCTGAGCGGCAGGAGTGCCGCCGCGGCGGCCGCCACGGCTGCCGCCGTGACGAGCCGCCGCGAGGCTGACTTGAGCATCTGGATTGTCCCCCTCTTTGACTGGCTCTTTGACTGGGCGGTTAGTTCGGGCAGGACCGGAACTTGAGCCGGGCGGTCACGGTGGCGTGGGTGCCGCCGCCGGCGAACCTGACCGTGCCGCTCAGCGTGAAGGTCGCGCCCGGCTTGAGGCTGGCGCCGTTGAGGGTGGCGGAGTGCAGGACCTTGCTGCCCAGGCGCAGGGTGCTACCGGTGACGTGCCAGTTCCTGGCGGGCTTGCCCTTCACGCCGACCTTGATGTTGACCGCTGGCAGGCACGAGGCCGGGCCGGTGAGCGTGACCCGGTTGCCCCGGGCGGTCCTGGTGGCGGTGGCGCTGTGGCCCGGCAGCAGGATCGGGGTAACGAGCAGCTTGTTGGCGTTCGTCGACTCGATTCCCCAGACGACCCAGCCCCGGCCGCGCGGCGTCGTGGTGATCTGGTAATCACCGCCGGCCGCCGTCCCGTGCTCGGGGAACTTAATGCTGGCGACGTGCCTGGTGTCCGCCATGTTGCTGGCAACCACGAAGCCGCATTCGTTGGTCACGTCGGCGACCCGGCCGCTGGCGTCGGTGACGAGGTCGTGCCCGCCTGGCGCGCAGTTGTTGAGGTCGCCGGTGAGCGTCGGGTGACCGAAGCTGTTGCCGGTCCAGGACCAGGTTTCCGGGTGGTAGGTGGCGTTGCCCACGCTGGTGACCAGGCGGACCCCCGATGAGGTGCCGACCAGGCCGATGTCGGAGGCGGCGGTCCAGGTGTGCTTGACGAAGTGGAAGGCGGTGAACTTGCCACTGTGGAAGCTCGCGAAGGCGACCGAGGTGGAGATCGCGCCGGCCTTCTGGATCACGATGACGGGGGTGCCGTGATTGAAGCTGATCCGGGCCGCGCCGACCCCGTAGGGGGTCTTCAGGTTGACGAACGGCTTGTTGAGGCCCGGACGCACCTGGAGGCCGGCGGCCACGGACTTCTCGGAGAGCACCCAGATCTGGCCGTCGGGAGCCATCGCGGCATCGAGCATGGTGCCGAAGCTCGGGCCGGTGGCCTGGTCGGCGGCTGGCGACAGCGGACCGCCGGCCTGGGAGGTGGCGGTCGCGATCTCGCTGCCCTGCGGTCCGTTCAAGGACGCGACGGTGTCATGGAACCAGACCAGGGTTACCTTGCCGCCCGGCGTGGTGAACACGTGAAGGTCGGAGGCTGAGGAGTCGCCGATCGGGTCGATGGTCTGGATGCCGCCCTTGCAACTACGCGCGCCCGGCGGCAGCGTGCACAGGTGCACCTTGCGGAGGCCGCCGCTGACCTGGTCGGCGATCCAGCCGATGTAGGCGCGGCCGGAGGCGTCGGTGGCGGCGTCGTAGCCGCTGAACTCGGCGTTGTTGTCTAGCGTGATCGTCCCGCCGGTGCGGCCAGGGGCGGCCGCCGGATGCGCGGCTCGCGCGGTCGGTGCGGCGAGCGCCGCTCCGGAGAAGCCAAGCGGCAGGATGGCGGCGGCTGCGGCCGCTGCGGTGGCGAGTCGTAGCGCAGCTGATTTGGGCATTGAAGGTGATTCCTCTCTGATCTGGCGTCTCAGGTTGGGTGTCCGGTCGCTACTTCGGGCAGGACCGGAACTTGAGCTGGGCGGTGACGGTGGCGTGGGTTCCGCCGCCGGCGAACTTGACCGTGCCGCTGAGCGTGTACGTCGCGCCGGGCTTGAGGCTGGCGCCGTTGAGGGTCGTGGAGTGCAGGACCTTGCTGCCCAGGCGCAGGGTGCTGGCTACGACGTGCCAGTTCCTGGTCGGCTTGCCCTTGACGCCGACATTGAAGCTGATCGGGGGCAGGCACGATTCTGGTCCGGTGACCGTGACCCGGTTGCCCTGGGCGGTCTTGGTCGCGGTAGCCGCCCGGTCGGGCAGCAGGACCGGGGTGGCGTACAGGTTGTCGCCGACCGTCCCCTCTTTCGCCCAGGCGACCCAGCCGCTGCCGCGTGGCGTCGTGGTGATCTGGTAGTCGAGGGCGGCGGACGTGCCGTGCACCGGGAACTTGATGCTGGCGACGTGCCTGGTGTCCGGCATGTTGCTGGCCACCACGAACCCGCACTCGGCGGTGACGTCGGCGACCCGGCCGCTGGCGTCGGTGACGAGGTCGTGGCCGGCAGGTGAGCAGTCGTTGAGGTCGCCGGTCAGGGTCGGGTGGCCGAAGCCGTTGCCGGTCCAGGTCCAGATCTCGGGGTGGTAGGTGGCGTTGGCGACGCTGGTGACCAGGCGGACGCCTGACGAGGTGCCGACCAGGCCGATGTTGGAGGCGGCGGTCCAGGTGTGCTTGACGAAATGGAAAGCCGTGAAACTCCCGCCGCGGAAGCTGGCGAAAGCGACTGGGTCCCCGATCGAGCCGGCCTTCTGGATGACGATCACCGGGGTGCCGTGGTCGAAGCGGATCCGGGCCGCGCCGACGCCATAGGGGGTCTTGAGGTTGACGAACGGCTTGTTCAGGCCGGGCCGGACCTGAAGTCCGCCGGCCGAGCTCCTGACCGTCAGCACCCAGATCTGGCCGTTCGGAGCGGCGGCGGCGTCCAGCATGGCGCCGAAGCTTGGTGCGGTGGCCACGTCGTGACCGGTCGACAGCGGCCCGCCGGCCTGGGAGGTGGCGGTCGAGATTTCGCTAGCCTGCGGGCCGTTCTCCGAGGCGACCGTATCGTGGTACCAGAGCAGCGTGACCTCGCCGCCTGGTGTCGTGAACAGCCGCAGGTAGTTGGCCGACGGGTGGTCGAGCGAGTCGATGGTCTGGATGCCGCCCTTGCAGCTTCGGGCGCCCGGCGGCAGCGTGCAGAGGTGCACCATGCGGCCGCCGCTGTTCTTGTCGGAGATCCAGCCGATGTAGGTGCGGCCGGCCGCGTCGGTGGCCATGTCATAGCCGAAGAGTTCGACGTTCCTGTCCAGCACGATCGCGCCGCCAGTCGTGCCCGGCCGGCCGGCCTCTGATTGCAACCTGGCGCCTGACTGCAGGTCTGCCCTGACGGTCGGCGCGGCTAGCGCGGCCCCAGCCGCGGACAGCGGCAGGATGGCAGCCGCGGCGGCACTGGCCACCGCGATGATCCGCCGCGATGCTGAGTTAAGCGTGGGCATTAGTCCTCCAGGCGGGTCGGGTGTCGTGCCTGTCACCAGGGCCCGGGGTGTCCGTTCGGGCCAGATTCGGCACATGTCCCGGAAGGAGTACAGCGCTGCGGCGTAACGTCTGTGTAATGGCGGGGGTCGAACGCGTTACGGGGGGATGGTGGTGACGCCGGACGTGACGGCCGGACCGGAGGTACGGGTCAGTGTCTTCGGCACCGTAACCGTCACTAGCAGCGGCGGGAACGCGGTCGGAGGCCGGGCGCTCGGCGGGCGGCGGGTCCGGCTGGCCCTGGTCGCGCTGGCTCTGTCGGCTGGGCCGGTCCCGGCGGAACGGCTGGCCGCGATCATCTGGCCCGAACAGCAGCCGCCGACCTGGCCAGCCGCGTTGCGAGGGGTGATCCGGTCGCTGCGCACCAGCCTGGCTCCGGTCGGGGGCGGGGGCGACCGAGTCGTGCTGACCACGCCGCTCGGTTACGGGCTCGCGCCGGGAGTTCAGGTCGATCTGCATGAGGCCGCCGCCACGCTCCGGACGGCAGGCGGGCTGGCCGATCAGGGGCGGCATGAGGCGGCAGTGCAGGCGGCCGAGCCGCTGACGCTGCTTTCCTCTGACCAGTTGCTGCCAGGTGAGGACGGCAGCTGGCTGGAGCCCTACCGAGCCCAGGCCGATGCGGTGGCTCTGCAGGCGCTCGAGCTGATGGCCAGGTCCGCCGGCGCGCTCGGCGATCACCATCTGGCCGCCGAGGCCGGCCGGCGCGCGGTCGCGGCGAATCCGCTGGACGAACGGTCGCACCGGATCCTGATCAGGGCGCTGCAGCGCGGCGGTGACCGGGCCGGGGTGGTCCTGGCCTACGAGGCGTGCCGGGCCGTGCTCGCTGATCAGCTCGGCGTCGATCCCGCGCCCGAGACCGTCCAGGTCTACCTGGCCGCGATCGGAGCCGGCGAGGCGGTAGGTTCGGCGCGGCTGCCGCAGCAGGCCACGGCCTTCTTCGGCCGCGAGACTGAGGTCACCGCCCTGGCCGATGCGATCGGCGAACCCGGCCTGGTGACGGTGGCCGGGCGCGGCGGAGTGGGCAAGTCCAGGCTGGCGCTCCAGGTCGCGCTGGCGGTCGGCCCGAGCGAGTTCGCCGGCGGCGGCCGGTCGTGGGTGTCGCTCGCGTCGGTGCCGCAGGATGAGCTGGTCGCCTCGACGGTCGCGATGGAACTCGGCCTGCCGGTGGGCACCGATGACCCGGCGACGCTGGTGGCCGGTCATTTCGCGCCGCTAGGACGGGCGCTGCTGGTGCTTGATGGCTGCGAGGCGGTCGTGGATGGCACCGCGTCCCTGGCTGACAGCCTGCTCGCGTCCTGCCCGATGCTGACGTTGCTGGTGACCAGCCGGATACCGCTGGCCGTCGAGGCCGAGACCGTGATCGCGGTCGATCCGCTCGCGGTACCGGGCCAGATGACCTGGCCGCCCAGCCAGCTCGCGGCCGAACTGGCGGCCAGCACCCAGGTGCGACTGCTCGCCGACCGGGTGCGGGCCGGAGGCGGCCAGCTCGTGGTCGACGATACGACGGTGCCGTTCGTGGCCGAGCTGTGCCGGCGGTGCGGCGGCCTGCCGCTGGCTCTTGAGCTGGTGGCTGCTCAGCTGGCTGCGATGTCCGTTCCCGACTTGCTCGATCACCTGCCGGAGCTGGTGGCCGGCGGCCAGGACTGGCTGCGCGGAGTGGCGACGAGCAGCTACGCCCTGCTCGACACCGACGAGGCGACGGTGTTCCGGCGATTCGGCGTGCTCGACGGACAGGTGACGTTGCCGCTGGTGCGGGAGGTCGTAGCCGACGAAGTGATTCCGGCGGTGCGGATCGTGCGGATCCTGCGCGAGCTGACCGCGCGCGGACTGCTCGCCGTCGACCGGTCCGGGTCACGCTGGCGTTACCACCAAGAAGACGACCTGCATCGGCTGGCCAGGGAGCTGCTCGAATCGGCGGGTGAGTCGGGCCCGATGCTCGGCCGGCTCGCCTCGGTTGTGCTCGCGACTATCCCGGCGGATCCGAGCGCGGCGCCCGAGCCGTTCCTCGAGGCGATCGGTGAGGTCCTGCCGCAGATCAGGTCGCTGCTGGCGGCGGCCATCGACGGCCGGCTGGCGGCTGGCACCGGGATCGAACTGGCTTTCCGGTTGCATAGGTACTGGGCAGCGACCAACGTCGCCGAAGGCCGGTTCTGGCTGTCCAGGCTGCTGGCGAGCCTGTTGGCTTCCCCGGTGTCGGCTTCCCCGGTGTCGGCTTCCCCGGCGTCGGCTTCCCCGGTGTCGGCTGGCCCGGGAGGGTGGGAGCTGGCGCATGCCGCGTACGCGCTCGGCTATCTCAGCTACTGGTCGGGAGACACCGCCTCCGCCGTGCGCGAGCTTGAGCTGTCCGCGCAACTGCTCGAAGGCCGCTCAGATCAGTACGCGGCCCGGGCGCTGACCTACCTGGGCGGCCTGGCCGATGACATGGACCGCGGTGACGAGGCGCTCGACTTCGTCCGCCGGGCGATCAAGGCCACCCGGCCTTTCGGCGTCGACCTGCAGGTCGGCGCGGCCATCGGGATGGGCTGCGTGCTCGCCGAACGCGCCGATGTGCGCGCCGCCGAGTACGCCACCGAGGCGATCGAGCTGTGCCGGCGGGCCGGCACGCCGCAGCAACTGGCCGCTACGCTGCCGACCGCGGCGATGGTGTGCTGGCAGGTCGGGGAACTGACGCTGGCGCGCCAGTACGTGGCCGAGGCGATGCCGTTGCTCGGTGACTCGCGCCGGATAGCGCGAATCGTGATGCTGTCGGTGGCGGCCGGGATCGCGCTCGCCGACCTCGACCTGGACGCGGCGATCGACTTCGCCGAGGTCGCCAACTCCGAGGCGACCGATCTCGGGATCGAACGCGAGCTGCCGCTGATCCGTTGCCTGCTGGCCAGGGCGCTGCTCGACCGGGGTGATGACCGCGCAGCGGCGGCCAGGGCGCTGGACGCGGTACTGGCGGCCAGGTCACTGACGTACCCGTATCCGATGGCGACGTGCCTGGAGACAGCGGCGCTCGTGTGCCTGCACGGTGCCGGCCAGGCGGGCCGGGCCGACCGGTCGGGGGATTCGGGGGAGGACCTAGCGGGTACCAGCAAGACGCTGCTCGACGCGGCCGCCCGGATCCGGGCGGCCGGGCACCGGCCGGGGCCGGTCACCCTCAGCGAGGCAACCGAGGCGGCCAGGATCGCCGTCACGGCTGAGACCGGTGACCAGCCAGGTGACAACTCAGGGCTGTCGGCGGCGGTGGATCTGGCCGTTCGCGCGCTATCAGAACGACCGCGCGCGACCAGCCGATAGGCGTTCCGCCCCGTCGGCAGGCGATACGTCTGGCAGGCGGGTGCATCAAGCCAATTTCTGGGAGTTAACCATGGCAAATCCAGTGGCCTGGTTCGAAGTAACCGGACCTGACGCCAAAATGCTGCAAAGTTTTTACTCCGAGGCCTTTGACTGGCAGATCGATGCCAGCAACCCGATGAACTACGGGATGGTCGCGGCCGGTGAGGGCGGGATCCCCGGCGGGGTCGGACCCAATCCGGAAGGCAACGCGCACGCCACCTTCTACATCTCGGTTCCGGACGTCGACGCGGCGCTGGCCAAGGTAGCCGAGGCCGGCGGTCAGACGATCATGCCGCCGATGGACGTGCCCGATGGCCCGACGATCGCGTTCTTCAGCGACCCGGCCGGCAACGCGGTGGGCCTGATGAAGGGCATGTAGGCAGATCGCCCTTACAGGTTTGGCAGACTGCCTGTCATGAACGGCAGTGCGCCAGACGGCAGTGCTCCAGACGGCAGTGCTCCAGACGGCAGTGCTCCAGACGGCAGTGCGCCAATCCTGAGCCAAGTCAATCTAGTCGTCTCTGATGTGGCGGCGAGCCTCGACTTCTACCGTCGGCTCGGGGTCGCCGTGCCGGAGGACGCCGCCGGGCCGAACGGCGAGGATCCTGTAGCCCACGCCGAACTTGAGCTGCCCGGCGGCGTCACCTTGGAGATCGACACCGCCGAGTCCGTGCGGCTGTGGCACGCCGGCTACCGCTCAGACCCGGCGAGCACCAAGACCGTCATCGGGTTCTCGCTTCCTACCCGGCAGGCGGTCGACGACCGCTATGCCGAGTTGACCTCGGCTGGGTACACGGGCCGCCAGCGGCCGTTCGACGCCTTCTGGGGTGGCCGCTATGCGATCGTCGCCGACGCCGACGGCAATGATGTCGGGCTTATGAGCCCGATCGATGCGTCGATGCGCAGCTGGCCACCGGAGGAATCATCGCCTTCTTGACCGGCCCGCGCTATCCGGTCCGGGGGGCAACGTCAAACCCAAGATCATTTTCTAGGGAGAAAGCAAGGCCGGGGTTTGCTGCCGACCCGTCCAGAGGCCGGTCAACCCGGCCAACTCCGGAGATCCCCGCCCGCGCCGGCGACGGCGTTGGCCGGAGCCTTTGTGGTGGCGACGGCGTTGGCCGTTGCTGTTGTTGGGCTGGGGTTCGCGCCTTTCCTGCCCGCGCTGGGCGACAGCGTTGGCCCGGAGCTGTTGTGGTGGGGAATGTCGCGTTCTGGCCGCTCGGTCCGCTCGACGAGTGCCGGATCGCAGGTCGGTCGGTTGCCCGTTGACCGGGTCTTTTCCCGGATTGCGGACAACTTTTCCCTGGTTAGGACGTCTTTTCCCGGGTTAGGGACAATTTTTGTCACAGTTTGGGGTAGTTAGCGGGTGCGTAACCCGGTAAAAGACCGCGCAACCCGGGAAAGGTGACCCGGTGGAGCGGCGGGCGGGTCCGGGAGGATGGGGCCTGTGCAGCGCGAGTTAATCTACGCGTCTGCAGTGGCTGATGGGACTCGCGCGGCGGGGCCCCGCACCACTCGGGCGACGCCCTCAGCGGGCGGGCTGGGGTTCGCGCCTTTCCTGCCCGCGTCGGGCGACAGCGTTGACGGCTCGGCGGTGGGCGGGTGCTGGAGCGGGTGCGTCTTGGCTAGCTAGCTGGATCGGGATCGGGGCAGAAGAAGCCGGCCAGGACGTAGGCGGTGACGTTGTCGTCGCGGCCAGAAGCCCGCTGCTCCGCGTCGGACAGGTCGTCCATGAGCTGCTGCAGCCTGACCCGGAACGACGCTGCCTCTTCCCGTGGCACCTTCGCCAGATTCATGCAGAGGAGCATCTTGCGATGCTCCGCTCCCGGCGTGTCCTCGGAAACGATCGAGCCAGCGCGGTGCGCCGCGAAGAACTGGCCGCGGTACAACTCCAGCGCGGCGGCGACGGTGGCCTCGGCCTCGGCCGTCTTTTTCTGCTCGTCGGTCAGCCCTGGGCCAAGCGACAGGTCGCCCTGACAGGCCTGGTATCGCTGCTCGACGATCCCGGATACGACTCGGCTGGACACGGCGCTGATCAGGTTGACCGCTTCGAGTTGCTTGACGTGCCGGTAGAGCTTGGTCTGCGGTTCGGCTAGCTCGGCCGCGAGCTCCTTCACCGACATGACCGGCAGCTCACCGGTCTTGTCGCGAGTCATCAACCGCTGAAGGATGCGCAGCCTGGTCGGGTCGGCGAGGGCCTTCATGGTCTCGACAACCCCGATCTCGCGTGCTGGACCGGGCGCGGTTTCTGCCTCTGTCACGACTCCATCTTGCCACACGTTCACGCATGTGCCATCATTCACTAAAACGTGAACGATGATGTGAACGTGAATGGTCGCACCATCGTGAATATTCCAGCCGGCGAAACGATGTCGGCCGACCGGCGCCTGGAGACCTGCGATGACCGAGACGATGACCAGAACCGACGAACTCAAGCCTGGCGAGATCAAGCCCGCAGAGTTTCCGCTCCGGCGCAACAAGGCGTTCCAGACGCTCTGGGCCGGGTCGGCCTTCTCGACGCTGGGCATTGCGGTCGCTGACGTCGCCTATCCGCTCGCCATCCTGGGAGTGACCAGGTCGCCCGCCGACGCCGGGTTGTTCGCTGCCATGCAGACCGTGGGTCAGATCCTGTCCGGCCTGCCGGCCGGGCAGCTGGCCGACCGCCGTAGCCCGCGGTTGCTGCTGATCGCGGCCGAGAGCGGACGCGCTCTGGTCACCGGCGTGGTCGCGGTCGCGCTGATCATGGGCTGGCTGACCCTTCCGCTGCTGCTGATCGCGGCCGTACTGATCGGTGCCGGCCAGCCGCTCGCCTCGGCGGCCCGGATGCTCATGATCAGGACGGCGGTGCCGCAGGAGCAACTGACCAGGGCGATGACCCAGGACGAGGTGCGGATCAACGGCGCGGAACTGGCCGGCCCGCCCATCGGCGGTGCCCTCTACGGCCTCAATGCGCTCGCGCACGCGGTGCCGTTCCTTTTCACGATCGGGTCCTTCCTGTTGTCGCTGTTCGCCGCGTTCCTGACAAAGGTCGAGCCGGACCGGACGGCGGTCGACTCCGACGGTGAGGAAAAGCCGGCCGACCAGGACAAGAAGAAGGCCGGCAATGACGGCATGCTCGCCGGCATCAAGTCGATCTGGGCCAGCCCGATCCTTCGGGTCACGACGCTGCTGCTGGCAACCGTCAACTCGCTTGGCGCGGGCTTCGGCCTGATCGCCGTCGTGATCCTGCGTGCTCAGGCAGTGCCGTCGGCACAGATCGGCATCGCTCTCGGAACCTCCGCCGTAGGCGGACTGGCCGGTGCCGCGCTGGTCCGTCCGCTGCACCGGCTCCGGCCGGGCGCGCTGATGATCGCGGTCTGCGGCCTGCTGGTCCCGCTTCTGGCGCTGGTCGCCCTGCCGTACGGCCCGTGGTGGATGGCCGGCCTGCTGTTCATCGCCATGCTCGGCATCCCGTCAATCAGAGTCCTGGTCGACGTACTGATCCTGCGGCAGGCTCCGCCGGCTGAGCGGGGCCGGGTCGTCGCCGCGTTGATGACGCTGCTCACGCTCGGCATGCCGGCTGGCCTGGCCGCCACCGGCCTGCTCATGCAATATCTCTCGGCCCAGACCACGGTGCTGATCCTGGCCGCGCTGCTCGGGGTGGGCGTGCTGCTATGCGCGATCCGGCCCGAAGTCTGGCGTGCCCGCTGGCCGGAGTAAGGCCGAAAGCGCAAGACCCCGCCGCCTACCAGCGCGGCGGGGGTTCTCCGCCAATTCAGCCCGCCAATTCAGCCCGCCGCGACCACCCGACGCCAGATCTCCAGTGCACCCTCCACATCGGCCCGGCTGGCATCGCGATGAGTCAGCATCCGCACCCGGGGCCCGCCGAGACTGACGATCAGCCCTTCAGCCCCGAGCCGGTCCTGCCACTCAACAGCGCTCCGGCCGGTAGCAGAGACATCGACGAACACGATGTTGGTCGGCACCGCAGCCGGGTCGACCGAGCCCGGCAGAAGTTCGGCCAGCCCCCGGGCCAGCACCTGAGCGTTCTCGTGATCCTCGGCCAGCCGCTTCGGCCCCTCCTCGAGCGCGATCAGCCCGGCCGCCGCCATGATCCCGGCCTGCCGCCACGCCGCGCCGAACAAGACCTTCAGCCGGCGCGCCTCCCTGATGAACTCCGAGTCGCCGACGAGCACGGACCCGATCGGCGCCCCGAGCCCCTTCGACAGGCAGAACATCATCGCCGTCACATGCCTCGCGTAATCCGATACCTCGGCGCCAGCGACCGCGCAGGCGTTGAAGATCCTGGCCCCGTCCAGATACAGCGGCGTGCCCGCGTCAGCGCACGCCTTGGCGACCGCCGCCACGTCGGCGACGGAACTGACGGTCCCGCCCGCCACCTGGTGCGTGTTCTCGATCGCGACCAGGTCCACCACGGCGACGTCGGACCGGTCCCGCGCCAGCGCCGCCGTGACCTGATCGGCGGATAGCGTGCCGCGCTCGCCTGGCAAGCGCCGGAACGCGATGCCGGACAGCACCGCCGCCGCGCTCTGCTCGGTGTTGCACACGTGCGCGGCGGCCTCGCAGACCACCAGGCGCCCGGACCGCACCAGCGCGTGCAATGCGATCTGGGTGCACAGCGTGCCGGTCGGCAAGTACAGCGCGGCTTGCCTGCCGGTGATCTCCGCGGCCCGGTCCTGCAACCGGTTGACCGTCGGGTCATCGCCGAACCAGTCATCGCCAACTTCGGCCGTCGCCATCGCCTGACGCATAGCCTGCGTAGGGCGGGTAGCGGTATCGGAGCGAAGGTCAATGCGGTCGGCCATGGCTGCATCCTGTCATCGAGATATCCGGGAGATGGTCACCTCGTGGCAGTATCCGCTATCGCCGGACGAGCGCCTTCGCTGCGGTACAGTCACGGGTGTCTCCGACCGGTAATGGGGCCGGCCAGGACAAGCTGCCAGCTGGGAGCGAGCGGATGAAGGCTCTCGTCAAGACCCGCGCCGAGGCAGGACTGGAGATCGAAGACGTTCCCGTACCCGAGGCAGGACGGGACGATGTCTTGATCCGGGTCCTTTCCACCGGCGTGTGCGGTACCGACTTGCACATCTATGAGTGGGATGGCTGGGCGCAGCAGAACATCAAGACGCCGCTGGTCATCGGGCACGAGTTCGCGGGCGAGATCGTCGGGGTCGGATCCGAGGTCCATGACCTGGCCGTCGGCGACATCGTCAGCGGCGAAGGCCACCTGGTCTGCGGCCGGTGCCGCAACTGCATGGCCGGCCGCCGGGTGCAGTGCGCCAGGACGAAGGGCGTCGGCGTCAACTATCCGGGTGCTTTCGCCGAGTTCATCGCACTTCCGGCCACCAATGTGTGGCGCCATCCGGCCGACATTGACATCGCGGTCGCGGCGATCTTCGACCCCTTCGGCAACGCGGTGCACACCGCGCTCACCTACCCGGTGCTCGGCGAGGATGTCCTGATCACCGGGGCCGGCCCGATCGGCATCATGGCCGCGATCGTGGCCCGCCACGCCGGCGCCAGGTATGTCGTGATCACCGATATCTCGCCCTACCGGCTGGAACTCGCCAGCAAGGTAGGCGTGACGGTGGCCGTCGACACGAGCCAGACCCCGCTCGCCGACGTCATGGCCGATCTCGGCATGCGCGAGGGTTTCGACGTAGGCATGGAGATGTCCGGCAAGCCGGTCGCGTTGCGCGAGATGCTCGGCTCGATGACGCACGGCGGCAAGGTCGCGATGCTCGGGCTGCCGTCGGAGCAGTTCTCGATCGACTGGGCGCACCTGGTGCTGAACATGATCACGATCAAGGGCATCTATGGCCGCGAGATGTTCGAAACCTGGTACGAGATGTCCGTCCTGACCGCATCGGGCGTCGACATCAGCCCGGTCATTACGCATCGTTTCGACGCCGCGGACTACGCCACCGCATTTGACACCGTTCGGGCTGGCAAATGCGGCAAGGTGGTACTTGACTGGGCAGCGTTGTAGCGGGGCAGCGCGATAGCGAGCCGCACAGACTAACGGAGGCCGACGATGTTCACCAGCGTCCAACCGCAGATCGCCGAGGAAATCGGGCGTATCCGGGCGGATGGCCTGTATAAGACCGAGCGCGTGATCAACAGCCAGCAGCGCGCCAGTATCGTCGTCTCCGACGGCGCAAAGGTGCTCAACCTGTGCGCCAACAACTACCTCGGCCTGGCCGATGATCCCAGGATCATCGACGCGGCCAAGTTCGCGCTCAACCGCTGGGGCTTCGGCCTGGCGAGCGTCCGCTTCATCTGCGGCACCCAGGATCTGCACAAGCAGCTAGAACGCAAGCTCTCGGGGTTCCTGCGTACCGAAGACACGATCTTGTACTCGAGTTGCTTCGACGCCAACGGCGGCCTGTTCGAGACGATTCTCGGCGAGCAGGACGCCGTGATCAGCGACGAGCTGAACCATGCCTCGATCATCGACGGGATCAGGCTCTGCCGGGCCCGCCGGCTCCGGTACAAGAACCGGGACATGGAGGATCTGGAAGCTCAGCTCAAGGCCAGCTCCGATGCCCGGCGGCGGCTGATCGCGACCGACGGCGTGTTCTCGATGGACGGCTACGTCGCCCCGTTGCCTGAGATCTGCGATCTGGCCGAGAAGTACGACGCGATGGTCATGGTCGATGACTCGCACGCGGTCGGCTTCGTCGGCCCGAGCGGGCGCGGCACCCCGGAACTGCACGGCGTCACCGACCGGGTCGACATCGTGACCGGCACGCTCGGCAAGGCCCTCGGCGGCGCGAGCGGCGGCTACACCAGCGGCCGCGCCGAGATCATCGAGCTGCTGCGGCAGCGATCCCGGCCGTACCTGTTCTCCAACTCGGTCGCCCCGGCCGTCGTCGGCGCCTCGCTCAAGGTCCTCGAGATCCTGAACTTCGGCGACGACCTGCGAGCCCGCCCGCGCGAGAACACGCTCTGGTTCCGCAGCCGCATGTCCGAGCTAGGCTTCGACATCCTGCCGGGCGATCACCCCATCGTCCCGGTCATGATCGGCGACGCCGCCCGTGCGGCCAAGCTGGCCGACCTGCTGCTGACCAAGGGCGTGTACGTGATCGGCTTTAGCTACCCGGTCGTCCCGCTCGGCAAGGCCAGGATCCGCACC
>DATNFM010000395.1:0-11328 GCA_035606435.1 Streptosporangiaceae bacterium | reverse complement strand
TGCCGAGCAGCAGCATGGTGAGTTCGGCCAGCCAGTCCCCGGTGAGCACGTCGATCGGCCCGCCCTCGACCATCTCCCGCGCCGCCGACACCCGGTCCCCGTAAAACCCGCTGCAATTAGCGATCCGCAGCACGTCGCCCGGGCCGGTCGCGCTCATTTCAGGACTCCGGCCGCGGGTTGATCACCCAGGCCGGGTCGCGCTTGGCGGCGAAGGCGGCCATTCCCTCGGCGGCTTCGGCCGAGGCGAAAAACCTGGCCGACAGGTCGGACATGGCGGCCAGGCCGTCGGCGAAGGTGCCGGTCACGCCGTCGCGGAGGACGGCCTTGGTGGCGGCGAGCGCGTTCGGGGCGCCGCGCAGCAGCATGTCCGTGTAGCAGCCGACCTCCTCATCGAGGTTTTCCGCTACGACGGCCCTGGTGAGCAGGCCGATCTCGACGGCCCGGCTGGCGTGGAAGACCTCACCGGTCAGGAAGAACTCGGCGGCCGCGCGGGACGGCATCCGGCGCAGGCACGGAACCGAGATCACGGCCGGGACCACCCCGATCCGCACCTCGGAGAACGCGAACGAGGCGTGTTCGGCCGCGATCGCGATATCGCAGGCGGCGATCAGGCCAAGGCCGCCGGCCCGGGCCGGGCCATTGACCCGGGCAATGACCGGCTTCGGGCTGTCCCAGAGCCGCTGGACGACGCTGCTCATGAGCGGAGCGGCGCCGGTCGGGCTGGCCTTGGCTTCCTTGAGGTCGGCCCCGGCGCAGAAGACCTTGCCCGCGCCAGTGAGTACGACGACTCTGACCTCTGCGTCGGCGATGGCGCTGGCCAGGGCCTCGTCGAGCTGGCTGAGCAACGTGGTCGACAGCGCGTTGGCGTTGTGCGGGGAGTCCAGCGTGATCGTCAGCGTTCCGTCGATGAGCTCGGAGCGTACGAGTTGAGCTGGCGCTGCCTCGGTCACGGTTACTCCTCCTGCTCGCTTGATCAGGATTCAATCAGACCCTCGGTTTCTGCACCGGTGTCGTGCCCGCCCCGACCAGGCGAGTCCGATCCCGGGCGGCGGCGGGACTGACGACACCGCTGACCCGGGACCGTCGTACCTCGCCTCCGGCGAACAACAGCGCTGACTCGGAACCGTCGCGGGAGTAACGTCTGCGGGCCGACGCTGTCGCAGTTCTGGGCGGGATAGCTGCAGCGTTGACCCGCTGCCGCTGCCGGAACGCTGGCCGGGGCGCGCGGCGAGGCAGCTAGGGAACTTACTCGGGGTCGGCGACGATGGCGAGTACGTCGCCGGAGTTGACTTGGGTGCCCTGGCTGACTCTCAGCTCGGTTAGGACGCCGCTGGTCGGGGCCAGGATCCGGTGCTCCATCTTCATTGCCTCTATGACCAGCACGAGCTGGCCGGAGGTGACCGGATCGCCGATCGCCGCTGCGATCTTGGTGACGTTTCCGGGCATCGGTGCGATCAGCGAACCGGCCTCGGCGGTCCGCTCGGGCGCCGGCAGCCGGTCGATCAGGCAGAGCTTGACCGACCCCAGCGGCGAGTCGATCCAGAGGTCCCGACCGGCCCGCGTGATGGTGAACCGGTACCGCACCCCGGCCGTCTCCAGCCAGACCTGGTTAGGCTCGATCCTGTGCGTCGTTGCGAGAGGTTCGTCGGATTCGCTGCCTTCGATGACGATCTGGGTTCCGAGCCAGCGATAGCTGGTGTCGATCTGGCCGCGCGGGCCGGTGAACGAGGTTCGCTGGGGCTGGCTGGGCACGTTGCGCCAGCCGCCGGGGATACTCGCTGCGACCATGGCATCGCGGCGGTTTCCGGCCGCGACGGCCGCAGCGGCAGCCGCCGCCGATAGCTGACAGACCCGCTCGGACGGCACGAGTCGGGCGTAGTCGTAGCCCTCGAGCAGTGAGGTGTCCGCGCGCCCGGCGGCGAACTCGGGATGACGCAGCACATCGATCAGCAGGTCGCGGTTGGACACCGGACCCGCGATCGTGGCGGCGGCCAGCCCGGCCGCAAGTCGGCGAATCGAGGCTGCCCTGGTCGGCGCCCAGCTGATCACCTTGGCCAGCAAGGCGTCGTAGTGAGCCGAAATGACGCTGCCAGGAACAACTCCAGCGTCGACGCGCAGCGTCGGACTACTGCCAGTCCGCAGACCAAACTCGCAGTCCGTCTCCGGCACGGTGAAGGCGTGGATCTCGCCGCCCGCCGGACGAAAGCCTTCCAGCGGGTCCTCGGCGTAGAGCCTCGCCTCGATTGCGTGCCCAGCCGACTCTGGAGGTTCGCCCGGCAGGGGCTCGCCTTGGGCGATCGCCAGTTGCAGCGCGACAAGGTCCAGGCGGTGCAGGCACTCGGTGACCGGGTGCTCCACCTGCAGCCTGGTGTTGAACTCCAGGAAGTAGAAGTCGCCGTCGCCGACCAGGAACTCGACCGTGCCCGCGCTGACGTAGCCGACGGCCTTGGCCAGGGCGATCGCGGCGTCCTGCAGCCGCTTCCGCAGTTCTGGACCCACGGCTGGAGACGGTGTCTCCTCGATCACCTTGGCGTAGCGGCGCTGGACGGAACAGTCGCGTTCGGTGAGGGCCCAGACCGTGCCGTGCGTATCGGCGAGCACCTGAACCTCGATGTGCCTGGCCCCGATCAGCAGCGGCTCGCAGAACACGGTCCCGTCCCCGAACGCGGCCTGCGCCTCCCGGCTGGCCGACTCGATCGCGGCCTGGAGTTCGTCGGCGGAAGCCGCCGCCCGCATGCCTCGCCCGCCACCGCCAGCCGAGGCCTTGACCAGCACAGGGAACCTGGTGACCGAGGCCGGATCGAGTTCGCTCAGGATCGGAACCCCGGCTTCCGCAGCCCGTTTCCGCGCCAGAATCTTGAGCGCCATCGCCCGCATTGCCGGAGGCGGCGGGCCGACCCAGACCAGCCCGGCGTCCAGGACCAGCTGGGCGAAGCCCGGGTCCTCGGCGAGAAAGCCGTAGCCGGGATGCACGGCATCGGCCCCGGCAGCGAGCGCGGCCGCGACCAGCGCGGGGCCGTTCAGGTAAGTCTGCGCCGAACTGGCACCGGGCAGCCGCACGGCCAGATCCGCCTCGGCGACGTGGGGAGAGCCGGCGTCCGGATCGGAGAAGACGGCCACCGTGCCGATCCCAGCCTGGCGGCAGGTACGGAACACCCGCCGGGCGATCTCACCCCGGTTAGCCACAAGCAGCCGCCCGATCTCGGTCATCCTCATCACATCCGGAAGACGCCGAAGCGCCCGGTGCCGGCTGGCTCGACCGGGCGGGTGGCTCCGCTGTCGATGACGGCCAGGCACAGGCCCAGTACCGACCGGGTCTCGCGCGGGTCGATCACGCCATCGTCGTACAGCCGGCCGGACAGGAAGAACGCCTGCGACTCGGCCTCGATCTGCTCCTCGACGGCGGCTCGCATCGCCGCGTCGGCCTCCTCGTCGTAGGCCTGGCCCCGCGCGGCCGCCGACTGCCGCCCGACGATCGAAAGCACCCACGCGAGCTGGGCCGGGCCCATCACCGCCGACTTGGCGCTCGGCCAGGTGAACAGGAACCTCGGGTCGTACGCGCGTCCGCACATGCCGTAGTTCCCGGCACCGTAGGAGGCGCCCATGACGACCGTCAGATGCGGAACCCGGCTGTTCGAGACCGCGTTGATCATCGTCGCGCCGTGCTTGATGATCCCGGCCTGCTCGTAGCTGGCGCCGACCATGTAGCCGGTCGTGTTCTGCAAGAACAGCAGCGGCACCCCGATCTGGTTCGCGAGCTGGATGAACTGCGCGGCCTTCTGCGACTCCTCGCTGAACAGCACGCCGCGCGCGTTCGCGAGTACGCCGATCGGGTAGCCGTGCAGGCTCGCCCAGCCGGTCACCAGGCTGGTCCCGTACAGCGGCTTGAACTCATCGAAGTCCGAGCCGTCGACGATCCGCGCGATTACCTCCCGCGGGTCGAACGGCACCTTCAGGTCCTCGGGCACGATGCCGAGCAGTTCTTCCGGATCATGCACGGGCTCGGCCGGTGCGTCCAGGACGCCCGGCGTGCCCAGGGCAGCCAGTGCGGCCCGGGGGCGCGCCTGGCCGCCGCCCGGCCTGTTCCAGTTCAGGCGGGCGACGATCGACCGGCCGATGCGCAGCGCGTCGTGCTCGGTCTCGGCCAGATAGTCGGCCAGGCCGGACTGGCGCGCGTGCATGCTTGCCCCGCCCAGCGACTCATCGTCGGACTCCTCGCCGGTCGCCATCTTGACCAGCGGCGGTCCGGCCAGGAACACCTTGGACCGCTGCTCGATCATCACCACGTAGTCGCTCATGCCGGGCACGTAGGCACCGCCGGCCGTCGAATTGCCGAAGACCAGCGCGATCGTCGGGATCCCAGCCGCCGACATCCTGGTCAGGTCGCGGAAGATCTGCCCGCCGGGTATGAAGATCTCTTTCTGCGTCGGCAGGTCGGCACCGCCTGACTCGACCAGGTTGACCAGCGGCAGGCGGTTCTCGATCGCGATCTGCATGCTCCGCAGCGACTTGCGCAGTGACCAGGGGTTAGTCGAGCCGCCCCGCACGGTCGGATCGCTGGCGCTGATCATGCACGGCGTTTCCTCGATGACCCCGATCGCGTTCACCCCGCTCCCGCCGACCGGGAACCCGGTGCCGTAGCCAGCTAGCGGCGAGAGCTCGAGCAGCGGCGAGTCCGGGTCAACGAGCAGTTCGACCCGCTCCCGCACGGTCAGCTTGCCCCGGTCCCGATGACGCTGCACATACTTAGACCCGCCCCCAGCCAGCGCCTTGGCATGCTCACCCGCCAGCTCACCAAGCCGACCCAGCATCGCCTCCCGCCGAGCCCGATACAGGTCGCTCCCAGCATCAAGCCCGCTGCCAAGAACCGTCACATCGGAACCATATCGGCCGAGGGGTCATCCAACTGGTCCAGCCGCAGTCGCTGCTCTACGGCTGCCACGACGTATCTGTCGAACATGGCGGCTCCCGCGTAGTCCGTGACCCTGCTCACGAGTTCATCGGACATCGATACGGTCACCTTGATGCAAGTGCATTCGTAGGTCACTTGTGCTCCCTGGCCCTGGTCTTAGTCAGATGCGCACCACCGCCACGCGTTCTTTGGCCGGGCGGTCTGGTTCCTGGGTGAGTTTGACCATGTCGTCGGTATCGCTCGTCAGCAGGATGACTGGCCGGGGCTGAGTCATGGCTACCGTTGCCAGGAGTGCGTCCAGCGCGCATTGGTGCCCTGACAGGCCGGTCCGACCCAGTAGCTCTCCGGCGGCGCGGGCCCGCTCGCTGTCAATGGCGATTACCTTGACCCTCCGTAGCACGCGATGAACCGGAGCATCCCGGGGTCCGCCTCGGAGAACCTCCGTTAGGGTCGTGGCGGCGGTGACAAGGCTGGCTTGTCGTGTATAAGCAGCCTTGGCGCGATCGACGGCGCTGGGATGTCCCTTAGCCAGTTTGACCAGGCCCTCGGCATCGAGGACCACCGTTCCGCCTATTCCGTCCAGTCTGGCCACTCGCGGGCCGCCTTATCGAGACTTTCCTGTGACACCGGACCGTATTCGGCTTCTAGTTCCTCGATCAGGTCGCCCAGCGAGTCGTGCATGATCTCGCGTTCGACTGCTTCGGTGACGTAGCGGCTGAAGCCGCCGGCGCCGGTACGGGCCCGGACGGCCTCAGTGAGTGCTTCTGGCATGGACACGCTTACCTTTCTCACCCGGCTGCCGTGCAACTGGGCGCTCTCGTCGATGAGGACATTGATCGGGAGCATCGAGATAACGCATTTGACGACTTGGTCGCGCGGAACCGAGTCGAGCGCTTGCTTGAGTGCTTCCTCGAGGGCGCTCAGCTGGGGCGCGGCGTCAGGTACTGGGTTCTCGGTGCTCACGAGAGACTATGCTACCAGCGGTAGCAAGATTGGGCCAGAGGTGAAAGGCTGCTGGGGCTACCTGATGACGGATTCCAGTTGGTCTAGGGACCAGTCGAGGTCTTCCTGGGAGATCATCAGGGGCGGGGCGAGCCTGATGGTGCTGCCGTGGGTGTCCTTGGCCAGGACGCCGGCCTTCATCAGGCGCTCGGAGACCTCGCGGCCGTCGAGCTCGGTGAACTCGACGCCGGCCCACAGGCCACGGCCGCGAACCTCGCGGACGACGCTGGGCGGGAGCGCGCTGAGGCGGTCGTGCATGTGAGTGCCGAGCTTGGCCGACTGCTCCTGGAACTCGCCGGTGCTCAGCATCGCGAGGACCTCGCGGGCGATCGCGCAGGCTAGCGGGTTGCCGCCGAAGGTCGAGCCGTGCTGGCCGGGCCTGAAGACCCCGAGCACGGCCGAGGACGACACGACCGCCGAGATCGGCACTATGCCGCCGCCGAGGGCCTTGCCGAGGATGTACATGTCGGGCACTACGTCCTCGTGCTCGCAGGCGAACGTGGTGCCGGTGCGTCCCAGGCCGGACTGGATCTCGTCAGCGATCATCAGGGCGCCCCACTGCGTGCAGAGTTCGCGTACCTGGCGCAGGAAGCCAGCGGGCGGAACGACCACCCCGGCCTCGCCCTGGATCGGCTCGACGAGCACGCCGACGACGCGGTCGTCCATCGCGGCCGCCAGGGCCTCGGCGTCGCCGTAGGGCAGGACGCGGAATCCGGGCGTGTACGGACCGTAGGAGTCTCTGGCGTCCGGGTCGGTCGAGAAGCTCACGATCGTGATCGTGCGGCCGTGGAAGTTGCCGTCGAAGGCGATGATCACGGCCTCGTCGGCCGGGACGCCCTTGACCTCATAGCCCCACTTCCGTGCCGTCTTGATCGCGGTCTCGACGCCCTCGGCGCCGGTATTCATCGGAAGCACCATCTCCATGCCGGCCATCGCGGCGAGCTCGGCGCAGAACGGTCCGAACTGATCGTGCTGGAACGCCCGGCTGACCAGCGTGACCCGCTCCAGCTGCCGTTGCGCGGCGGCGACCAGGCGCGGGTGGCGGTGGCCGAAGTTGATCGCCGAGTAGGCGGCGAGCAGGTCCAGGTACCGGCGGCCCTCGACGTCGGTCACCCAGGCGCCTTCGGCGTGGGAGATCACGACCGGCAGCGGGTGATAGTTGTGCGCGCTGTGCACTGCCGCCTGGGCGCTGAGCTGCTCCGAGGTAAGTGCCTTCGAGGTCTGGTGCGTGGCCGACATGCTTACCTCCGTAGTTCCAGGGTGCAGCACTTGGGGCCGCCGCCCGACTTCTTGAACTCCGACAGATCGACTGGGACGACGTTGAAGCCGGCGGAGGCGATCTGCTCGGCTAGCCCCCGCGCTTGCGCTGGCATCACCACGTTGCGGCCGTCGCTGATCGCGTTGAGGCCCAGCGTTTCCGCGTCCTCGTCCTTGGCCTCGATGAGCTCGGGGAAATGCGCGACGAGCGCGTCCTGGCTCTCCTCGTCGAAGGCGGCCGGGTAGTAGGCGGCGGTGTGGTCATCGAGCACGACCAGGGCGGTGTCCAGGTGGTAGAACTTCGGATCGACCAGCCGGACGCTGATCACCGGAAGGCCGAACAGGTCCGCCACCTCGTGACGGATCTCCGGGTCGGTGCGGAAGCCGTAGCCGGCGATCATCGCCCGGCCGGTGTGCGCGACGTCGCCCTCGCCCTCGTTCATCCGGCGCGGCTCTACTACTTCGTAGCCCTCGCGCCTGAACCAGTCCATGTAGGCGACCGCCTCCGCATGGCGCTCGGCGAACTTGAAGCTCGCGCCCAGGACCTTGCCGTCGAAGACGGTCGCGCCGTTGGCGGCGAAGACCATGTCGGGCAGGCCGGCCACGGGGTCGATGATCCGTACTGTGTGACCCAGGTCGGTGTAGGCCTGCCTGAGTTTCTCCCACTGCTGCCTGGCGACGGCGAGGTCAACGGGGTCGTCAGGATTCATCCACGGGTTGATCGCATACTGCACCGTGAAGTACTCCGGTGGGCACATCAGATAGGTCCTGACATGCGCAGATACGCGGTGCGGGGTGCCGTTCGGCGTCATCGCGTCCTCCAGGTAGCAGGTCAGCACAAGCCTAGAATCGCTTTGGCACAACGGACCCACCTGGCTCATGCGCATCAACAACGATTTGTTGCGTTGATATGCCCCGCCGCAGCGTTATCTTGCGCGGAACCCCAGGCCAGCCGGTAGTTTTATGGCTTCTTTAGGAGAAAACGGTCCGGGGTTTGTTGCCTAGCTGCGCCAGCCGGGTCGTGGCGGCGCTGATCCGCTCGTCGGTCGCGGTCAGCGCGACGCGGATGTGGCAGCGGCCGGCCGTGCCGTAGAAGGCGCCGGGGGAAACCAGGATGCCGAGCTCGGCGAGGGCCTGGACCGACTCCCAGCACTCGCTGTGGTCCGGGTGACTGGCCCACAGGTACAGTCCGGCTTGGCTGTGGGTGATGCCCCAGCCGGCGCGTTCGAGGGCCGGCCTGAGCAGGTCACGGCGCCGGGCGTACCTGGCGTGCTGGACCTGGGCGTGGCTGTCGTCGGACAGCGCCGCCGTCATCGCTGCCTGTACAGGGGCCGGGACGATCATGCCCGCGTGCTTGCGCGCCTCAAGCAGCTCCGCGACCAGGTTGGGGTCGCCGGTCACGAACCCGGCCCGGTAGCCGGCCAGGTTGGAGCGCTTGGACAGCGAGAAGACCGCGAGCAGGCCGTCGTGGGACGCCTCACTGACCTGCGGATGCAGGATCGAGGCCGGCTTTTCGTCGTAGGCGAGGTCTATGTAGCACTCGTCGCTGGCGAGCACGACCCCGGACTGTTTGGCCCAGGCCGCGAGTTCGGCCAGGCGTTCGGGCGGGGTGATCCGGCCGGTCGGATTGGACGGGGAGTTGACCCAGGCGAGCCTGACCTCTGAGACGTTGGCGTCGCTTGCGACGCGTCCCGCAATATTTTCCCCCTGAAGGATCTTTTCCGGTTCATCGGTCGGTACCGATACCGCGCCGGCGATTCGCGCGCCTATGTCATAGGTGGGATAGGCGAGTTCGGGGAAGCAGACCGCATCGCCCGGCCCGCAGCCGAGCAGAGTCGGCAGCCAGGCGATCAGCTCCTTGGAGCCGATGGAGGGGAGGATCGCGTCCGGGCTTACTTCGACGTTGTGGCGGCGGGCGAGCCAGGCGGCCGCCGCTGTTCGCAGTTCGTTCGTGCCCTTGGTCAGCGGGTAGCCGGGGGAGTCGCTCGCCGAGGCTAGCGCGTCGCGGACTACCTGCGGTACCGGGTCGACCGGGGTCCCGATCGACAGGTCCACGATTCCGTCTGGGTGCTTGCTCGCCAGCGCCTTCGCGGGCTCGAGCGAGTCCCAGGGGAAGACGGGCAGGCGTGACGATAGTGGCGGCCGCCTAGTCGGCGGTGACTCGACGGCCGGCGTCGATGCCCGTGTCAGTGCTCTGTCTCCTGCGGCGGCAGGGCCGCGACGATCGGGTGGTCCTTGCCGATCTTGCCGGTCTTCGAAGCACCGCCCGGCGAGCCGAGGTCCTCGAAAAAGTCGACGTTCACCTTGTAGTAGTCCTTCCACTGCGAGGGCACGTCGTCCTCGTAGTAGATGGCCTCAACTGGGCAGACCGGCTCGCATGCTCCGCAGTCAACACATTCGTCTGGATGGATGTAGAGCATGCGCTCGCCCTCGTAGATGCAATCCACGGGGCACTCGTCGATGCACGCCCGGTCAAGCACGTCGACGCAAGGCAGGGCGATGATGTAAGTCACACCGAACTCCTCTTCCAAACCGCGGCCGGGTGCCGGTCCACGGCACAGGACTCAGTATCGCGGAATCGGACCAGTATCGCGAAGCTGACCCCGATTAGCGGGCAGTGCCTGGGGCCGCTCGCAGAGACCGCAGGCTATCAGCCGAACGCGACCGTTAGTCGGGCCGATGGCCAGTGACGGCCGCGGCGTCGCTGGCGGCGCTCCCTGGGGCGTTCCTTGATCCAGCCGTGATGACCCTGCGCGGCCGTCCACTGGTAACCGGCGAAATGCACTTCGTTGATCCGGTAGGCGTCGGCGTGGGCGACTAGCCAGAAGGCCACGGACCAGCCGACCGCATGGTTGCGTACCCGGACGGTCATGATCGGATCGCCTACGTGACCAACCAGCAACGAGCCGAAGGCTGACTTCAGGTCATGGCCGGCCGTCTTGAGCTGGCCGCGCCGGCTGTTGCCGACGCCTTCGCCGTACCAGCACCACACCTTGCGTCCCTGCCAGCCGGCGAAACCGGCCGCCATGACCTCGCCCTGGCCTTCGTACTGGCTGTACGCCGAGCCGTCGGCGCTGCGCTGCACGTCTTGCGCCGCCTGGTAGACCGGCAGTTTCCGGTAACCGGGGATCGCGACCAGTGCCCGGAAGAAGCGGGTGGTCGCGTAGACCGGGTTGAGCAGCTCCGCCCTGGTGCCCCAGCCCTGTGATGGCCGCTGCTGGAAGATGCCGACCGAGTCGCGGTCGCCATAGGGCAGGTTCTGCAGGTCGGACTCCTGCAGTGCGGTCGCGTAGGCGATCGTGACCGCGCGCACCGGCAGGCGGTGGCGGCTGGCGACGCCCGCGATGGTGGCCGCGATGCCGGCCTGGCCGGTGGTGAGCGGGACGTCGAATTGGTCAGAGGACACCATGCAGCCGCTGCCGACGTTGGGCGCGGGCAGGTGGCTATGCGAGTTAGACAAAGCCAGGGCGGCGACCACGAGCGCGACGACGAAGACGGCTCCGGCTCCGACCCGGCTCGAGCGAGCTGTGGCCACGCATCAGAAGGTACCTGGTGGTGGCGGTTTCGCGGCCGATTGAGCTGTGGCGCGGGCGGGTGGCTGGGCCGGGTGGCTGGGCTGGCTGGCGCTAGGCTCGCTCGGTATGACGGACACTGCTGAGGGCTCGTTGCCTGCTGAGGGCGGTTCGCTGCCTGCCGAGATCGATGAGCTGTGGGAGAACCGCGCCGGGCTTACTCCCGATGACACCGCATCCAGGAAGATGATCACCGCCGCGGTCGACCTGATCGACGCCGGTGCGGTGCGGGTCGCTCGGATCGACCAGGCCACCGACGAGGTCGTGGTCAACGACCGGGCCAAGCGCGCGATCCTGCTCGCCTTCCGCGTGCTGCCGATGGAGGCCTCGCAGGTCGGCGAATTCCGCTATCACGACCGGGTGCCGCTTACTACGGCGCTGGACGGGGTGCGGGCGGTCGCTGGTGCGATCGTCCGGTGGGGCGCCTACATTGCGCCCGGTGCGGTTCTGATGCCGTCCTTCGTGAACATCGGGGCGTACGTCGGCTCGGGCACGATGGTCGATACCTGGGCGACAGTCGGCTCCTGCGCCCAGATCGGCAAGAACGTGCACCTGTCCGGCGGGGTTGGAATCGGGGGCGTGCTT
>DATNFM010000394.1:0-27283 GCA_035606435.1 Streptosporangiaceae bacterium | reverse complement strand
GCTGGAGGCGCTGGCCGCCGCGTGCCCGGACTGGCTCGCGGCCCGGCTGTGCACCGCGGACTGGACCCGCCGCTACGAGTGTGTCAGATATTTTGTGCGCGGGAGTTTTCCGTGCCCGGTTCCGGATGCTTATCCGGTCTTTCTCAACCGCGCTATCTGAAGTTATTGTGCCCGGTTTACCTGTGGCTTGCGCTGAACCGGACGTACCGTGTTTTTCCAGGCCCGATGCTGCGTGTCCTGGTTTTCTTCCCGTTCCGGCCGCTGTCACCGTGCCGTTTCCTGCCGCCTGGCGTCCGCGCCGTTCCGTGACCTAAATATAGCAGCCGGTAATCGCAGGCGGGCGTGACACGCCGTGTCTTTCCCTGTTTATTTCTCAAGGTGCGTGCGGGCGGTACCGCGGTCCGGGCGGGTCAGGGGTGCAGGGTGCCGGTGTGCTCGGCGATCGCGTCGTCCAGGTCGGCGGCCGCGACGGCGAGCGCGATGTGCAGCTCGTCCAGGCCGTCGCGGTCCGGGGCAGCGTCCGCGCAGGCGTCCTCGGCGTCCGGCTGCCCGGCCAGCGCCCCGGTGACGGCGGCGGCGTCCGCGAGCAGCCCGGCGATCTGCCCGGCGTCGATGGCGTCGAGCGGGACGCTCCCGGCCGGCGTCCCGTTGCCTGGCAGCGGCATCCTGCACCCCCGTGCTGCTTATCGCATGCGGTCGGCGAACCGGTCCGGCCACAGCGCGACCATGTCGCCCCAGGCCTCGTGCCAGCCCTGGGTGACGTGCCCCTCGATCAGCCGGGCCGCGCCGTCGCGCTGGTTCTTCGGCTTGCCGGCCTGCTTAGCGCGCTGCTCGGCGCGCTTTTCCTCGATGTCCACGATAGCCAGCCACAGCGCCTTGGCCACCGAGTCATCGTTCGGGAACTGAGTCCGGGTCTTGAGGACCTTGCGCATCTCCCGGTTGAACGACTCGATCGCGTTCGTGGTGTAGAGCACCCGCCGCAGCGCAGGCCCGTAGGCCAGGAACGGGGTGAACCGGTCCCAGGCCCGTTCCCAGACCGCCACCGCGGCCGGGTACTTGCGGCCCAGCGGCGTCCCGGCGAAGTCCGCCAGCGCCGCGTACGCGGCGTCGGCGTCGCAGGCCGTGTACACCTGTTTCAGCGCCCGGGCGATCGCCTCCCGGTCGTTGTACGAGGCGTAGCCCAGGCTCCGGCGGATCAGGTGGACCGTGCAGGTCTGCACCGTGGTGCCGGGCCAGGTCGCGGTGATCTCGTCGCCCAGCCCGGACAGCCCGTCGCAGCACACGAACAGCACCTCCTCCAGCCCCGGTTCCGCAGCTGGGCCAGCGCCTGCGCCCACGCCTTGGCGCCCTCCCCGGGCGCGACCCAGATCCCCAGCACCCGCTTGGCGCCGTCCGGGTCGATCCCGACCGCGAGGTTCACCGCCTTGTTCCGCACCGCCGGCCCGTCTCGCACCTTCGCCACCAGCGCGTCCACGTAGATGACGGGATAGAACGGCTCCAGCGGCCGGTGCTGCCACTCCCGCATGCCCTCCAGCGCCCCGTCGGTCACCCGCGACACCGTGTCATGCGAAAGGTCCACCCCCGCCGTCTGCCGCACGTGCCGCGCGATATCCCGCACGCTCATGCCCTTCGCGTACAGCGAGATGATCACCGCGTTCAGCCCGTCCGGCCGGGTCGCCTGCCTCGGCACCAGCGCCGGGTCGAACGACCCGTCCCGGTCCCGCGGCACCGCGATCCGCACCGGCCCGACCTCGGTGTTCAGCGTCTTCACGCTCGACCCGTTCCGCCGGTTCCCCCCGCCGCCGTCACCATCCAGGTGCGCGTCCAGCTCAGCCGCCAGGCCCGCCTGCAGCACCTGCCCGATGATCCCCGACAGCAGCCCGTCCGGCCCCGTCAGCGCCGCTGGCCCCCCCGACCTCGCCCGCTCCGCCAGCCGCCCCGCAAGCTCGGCCACCACATCCTCCGGAAGCACAAGCCCCCCGCCACCGTCACCCTCCGCCAGCTCCCCCGAAAACCCCGCCTCCGGGTCCTCGACTTCGGCCGCCGGAGTCTCTAGCATCGTCATCTTGACCTCCCCAAGGTCGCGGCCACCCCCTGTGGCCTGCAGAAACACTGATTCCTATCACCTCCCGCACAGAATTTCTGACACTCTCCCGACCCATGCGGGCAGGTGACGCCGGGTGGCCTCGTCCAGCGAGGCGCGGAGCACCTCATAGCCGGCTCGCCCGCTGCTGCCGCCGTCGTTCTTGCGCTCGGACGGGAACAGCGGTGCCCCGGGCCGGGTGTGATCGCCGGCGAAAAGAGCCCAGACGTCTTCGATGAACCACCGCAGCGTGCGGTCGGCCCCGTTGATCAGCGGCACGATCCGCTGCTTGGGTCCCCGCCGTCCGGAGCCCTTGCCGAACCGCACGTTGATCTTGCCGAACGTGCCCAGGTCCCAGCGGATGTCATCGAGGTCCAGCTGCCGGGACTCGCCGATCCGCAACCCGATATCGGCCATCAGCCGGGCCACCGCGTAGTTCCTCGCCCCGGTCGCGTACTTGCGGCAGACCGCCAGCTCGTCCCGCCACCCGGCGAACAGCTCCTCGATCTCGGCATCGGACGGCGGCACCCGCAGCCGCCCGTCCACATGAGCCCGCGGCCGGTTCATCTCATCCAGCGGGCACTCGATCACCCGCCCGGTCAGGTGATAGATCTCGGTCTTGTGCCGAAGCTCCAGGAACTGGAAGTACGTCGACAGCGACTGTGCTTTCGCTGACCGCACCGAGGCGCTCGCCGTCTTCAGCACCTTGCCGAAATAAGCGTCAGCATCGGAAGGCTGCATCTCCCACAACGGCCGGCCGAGCCATTCGCCCATCAGCTCCTGATTGCGGACCTAACGCCGGATCGTCGCATCGCTGACTCCCGCCGAAGCCCGGGCCAGCACGTACTCCGCTGCCAGGTCGGTTACGTAATCAGCCAGCTCCTCCGCCGACGACGGCACCCGGATCTCCCGCAGATCCCGGACAGCAGCAAGCCCCATCCAACCCCCCGACCCGACATTCACCCAGCATGGAAGAACGTCAGGTTACGAACACAGCCTTCACCCACCGTGAAGGTCCCTCAACCCGGAGCGTCCGCCAAAAACAACCCCAGACCACCGTGCCCGCACGACCCGAAGACCCAGCAAGCCAGACAAAACTCCAGCGGAAAACAACAGACGTCCTGCTGCCCGACCGAAGGCGCTCCGGTAGACCCCGCTAACCCGGCAGCCGCCGCCATGGCCGCGCTCGGGTTCACCGTCGTCGCCAGCCGCGACGACATCGGTGCGGGCATCGCACCGGTCACCGGAGCCGAGGCCACCGAGATGACGCGGGCCACCCGGCAGGCCGCTCGCGACCTCGTCCGCCTTCAAGAGGAAGCAGGCACCGACGAGGTCTTCCAGTACATGCTCGGCCTTGTGCGCGACGCGATCTCTCTCTACCGCGACGGCGGTACTATCCACATCCTGACCCGGTTCGCCAACCTGACTCTGGCGCTTCGTGCGCTGGAAGTCCGAGACGACGCCTGGGCTCGGATGGCACCGGAGTATTGCGGAGCCCACTTGCGCCTGTGGACCGACGTCACCCGCCACGCGCAGCCCGGCTACATCGCCGCCCCCGCCTCGCTGCTCGCGTTCACCGCTTGGCAGGACGCCCAGGGCGCGCTCGCCAACCTCGCCCTGGACCGGGCCCTCGCCGACGACCCCGACTACACGATGGCTCAGCTCATCCGCGACGCCCTCACCGCCGGGATACCCCCATCACAAGCAGTGCTGTCCATGACCCCCGAGGAAGTCGCCGACAGCTACCGCCGCCAGAACCAGCAATAGCGACCCATGCCTCGCGCGGGCCGGACATCAGTCCGGCCCGCGCTCTAATGGCCCCACGTCGTGTATGCGGCCTACTTGGTGGCGGCGTGGGCGCGGTCGAGGATGCCCTTGGTGGTGCCGACATACATGTCGAGGGTGATGCGGTAGCTGGAGTGCCCGGCCATCCGGGAGACGTCGGTGGCGTCCAGTTTCCAGGTGAACAAGGCAGTGGTGCAGAACACGTGCCGCAAGCTGTGCCAGGTCCAGGACCCCTCACCGCGTTCATCACGCCAGCCGGCAGCCAGGTAGGCGCGTTTCAAGACATTCCGCTGGAAGTTCGAGGACCGCCAGTACTTTCCCATCGGCGACGGAAAGACCAGGCCGAGCGGGTTCAGCCCCGCCTCTTGCTCAGCTCGCGCCTCGCTGAGCCGTGCTTCGAGCCGTCCGGCGAGCGGGTACACGCCCGGCGACCGCCGGGGATAGATCGTCTTGCGGTATTGCGGTTCTTGGGCGCCTCCACGTAGAGGTGGCCGGCGACCTCGACGACCTTGCGGTTCACGGTGATGACCCGAGCCCGCTGGTCGACCTGAGGGACGGTCAGCGCAACCAGCTCTCCCCACCGCAACCCGCTGTACGCAGCAGTATTCGCCATCAGCTCGTCCCGCTCGCCGTGACGGCCGCGAGACAAGGCCGAGCCCAGCCTGGCGAGGTCATCATCGGAGGGGATCTCATCGGGGTCAATCCACAGCGCAGACTCTCCCGACACGCTGACCCGAGGCGCGGGCAGCACCCGACCTGCGGCCTGCCAGTGCACCTTCGCCAGCCGCGCATTGGTCAGATAACCGCCTTCGATGCCGGCGCTGACGAGCGCCGAGATCATCCCCTGAAGTCGTGCGCCCTCTCCCGGCGTCGGCGCCCCGTTGACGATCATCTGCGTGTGCTCGGTCCTGATGTCCTGGCAGGTGACCGCTGCGATGAGCGGGATCGCGAACCGCTCGCACAGCCGCCGCTGGGTATGCGCATGCTTGCGCGACCACTGCCGATCCGCGGGCAGCCGGTCCGGATCCAGGTAGTGCGCGATCAGGTCAACACCGGGCCGCTTCATGTTCGAGGCGTCCGCCGCCAGTCGCTCGGTGACCTTCTCGAGCTTGCCGACCAGCCGTTCCTGGCTCGCCGCCTCGCACTGCTGGCGTTTGCCGTCCTCCTGCCAAACCGCCCGCCACCGGCCGCCTTCGCTGCGCGCCGGGTACACCGTGATGCCGTGTTCGAGCTCGATGACCTCGCCCTCGCCACGAGCGGCAGCACGCCAGGTACCGGAAACAAGGATCGGACCGCGCGCCGACCTAGCGGGGCGGCGGCTGTCCGGACGACGGACAGCTTGTGGGATTTCTGTGGGGATCTTGAAGGCTGCGGACCCAGAACGCGTCATCTGGATTCCCTCTCTTCCTGCGTTTCCGCAGGCAGAGAGGGCTGACGCCAACCGAGGTACCGGAGCCGGTGAGCGGGATCGAACCGCTGACCTGCCGCTTACAAGGCGGCCGCTCTGCCATCTGAGCTACACCGGCCGGGGAACCTCCGCAATGCTAGCCGATACCCCTGTTAACTGCCGATGTGTTAACTGCCGAAGGATAGGGACTGGGCGAAGACGTGGGCCGTGATGCCGTTCGACGACGAGGTCAGGCCACCGGTCAGGCTGAGGCCCACAGGTAGCGAGTTCAGCGGGATCTCGACGTTGTCCGCCGCCTTGAACGCCGCCGGCGGCAGGCCGTGACTGCTGACCAGATGCAGTTTGATCTTGTGCGGTCCGTCGTTCATGACCTTCCAGACAGCCGAGGCCGTGAAGGCGCCGCCCACGAGGTTCAGGCTGCCCTTTACCTTGTTGCTGCCGACCGAAGTGATCTTCAGGCCCTTCTTTCCGCCGCCGAGGAAACTCGTGAGGGGGCCGGCCACCGACAGCAGGTCGCCGATCGCGCCCAGGCTGATCAGGATGGTGCCGTGCAGCGGGCCGATGGTGCCGCCCTTGAAGCTGGAGTTCAGGCGCACGTTGTCGGCCACGACGTTCAGCTTCGTGATCTTGATCGGGCCTTCCGGGATATCAGAGGCGTTGATCGTGATCTCGTTAAAGTGCCTGGTGATGACCTGGGTGAGGAACGGGAAGCCGGCGATCGCAACTGAGGGCTTCTTGGGGAAGCCGTGCTTTTGGATCTGGGACGCCGCCTCGCCCTCGGCGAACGCCTTGGCACCGAAGTCCAGCGCGACCAGCAACCCGAGAATTACAACCAGCGTGATGACGATGTTGCGACCCCTGTGCCGCTTCTTCGGCGCCGGGTAGTTGGAGTACAGGTTCGGGCTCTGACCTTGGCCGCCTTGGCCGCCTTGGTTGGCCTGGTTAGCGTACTGGTTGCCGTAACCGCCCTGGTTCGTCTGACCCTGATTACCGTAATTTCCTTGATTACCGTAATTTCCTTGGTTTCCGTACTGGTTGCCATAATTACCCTGGTTACCGTAGTCACCTTGGTTCTGCGGCTGGGTCGGGTAGCCCTGGGTCGGCTGATCCTGGTAGTTGCCGCGATTGCCCTGGTCACCGTAGTTGTCGTACAAGCTGGTCACCTCTCCGAGATGCTGGCAAGTCCCCCGTCAGTGCAACTTGCTCACGTCAACGACCTGGATTTGCATCGAACCGTTGTCCGACACAATCAGATCGCGGCCGCCAGGGACTAGCCCGAATTCACGCGGCAATGCCCCACTTGGAATGTAGCCGAGGAGAGCTGGTTTCCTAGCCAATGCGGCGGCCACATTTACTACGGCCAGAGTCCCAGGCGACGGAGACGCGTGTTCGTGGCCGCCAGGCGGGATGTTGGTGTCGGCGATGATCAGCCTGCTGCCGCCGTTGGCCAGCGCCACTCCGATCGGGGTGTTACCGACCGGCACATCGGCCATCAGCGCCTGTTTGGGGTCTTTGCGGAGTCCTGATGCCGAGAAGCCAAGTACGGCGTTGCTCCCGCGGGCGGTGACCCAGACCGTCTTGCCATCGTCGGAGGCGATGACCCGGGCCGGCATGCAGCCGGCCGGGCCTTGGCTCACGATGGACTCCTTGGTGTTGCGCTCGGCCTCGGTCAAGTTGAGCACGCTGATCAGGCCTTGAGTCCCTTGCGGGTTGTCGATGGCGTAGCTGGTGACGTAGATCCACTTACCGTCAGGCGACAGTGCGAGACCGACCGGGGAGGTGCCGAGTTTTACCTCGCCGACGAACTCCGCCGTGCCGAAGGCGTCGTGCTTGATGGCCTTGCGGAGGTTGAAGACGGCCATGATGTCCACGTTCTTCAGCGTGAGGAACGCGAAATGGTTGTCTGGAGAGACCGCTACCTCGACCGCGCCGCCGTTGCCCTGGATGTCCGGCACGGTCATCGTCCCGATCGCGGCGGGGTTCGCGCCGACTTCGAGGCTGTGGACGTCCATCACCACGATGCCGCTGCCCGCCGCGACCAGCAGATACTTGCCGTTGCTGGTCATCGTCGCGCCGGCGGCGCCCATGCCCTGGTTGGTGACCGTATAGGTGAACATGTGGGTCAGCGTGAGGCCGGCGCCTCGGGAGTAGACCTCGACGGTGAGCTGCGTCACCGTGAACACGAACTTGTTGTCGTGCGTGACCTGGATGCCGAAAGGCTGGCCGTTGGGCACGTCAGTGGACTGGTTCGGCACGGTCAGGCTCTTGCCCTTGGCCTTGCTCGACGTGCAGGCAGGCAGCTTCAGCGCCGCGACCTTCGGAGTGTCAGTGTGCTTGGTCTTGTGCAGGGCGAGGTAGCCGCCACCGCCGCCCAGGATGATCAGCAGGATGACCGCGGCCGCGATCGCGCCGGGTGACCGCCACCACGGCCGCCGGCCGCCACCGCCTTGGTAACCGCCACCACCACCCTGGTAGGGATCGAACTGCAGATGGGATGCGGTGAGATCGGGCGAGGTGTCTCGGCCTCGGGCGTACTGGGTGGGAGGGCCGCCTTCGCGGGTCCCGCCTGGTCCCGGTCCGCCGGGTCCCTGCCCACTGGGCGGCTGGCCAAGAGCCCCCGCTCCCGCGCCGGCCAGCTGGGTGGCCTCAGGACCTGGACCTGGACCTGGACCTCGGCCGGATCCGGCGGGTTCGGCTGGAGTCGTGCCTGGCTGTCCTGGCGGTCCGCTGACCCCGCCGACAACCTGGGTAGCCGGGTGAAACGGCCCCGGGATCGTACCAGGACCGGAATCGTATGGCCGGATGCCGAACGCCTCGCGGAGCGATTCGGCGAATTCCGTGCAGCTCCTGAACCGGTCAGCGGGCGCCTTAGCCAGTGCCCGGGCGAACACCGCGTCGACCGCAACGGACAGCTCGGGCCGCCTGGACGTCACCTTCGGAGGCGGCTCAGAAATCTGCGCGTACATGACGGCCATCGCGTCGTCGCGCTGGAACGGCGGCACGCCGGTGATCAGCTCATAGGCGGCGCAGGCTAGCGCGTATTCGTCGGCGCGGCCATCGACCGGCTTGCCCTCAATCTGCTCGGGGGCGATGTAGTCCAGCGTGCCGAGGAACGTACCGGTGCCGGTCAGGCCGCTGGACTGCAGGGACGCCTTGCTCAGCCCGAAGTCCGACAGGTAGACGTGGTCGGGGCGCCCGATGCCACCGCGAGAGTCGAGCAGCATGTTCGCCGGCTTGACGTCGCGGTGCACCAGGCCGCGGCCATGCGCGGCATCCAGCGCGGAGGCGACCTGCGAGATCACCTCGGCCGCGCGGCCCGGCGGCAGCGGCCCGAGTTCGCCGACCAGCGAGCGGACGTCGCCGCCGCGCACGTACCGCATCGCGATGAACAGGACGCCGCTCGACTCGCCGGCCTCGAAGACCGGGATAATGTGCGGGTCATCGACTGCGGCGGCCGCCCGTGACTCGCGGATGAATCGCTGCCGGAACGCCTCGTCGGCGGCGAGCGCGGGCGAGAGGATCTTCAGCGCCACCGTACGGTCGAGCCGCTCATCGTGGGCACGGAACACGACGGCCATGCCGCCCTGGCCGATCTGCTCTTCCAGCAGGTAACCGGCTATGCGCGCCCCCGGCGCGAAGCTACCCGGTGGCCCTGGAGTGTCCGTCACCGTGCCTCCAAGCGGTTAAGGTCTGGCCACTGCGTTCGGCAGCACCGCTTCTTTGCCATTTCCGTATCGTCCTGATTTCCCCGAGAATCCGGATCTGTTAAGCATGGTCAACGGAAACGAGCAACCCGGCAGGTCAGTCAGATGAGTGCTCCCAAGTATCCGGTTTGACCATGTCCCCCGCAACTTACCGGCCCGTCCCCGCGATCCATATCGATCAGCTTTCCACACTGCCTCGCCGGCCCGGACGGCGCCGGGCCAAAGCAGCCAACTCAGCGCGGCCCGCTCAGCCTAGATGCCAAACATAGGCGTTGCCATTGGTGTCGGCCGTGACCAGGTACTTCCCGTCCGGGCTGAACCCGAGTTCCCCGACTCCCTGGCTACCCGCACTCGGGTCCGACAGCGTGCCGTCCAGCGTCGCCGACAGATTCGAGCCGGAGACGTGGTACAGGTAGCTCGCACCATCGTTATCCGCCATCGCCAGCAATCCCGCGCTGTTAAATGACAGCCCCCAGATCGGCTGACCCGACCCGGCGGCAGGTATGTCCAGCGCGGCGCTGCTCTGATTCGCCACGCTCCAGAGTTCGGCGTAGCCGCTCTTGCTGGCAGCGGCCAGCACGCCGCCGTCGGCATTGAACGCGAGGGCGGTCACCGGAACACCACCAGGCAGGAGAAAGCTTGCGGTGGTCTCCTCGCCGCTCCAGAGGTACACGTTGCCCGAGTAATCACCGGTCGCCAGCGTGCCCCGGCTGCTAAAGGTGGCCGTGAGGACGCCCGCACCTGCGGGGTCGCTCAGGCTGGTGGGCGTGGACGCGACCTTCCCGCCCGATACCTGCCACAGGTTGACACGGCCGTTCCCGTCGCTGGTCACGAGCAGCCGGCCGTCTGGGCTGAAGTCCAGGGAGTCAACTTCCTTGCCCGCTGACGGCCCCGGATCCACCAACGTCGCGATCAGTTTCCCTGACTTCAGGTTCCACACGTTGGTGGCGCCGTTAGAGAAGCCGGCCGCGAGCAGGGAACCGTCCGGACTGATGGCGGCCGAGTACGTCTGGCCAGGCCCCGGGTAGACCGAACCGGCCATCTGCCCCGTCGACACGTTCCACAGGTACGTGTCGCCGTCTTTGTCACTGGTCGCGACCAGAGACCCGGACGGGTTCCAGCTCACCGAAGTCAGGCCCAGACCCGCGTCCGTCCTGAGCGTGCTGGCGAGCCGGTAGCCGCCTGTCCCGCCCGTGGACGGGCCGCTGGCTCCATTGTTCTGACCCTGCTGGCCGCTCCCCTGGGCCGCTGGAGTCGTACCGCGCCCGTTCGATGCGGAGGGGCTGCCCTGGGGCTGGGTCGAGCCGGATCCGCCGGGAGTCGTGTTTCCCGAGCCCGATGTGGCGTTCGGAGAATTCCCGCCGGAGGCCGTGCCCAGCGAACCGTGGGAACGGAATGCCAGCGCGCCGCCGATGATCCCTCCGGCGACCAGAACGCTGGCTACGATCAGAAGCACAGGCGTGAGGCGCTGCGGCTTCTGCTGCGGCGGGTCCGGATGCCACGGGTTGTACTGGTCGTAGCCGCCAGGCGGGGGAGCCGGCGGCGCGGACGTCGGCCCCGAGGTGGCTGCGTTTGCCGACAACGGAACGGCCTCGGTGAGCGGGCGGCCCATCGGAGCCGGGGCCGTTTCAGAAGGTGCCAGGCCGAGCGCGCCACGCAGGGCACTGGCGAACTCCCGGCAGGTCCGGTACCGGTCGGGCGGGGCCTTGGCCAGGGCCCGGTTGAACACGTAGTCGGCGGCGACCGGCAGGTCCGGCCTGCGTCCGGAAAGTGCGGGCGGCGGCTCAGACAACTGCGCGTACATGACGGCCATCAGTTCCTGCCGGTCCTCGCGACGGAACGGCGTGCTGCCGGTCAAGAGCTCGAACGCGGCGCAGGCCAGTGAATACTGATCGGCCCGGCCGTCTACCTGCTTGCCCTCGATTTGCTCGGGAGCGATGTAATCCAGCGTGCCGAGGAACGTACCGGTGTCGGTCAGGCCGGTGCTCTGCAACGACAGTTTGCTCAGCCCGAAATCAGCCAGGTACACGTGATCGGGCCGGTCGTCGCCGGAGTCGCGGTCGAGCAGCATGTTGGCCGGCTTGACGTCCCGGTGCACCAGGCCCTTGGCGTGGGCGGAGTCGAGCGCCGAGGCCGCCTGCGAGACGATCGCCACGACCCGGTCGGAGGGCAGCGGCCCGGTCCGGTCAAGCAGCGAGCGCACGTCACCGCCGCGGACGAATCGCATCGCGATGAACAGTCCGCCGCTGGCCTCGCCGGCGTCATACACCGGGATGATGTGCGGATCATCGACGGCGGCAGCGGCCCTCGACTCGCGGATGAACCGCTGCCTGAACGCCTCGTCCTCGGCCAGCGCCGGAGCCAGGAGTTTCAGCGCCACCGTACGGTCGAGCCGCTCATCGTGCGCGCGGAATACGACGGCCATGCCGCCCTGACCGATCTTTTCCTCGATCACATAGCCCGCGATTTTCGATCCCGCGCCGAATTGCGCCGACGTCGGCAATGCCTGCGCGGACTCCTCGCTCACCATGCTCTCCCGCACGCGAACTTGGGCTCAAATACACCTATGTGGCCATAGAACATACGAGAGGCCAGAAGATTACTTAACAGGAGCCCTTTTCTAGTATCGGATGTGACCATACTCCCGCGCAACGCGCCTGAATAGCACCACCAGACCGGAGCGTGAGGGTTCGCGCGCACTGCGTCACGGTTGACGGACAGTACGGCCGGAGTCGCGGGGATGAAGTCGAGAACATATCAATAATTTCGGCTTAAACTAGTCTAAAATAGAGCGGCGAGCTGGGTCTGAAGATCGCTGAACGAGCGGCCAGCCTGAACTTCACCAAAAGCCCGATACATACGCAGGGTAAATCCGTTCTAGAGTTGCTCCATGAGTCCTGAGTTCGGCAACTCTCCAGGTCCAGCCCTACGCGTGCGCACCCCTGATTCGGAGCGCTCGCTGTCAGCTGGCCGCAGTTACTTCATCGGCCGCGACCCGCAAGCTGACATCGTCGTGAATGACTCCCGAGTCTCATGGCGGCACGCGGTCCTGCGGCTGGACGGATCCGGCTGGCTACTCGAGGATGTCGGGTCGACCAACGGGACCTTCCAGGGCAGCAACCGGGTGCAGCGGGTACCAATCTCCTCCACCTGCTCGGTCAGGCTGGGTCACCCCAATGACGGGCCCGCGCTGTCGTGTGAGGTGGCCGCTCCCGCAGGCGTGCGTCAGCAGCCAGGACCGGTGCCAGGGGGCGGCATCCTTCCGACCGGTTACGCGCAGTCTCCGCAGGGACCACCGCCGCCTAACCCGGCCGTCCCGCGCGTGCCTGGCGGCGGCTTCGGTGGCGGGGGACGCGGCGGCTACGGCGGACCGCCTCCCGGCCAGTCCGTGCTTAACGTCGAGCGGCTGCCCAGCGCCGTGTTCCAGCTGCCAGCCCAGCAGCAGGTGGCCGCGCTGGCGAAGATCGGCCGGGCGGCCGACAACCACCTGGTCGTCAACGACCTGTCGGTTTCCCGGTACCACGCTGAGCTGCGGCGCGACCAGCGCGGCGGTTTCCTGATCGTGGACCTCGGCAGCCACAACGGCACGTTCGTCAACGGCCAGCGAGTGGGCTCGGCTCCGGTGTCCGAACGAGACATCATCACCGTCGGCCCGGCCACGTTCCGGCTGGTCGGCGACACGCTGCAGGAGTTCCTGGATACCGGTGACATCTCCTACATCGCCAATGACCTGACGGTCACCCTGCCGAACGGCCGGGTGCTGCTCGACCACGTCACGTTCCCGCTCGGCGAGCGGTGCCTGATGGGCGTGATCGGGCCTTCCGGCGCCGGCAAGTCCACGCTGCTGGGCGCGCTTACCGGAATCGCCCCGGCGAACCACGGCACGGTCCTGTACGACAACCGCGACCTGTACATGAACTACCAGGAGCTGAGGAACCGGATCGGCCTGGTCCCGCAGGAGAACATCCTGCACACCCAGCTCACCGCCAGGAAAGCGCTCGGCTACGCGGCCGAGCTGCGGTTCCCGAGGGACACCAGCAAGGCCGAGCGGATGCACCGGATCGATGAGGTGCTGGGCGAACTGGCGCTGAGCAAGCACGCGGAGACCAAGACCGCGGCCATGTCCGGTGGCCAGCAAAAGCGCGTGAACGTCGCGCTCGAGCTGATGACCAAGCCGTCGCTGCTCTTCCTCGACGAGCCGACCTCTGGACTCGACCCCGGCCTGGACAAGTCGGTCATGGAGCAGATGGCGCAGCTGGCGCACGACGGGCGCACGATCATCGTCGTCACCCACTCGGTCGCCAACCTGAACCTGTGCGACCGGCTGCTCGTGATCGTGCCCGGCGGCAAGATCGCGTACTTCGGAGCGCCCCAGGACGGGCTCAAGCACTTCAACCAGCCCGGCTGGGCCGAAGTGTTCCAGGCGTTCGAGTCCCAGCCGAACCGCGACTGGCAGGCGGAGTTCCGCAATTCGCCCTACTACCACCAGTACATCGTGGCCGGCATGGAAGGCGCGGCCGCCAGCCAGCAGCGAGCACCGCGCCAGGCGCCAACGGCCGCGCCGAGCAGCAACCGGGTAGCGCAGATGTCCACGCTGGTGCGGCGCTACTGCGCCGTGCTCGCCTCGGACCGAGGCTTCCTCGCCCTGCTCGTCGGCGTCATCCTCGGCCTCGGCGCGATGGTCAGACTTTTCCCGCTGAAAGGCGGGTTCACAGTATCCCAGGCCGCACTGGCAGCCGGGCATCCTAACGCCGGCGCTCAATCGGTCTTGCTTATCTTGATACTTGGCGCCTGCTTCGCGGGCGCGCTCAACTCGGTCAGAGAGATCGTAAAGGAAAGACCGATCTATTCCAGGGAGAGATCCGCCGGTCTATCGGCCGGATCGTATCTGATGTCGAAACTGATCGTGCTCGGCGTGATCAGCGCCTTCCAGGCCGTACTGCTCGTCCTTGTCGGCCTCACCGGCACTACCTTCCCGCCCAAGGGAGCGCTGCTGCCGATCCCGCTCGTCGAAGTAATGGCGTCGGTGGCGCTGGTCGGCGTCGCCTCGATGGCGATTGGCCTGCTCGTGTCATCGGCGGTGAGCACGGCTGAACGGGCGATGCCGCTGGTTTTCTTGCTCGTCATGGTTCAGGTGGTCACTACCGGCGGCATCTTCGCGATCCACGGCAAGGTAGGCATCGAGGAAATCGCCTGGCTCACGCCGTCTCGCTGGGGTTTCGCGGCCAACGCCGCCACGGTAGACCTCAACCAGATCGGCGGCTTCAACGCCCAGCATTCTCCCGATCCGTACTGGGACCACACCGCGAAGGCCTGGATCATCGACATGGCCGCGATGGCCGGGCTGTTCGTCTTCTACTCGATCATCACCTGGTGGCGGCTGAACAAGCTCGGCCCGCTCAAGCGCGGCCAGTAGCCGGGAACCAAAGGCGCCCAGGACCACACCGGTCCTGGGCGCCTTTGTGCAGGCGGAAGAAGCGGAAAGGAGTAACTACCTGCGGAACCTGAACAACAAATCGAACGGCCGCAGATACGGCTTCGGGCGGAAGTGGATGTAAGCCGGAGCGACCGGCACGACCTTGCCGCCCGAGAAGAAGATGTTGAAGTTCGGGCCGAGGGCGGCCGCCGAGGCGTTCAGGCTGGCCGGCCGCAGCGCCCGGTTGTCCCAGCGCCCGGTGTGCATCCGGTCGAGCAGGACCTTAACCGCGGCGACGGTCTCCGCCGGGGTGAAGGCGCAGTGCCCGGCCCGGTCGATGAACGTCTGGCGAAGCAGCGCGCCCCGGCCGGCCCGGTGCACGACCCGGTCGTACGCCTGCTCGTTCTCCGGCACCACGAGGCCGTCACCGGTGGTGTGCATGGTCAGCACGGGAATGTGGATCCGGCCGTTGAAGGCGATGTTGCGGGCCAGGTACCTGACCGCGGCCGGCACGGCCGAGATCCTGGTGGCCTGGTTCAGCTTGCGCAGGTCGGCCCGCAGGTCTAGGCCGGCCGCCTTGTACAGCGCCCTGACCTCGGCCCGGCTGGCCGAACGCCGGAACTGCCTGAAGAAGTTGACGCCGGTGGTCCAGGACGGGTTGCCGCCGGCCACCTGCTCAAGCTGAGCACGGAAGGCGAAGACGAACGGGAAGTCCACCTGACTGTCCCACTTGAACTGATTCGCCTCCTGGCCGGCGAAGTCGTTAGCCGCCGGCTCGGGTGACAGCGGCGTGAACCAGCCGGGGGTGTCGCCGAGAGCGGCACCGAGCGCGATCCGCGCCCGTCCGGCCGCCGTGCCCTGGGCCGTGGCGAGCGCCCCTTCGGCTCCGGTCAGGTTGCCGCCGGGGTTGGTGATGTTCACGACGCTGACCGAGGGGTCGACCAGCGTCTGGAAGGCGACCTCGGCGTCGAGCGCGGTGTTCCAGGTCGCCACGCCGCCGGATAGCACGCCGCACATCGGCAGCGCGGCGTCGAAGTCTCGCGGGAAGTCCTGGATCAGGCCGGCCGTGATGATGCCTCCGAGCGAATGGCCCCACGCGATCGTGTGCCGGGGCCGGCCGACCGCCTTGCGGAAGGCGTGCAGGGTGGCAATCTGGTCGGGCAGGGCCGACTGAATCGACCAGCCGGTCATCGCGTACGAGGAACCGGCCAGCGCGAAGCCGTTGGCCAGCAGCCAGCCGCCGGTGACCGGGTCGCCGACGTCGGTCGCCGGGTTGGCGCTGCCCGGGGTCACGTAACCGTGGCTGTAGAGGAACAGGGTCTTGTTCCAGTGCGGTGGCACTTCGATCAGGTAGGTGGCGCCATCGGCGAACGAGCCGCATAGAACGGTGTCACCAGTGACGATCGGGCTCGGGCAGGTAGTCGTAGCCGGAGCAGCTCCGGCCGGCCCGGCCGCCGCGACAGCTCCTGCTAGCAGCAGCGCCGGGGCCAGCGCCGCCGTTAGTCTTCGCGGGAAGTTAGGCACTAGTCATCTCCTCGAGGTGGAGTCGCACCATTTGATTCAACTTTGAAGGACTATAACGCGGCCTCATCATTTAGGGCAGAGCACAAGATCCGCATTATCAAACCTGATATGACCCCGTCCAGGCGCCCGATAGAGCAACAGCGGAGGCTCTTCACTGTAGTTGCGTCCCGGGACGGAACTACAGTAACGGGATTGCGCTGTAGCCAGGGCAGCAGCAAACCCGCGTTACTGTAGTAGCTTCCCAGGAAGGTACTACAGTAACGCGGCATCGATGTTGTACCGGCCGTGGGTACACGGCCGCCCTCGCAGCTCAGAGGCGCTTGGCCTCGACGATGCGGCGCAGGAACCGGCGGGTTCGCTCATCCTTCGGATCGCTGAACAGTTCGGCGGGCGGCGCGTCCTCGATAATTCTTCCTTCTTCGAGAAAGCACACGCGGTTCGCGATCTCCCTGGCAAAGCCCATCTCGTGGGTGGCGATCAGCATCGTCATCCCGCCCGACGCCAGCTCACCGATCACGGCGAGCACCTCGGCGACGAGTTCGGGGTCGAGCGCGCTGGTCACCTCATCGAGCAGCATGATCTGCGGTTGCATCGCCAGCGCCCGCACGATCGCTACTCGCTGCTGCTGACCGCCGGACAGCCGGTCGGGGTAGTCCCCGGCCTTGTCGGCCAGGCCGAACCGGTCAAGCAGCGCCCGCGCCTCGGCGTTCGCCTGGGCGGCCGTCATGTGGAGCACCTTCGTCGGCGCGAGCGTGACGTTGCGGAGCACGTTCATGTGCGGAAACAGGTTGAACGACTGGAACACGATCCCGATCTGGCGCCTGACCAGGTTCGGGTCGATGTTCGGCCCGGTGATGTCGTGGCCGAACAGCCGGATCTGGCCGCCGTCGATCGGCTCGAGCAGGTTGACGCAGCGCAACAGCGTCGACTTGCCCGAGCCCGATGCCCCGATCAGGCAGATCACCTCATGCGACCGCACCGCGAGATCGACACCGTTCAGCACGAGATTCGGCCCGAACGACTTCCGCAGCCCGCTGATCTCGACGGCCGCCGTCGTGCCTTCGAATGCGCCCGGCACCGTCATGTGACAGCTCCGGCCAGTCGTCGGCGCCGGTCCCGGTCGATGATCCGGTCGGTAAAGCGGGCCAGCGGGATCGTCAGGATCAAGAACAAGATCGCCGCCACGGTGAAGCTGGAGTAGTTGAAGATCAGCGTGGAGTAGATGTCAGCGGCCTGGTTGGCCTCGATCACTCCGAGCACGCTGACCAGCGCGGTGTCCTTCTGCAAGCTGATGAAGTCGTTGAGCAGCGGCGGGATGATGTTGCGAACGGCCTGGGGCAAGATCACGTACCGCAGCGCCGTTCGCTGCGACAGTCCCAGCGACCGGGCCGCCGAGATCTGGCTTCGGTGCACGGAATTGAGGCCGGCCCGGTAGACCTCCGACACATAGGCCGAGTACGACAGCACTAGCGCCGTCACGCCGTAGACCACGTCCGGCTGATGCGAGATCACCGGCAGGTCGAGAGCGGGGACTCCGAGCCCGAGCGCCAGCACCACCAAGATCAGCGGAACGCCCCTGAAGAAGTCGACGTAGATCGTCGCGAGCAGCCTGATCGGGAACATCGCCGGGTGGGTCGACTGCCTGATCAGCGCGGTCAGCAAAGCGATCGGCAGGATCAGCGCCTCGGAGACCAGAAACATCCTGATGTTGAGCCAGATCGCCGCGCCGACGGAGTAATAGCCCTTCTTCGGGTTGCCGATGAAGGCTTGCCACATATTGTGCGGGCTGAAGAAGGCGTGCTCGAACGTGCGCGCGCCCGGTGCGAGCAGGAAGATCGTCAACAGGATCGACAGCACGATGACCGTGCTCACCGTGGAGATAACGACGCCCCGGCGCCCGCCGCCGGTGAACAGCCGGGGCCCGCGACCGGTCGTGAAGCCGCCGACGGGGGTACCCGCCGGCGGCTCGGTAGCCAGGTTGTCGATGTTGTCGGTCAAGCGCGTAGGTCAGGTCGAGTTCGGCCGGGTCAGGGCTTGATCGTGGGGAACTTCAGGTAGATCCCCAGCCACTTGTGCTGCAGCGCGGTCAGCGTGCCGTTGCTGTCCAGCTTGTCCAGCGCGGTGTTCACGCAGTTGACCAGCTGATTCCCCTTGGCCAGCACCAGGCCGTAGTGCTCGCCCACGGTCGGGAACTGGGCCACCAGCACCGCGTGCTTGATCTGGTCCGCGGCCATGAACTGCGCGGTCGGCGTGTCGGTGACCAGCGCGTCGATCCGGTGCGCGGACAGTGCGGACGCGGCCAGCGCCAGGGTGTTGAAAACCTTCGGCGTCTTGGTCGGCTGGATGCTGGAGTTAATGAAGGTCAGCCCGGTGGTGCCGATCTGGTCGCCGTACTGGTAGGTCTTCAGCTGGGCCGGCGAGTGCTTGCTCACGATCGGCGTGCCCTTGAGCGCGACGATCGCCTGCTGGACCGGGTAGTAGCTCCGGGAGAACGTCACCGCCTGGGCCCGGGCCGGAGTGACCGAGACCTCGTTGATGTCGAAGTCGAACGGCTTAGGCCCAGGGGCGTAGACACTGTTGAACGGCTCGTGCACCCAGGTCACTTCCGACTTGCTGAAGCCGAGCTGGGCCGCGACCGCGTAGGCGACCGCGCTCTCGTAACCCTTGCCGTTGGTCGGCGTGTTGTTCACGAACCAGGGCGTGTACACCGGGTTGTCGGTACCGATTATCAGCGCGCCCGGCTTGATCAGCAGATGGCTCAGCCCCGACTTGGTGCAACTCGTCGTCGTCGCGGTGTGCGTACCGCCCGACCCGCCAGGAGCGCTCGAGGTCGACGAGGACCCGCACGCGGCCAGGCCTCCGGCCACGGCAATCGCCGCAACCGTCACGAGGAAACGTCGCATTGAACCCACCCACCCCATGCTTGTCGCTCGACATTGCCCACCAGAGCCTATTTCCTGTTCGGGAAACAGGCATGCTACCGCCGCTGGTCAAGCCGCGCGCAGACCGGGTCCCCGGTCTAGCTCATGCCCCGGTGTCAGGCTGGTCGTTCCCCCTGATGTAGATCAGGATCCCGCTCGTCGGGCTGATATGGATCAGCCGGTGGAAGAAGTCTGCGATGTCCATCGGAATTCGCACGCAACCGTGAGAGGCGGCGTTGAGCGGGACACCGTCCGGGCTGAACGTGCTTGTCGGGTTCGGCTCGCCGTGAATCGCGTAGGCGCCGTCGGGCGTGAAGACGACCGGGTTCCACATCAGCCCAAGCGAGCCACCTACCCAACCGGGATAAAAGTGCAGCGCACGATACGTGCCGTCAGGGGTGACCCAGCCACAGCCGTCGGCGGTACGGCAATGCGCGGCGGTCGACACGTGGCTGATCAGGACGATCTTCTTGTTCTTATACAGGACAAGCACGCCGATGTTCTTATTAACCTCGATCCGGGTCCAGTGCGCGCCCTTGACCAGCACCCTGGGCTTCTTCGGGTGCAGCATCTGGCGCTGCATGAACGGGGTCGCATGGTCCGGGTTCGGCGGGATCGCCTTACCCGACTGGACCTCCTTGAACGCCCAGACCGCCTCCATCGTGGACCACCCGAAACGGCCGTCAGCCTTGCCCGCGTAGTAGTGCAGGAAGGTCAGCCGCTTCTGCAGTGCCGTCACCGCCGGACCGTGGCTCCCGAGCGTCAGCGTCTTGTGGGTCGGCTTGTACTTCGCCCCAGGAACGACCGTCGCAGCGGTCCGCAACTGGACGTGCGCGGTGCTCGCCCCCGCCACCGGCGCCGTGGCCAGGATCGTCGCCCCGATCGCGGCTACGCTGCCAGCCCCGGCCAGCAACCGCCAACTTCCGTGCCCCATATGTACTCCCGTCAGTGCCTAGTTAAGGACGCTCCGTCACCCCGGAAACAGCCAGCAGCCCAGAAAGTCCTGTAAGCAACTATTCCAGCCCTTAGACTCCGATAGCCAGCATCAGGTTGTGGGCGTTACCAAATCTCAAGGTAACGACCGTACGCGGGAGAGCCGTCGGCGCCCGCGAACCAGCCGGCAGGCCCACCCGTTACATGGGTACCTATTCGGCCGTTGTTAACCTGTAAGTTCTCCTGCGTTCGACACCGGCGCAGCGCGATCGTGGCGGCCGGGCCTGGCGATCCGTCGAGGCCCCTTGGCATCCCGTTACCTGCCACATCGCATCGCTTGACCTGCTGCAGGGCATTAGGTGCAGATCGGCCGGAGCGAGCAGAACCGGAGGGAACGTGAGCGCTGAGGTGGCGGCACACGAGCTTGGCGACGCGGACGCGGTGCGCGCGCAACTCGACAAGCTGGCCGCTGAACTCGGGTTCAGCCTTAAACAGCGCAAGAATGGCCGGATTGCCCTGATCCGACCCGACGGCCCCGGCAACACCGCGCCCTGGCAGGAGAGCTATCCGTACCCCGCCAGGCTCGGCCGCAAGCCGTACGAGCAGACGAAGCGGATGCTCCAGATCGAGCTGCTGAAGCTGCAACGGTCGATCAAGGAATCCGGCGACCGGGTCCTGATCATCTTCGAGGGCCGGGACGCCGCCGGGAAGGGCGGCGCGATCAGGCGCGTCGCCGAGAACCTGAACCCGCGCGGAGTACGCGTCGTGGCCCTGGAGAAGCCGGCCGCGCACGAGCAGGGAGATAACTACCTGCGCCGGTTTCTGCCCCACCTGCCGCTGCCCGGCGAACTCGTGATGTTCGACCGGTCCTGGTACAACCGGGCCGGCGTCGAGCACGTGATGGGCTTCTGCCAGCCCGAGGAGTACGAACGGTTTCTCAACGACGTGCCCGCGTTCGAGAACGGCCTGATCGGCGAGGGCATCAAGGTGGTCAAGCTCTGGTTCTCGATCACCAGGGCCGAGCAGTTGCGCCGCTTCGTCGACCGGCACTCCGACCCGGTCAAGTCGTGGAAGCTCAGCGCGATCGATCTGGCCTCGCTCGACAAGTGGGACGAGTACACCGGGGCCAAGGAGGCCATGTTCGCCCGCACCGACCTGCCGGGCGCCCCGTGGACCGTGGTGAAGGGTAACGATAAGAAGCGGGCCCGGCTGGAAACAATGCGTTATATATTGTCGCTCTTTGAATACAGCGGCAAGAGCCCGGAGATCGCTATCGAACCCGACCCGCTGATCGCCTGGCCTGCGAGCGCGCTGCCAGCACTCGCGCTCGACGACGACGGGACGCCAGCCAGCCCGTTGCCGCGAAGCAAGATCGCCCGGCGACGGCTGGCGACGGCCGACTAGCTTTCGGCCGCGCCCAGCCGCAGCTGGGTGACCTGGTACAGCGCGATTCCGGCCGCGACGCTCGCGTTGAGCGACTCCGCGCCGGTGATCGGAATCCGCGCGATCTGATCGCAGTGCTGGCTGACCAGCCGCGACAGGCCCTTGCCCTCCGAGCCGATCACCAGCACCAGCGGGCCGGTGGCCAGGTCGAGCGAGCCGATGTCGGTGTCGCTGTCGGCATCGAGTCCTACGATGAACAGGCCTGCCTTGGCGTAGCCGGCCAGGGCCGACGACAGGTTCGAGGCCTGGGCGACCGGCACCCGGGCGAGCGCGCCAGCCGAGGCCTTCCACGCCCCGGCGGTGACGCCCGCCGACCGCCGCGCGGGCACGAGCACGCCGTCGCCGCCGAACGCCGCTACCGAGCGCGCGACCGCGCCGAGATTGCGCGGGTCGGTCACGCCGTCGAGCGCGACGACGAGTGGTTCGCGGGGGTTCAAGGGGGTCGTCCCCCTCCGGCCAGCACCGCGGCTGTCCGCGATCAGGTCGTCGGCGTGCGCGTAGGAGTACGGCCTGATCCGCAGCGCCAGACCCTGGTGAATGGCGCCGCCGGTGAACCGGTCAAGCTCGGCCCGCCCGGCCTCCACGACCGGAATGCCCCGGTCAGCGGCCAGCTTGACCGCCTCGGTGATCCGCTCGTCCGCGTCCAGGCGCGGGCCGACATGCAGCGCCATGGCCGGCACGTCCGCGCGCAGCGACTCGAGCACCGGGTTGCGCCCGGCGACGATTTCGGCCACGTTGCCGGCGCCGCGTGCGTTCCGGCCGGCTGGCGTTCGAGCAGAAATGCCTCTGTCAGGAGAAAAATTTGCGCGGCTTGAATCCCGACGGCGGGGGGCTCCTGCGGGGGGTCGCTCCCCCAGACCAGCACTGCGAGTGGCTCCTGCCGGGGGTCGGCCTCCCGGGCCAGCATCACGAGGGGATCCGGGAGACCGCCTCCCCGAAGTACCGCCGGCGGTCGCTCCAGCGGAGGCTCGACCGCCTGCGCCGGCACCACGGGGGGCTCCGGCGTCGCGGCCCCCCGCGCCGGCACCACGGGGGGCTCCAGCGTCGCGGCCCCCCGCGCCGGCACCACGCGAGGCGCCAGCGTCGCGACCGGTCTTAGACGCCGCCGAGGCGGCCGCCGCGGCTCTCCGCTGGGCCGGATGCCCCGGCCTCATCTCGGCCGGCGGGGTCGGGCCCCTGCCCTCGAGCTTGCGGCGGCCGTAACCGCCGGTGCCCGGGCGGGGCCGGCCCGACTTGGACACGCCACCGCCGCCCTGCCTGCCGCCACCGGCGCCCGCCTTGCCGCCGCCTGCCTTACCGCTCATCGAGCCAACTCCCAACGCGGACCGGACGGCGTATCTTCGACGACCACACCGGCCTCCTGCAACTGATCCCTGATCGCGTCCGCGGCCGCGTAGTCCTTGCGCGCCCGGGCCGCCTGCCGCTGCTCGAGCGCGACGCTGACCAGCGCATCGACCACGGCGGTGAGGTCTCCGCCCCCGGCGGCGGCGAACGGCGGCGCGAACGGATCGAGCCCCAGCACCGCGAGCATGGCGAGCACGGACTCGGCTTGCTTGGCCGCCCCGGCGTGGTCGCCTTCGGCCAGGGCGGTGTTGCCTTCCCTGACCGCCTCGTGCACCACCGCGAGAGCCTGCGGCACGGCGAAGTCATCATCAAGCGCGGCGGCGAACGCGGCCGGCAAGCTGGTCACCGTCGGCAACCCGGTCGCCGCGCCGGGCAGCACTGTCTCGGCGGGCTGGTCCGGGGCGGGCTGGTCTTGGGCAGGCGCGGCGGTCGCCTCGATGGCCCTGGTGAGGAAGCCCTCGATGCGACGATAGGCGGCGACGGCTTCTTCTAGCGCGGGCTGCGAGTACTCGATGTCGGACCGGTAGTGCGCCTGGCCGAGGTAGTAGCGCAGTTCGACGGGCCTGACCTTGGTCACCATCGAGTCGACGAGCAGCGAGTTGCCCAGCGACTTGGACATCTTCTCGGTGCGGATCCTGACCAGGCCGTTGTGCATCCAGTACCGGGCGAACCCGTCTCCGGCGGCGCTCGACTGGGCCAGCTCGTTCTCGTGGTGAGGGAAGATCAGGTCGATGCCGCCACCGTGGATGTCGAACGTCGTGCCCAGGTACTTGGTGGCCATCGCCGAGCACTCCAGGTGCCAGCCGGGCCGGCCCTCGCCCCACGGGGTCTCCCAGGCCGGCTCGCCGGGCTTGCGGCCCTTCCACAGCGCGAAGTCGCGCGGGTCGCGCTTGCTGTCGTCGCCGGGGTCTGTGTCTGAAGGAGGCTGCATGTTGTCTAGCCGCTGGCCGGACAGCGCACCGTACCGGTCGAACGAGGTCACGTCGAAGTACACGTCGCCGGCTGCCGGGGTTGACGGGGAGTCGTCCCCCCGGGCCGGCCCAGCGGCATAGGCGTGTCCGGCGTCGATCAGCCGTCGCATCAGCACGATCATTTCCGGCACGTGGCCGGTGGCCCGGGGCTCTACGTCAGGCGGCAGGCAGCCGAGCGCGTTGTAGGCACGAGTGAACGCCCGCTGGTTCCGCTCGGCCACGGCCCACCACTGGACGCCCTGTTCGGCCGCGACCCGCAGGATCTTGTCGTCGATGTCGGTCACGTTCCGGCAGAACGTCACGTCGTAGCCGGTCACCTTCAGCCAGCGGACGACGATGTCGAAACTGACACCCGACCTGATGTGGCCGATGTGCGGCGGAGCTTGCACCGTCGCGCCACACAGGTACAGACCGGCCTTGCCCGGTACCACCGGGACGAACTCGCGCGCGGAGCGCGTGGCCGTATCGTGAATGCGCAACGTCATCCGTCTAGGCTACGGGATTTCGTTCGCGCGTCGGCCAAGCCCAGCCGGGTCTGGGATTCAGCAAAAGGAGCCCGGCGCTCGTTTCCAGAGGCCGGTCCAGCCAGGGTCAATCCACGTAGAGCACGACGTTGTCGGGGATGATCCGGACGATCACCCGCTCCTCCCCGGGCCGGTCGCCGAACGGCTCGCCCGTGTACTTGATCGACAGCTCGTTGATCAGGTGCGCGGACGGATCATCGGTGACCGTCACCCGCCCCCTGACTTCGGCGTAGCTGTACGCGTCATCGGCCGGGTACACCAGTGCGCTGGCCCGGCCGTCCCTGGTCAGGTTCGCGTACTTGCGCCGGCCCTTGATCGTCGAGAACAGCACATCGTCGCCGTCGAGCTTGGCCCAGACGACGCTGAGCTGCGGCCGTCCGTCCGGATCGATGGTCGCGACCGTCACGAAGTTGACTCCCGCGAACAGCGCCCTGGCCGCATCCGGCAACGGGACCCGGCTCTGGTCATCGGGGCCGGAGCCCTCAGCCATGCTTTCTCCCTATATCTGCTTTATCTGCTCGTGCCCAGCTCCACGCGTACTCCGCGTCTTCGGCTGCGGCGGCTTGGGCGCCGAGCCGCAGCGGCCGGAACGTGTCTACCATAACCGCCGTCTCATCGGTGCTCGTGCGCCCGGCAGCTACCCCGGCGATCACCGCCTCAACCGCACCGGGCGTCGGTCCGTGCGTGAAACCGGACGGATGCAGGGTCACCGAGCCGATGCCCACGCCGGACCCGGCTCGCGCCGAGTAATCGCCCGCCACGTAGAACATGAATTCGTCCGAATCAACATTATGGTGGTTATACGGGATAGGCACCGATTCCGGGTCGAAGTCGAACGGCCGCGGGCAGAACGAGCAGATCACGAAGTTCGGCCCGGCAAACGTCTGATGTACCGGCGGGGGCGCGTGCGTTCGCTTCACGATCGGTTCAAAATCGGAGATGTTAAAGGCATACGGATAAAGGCATCCGTCCCAGCCCACAACGTCGAACGGGTGGTAGGCATAGGTAAGCCTGGTCAGTCCGCCACGGTTGCGCACGATCACGGGCACGTCCGCTCCGTCGGTGAGCAGCGGCCCGGTCACCCCGCGCAGATCGCGCTCGCTGTAGGGCGCATGCTCCAGGAACTGGCCGGTGTCGGACAGGTAGCGCTTCGGCGGCCGGATGTGGCCGCGCGCCTCGATGACCAGCGCGTTGACGTGGGCTTGGCCGACCGGGATCCAGCGGTGGATCGTGCCGCGCGGGATCACGACGTAGTCGCCGGCGCTCGCCTCGATCGCTCCGTAAACCGACTCGAACCTGGCCGCGCCGGACTGGAGGTAGACCGTCTCGTCGCCGACGGAGTTCCGGTACAACTCGGACTCGGCGTCGGCGGCGACGAAGGAGATGATCACGTCCTCGTTGCCGGCCAGCGGCTGTCGGCCGAGGACCAGATCGCCGCCTACGGCAAGTTCCTGGGTCCGGTAGTGCCTGGGCAGCAGCGGATGATTGGGCGCCAGTTTGGTCGGTACGAGGCCGTCGGCGACGGCCTCGCTCTTGACGATCGCCGTTGGGGGATGGACGTGATACAACAGGGAAGAATCGGACGAGAAGCCCTCTTCGCCCATAAGTTCCTCGGCGTAAAGGCCACCATCGGGACGATTGAAGCGGATGTGACGCTTTCGGGGAATCTCGCCTGTCACCCGATAGTACGGCATATCGTCTCCCTTGACGTCATGATCGCTAGCTTGGGCTTGATGCCGCAGGCCGCCTGCGGAGCCGCGCGACTATCCCCCTCCCCTGGCCAGCACCGCGGGGTCCCGGGGGTCGTCTCCCCGGGCCGGCAACTCGGGGATTCCGGCGGTCGCCCCCCGGGCCGGCACCGCGGGGGTTCCGGGGGTCGCCCCCCGGGCCGGCACCGCGGCAATCGGCGCGATTCTTGCCTGTCTTCACGACTATATGACCGCAGACTGAGCAGGAAGGACTGCCGTGGCTAGGAGAAGGGACCAGCGTGCGGCCGGCCAAGCTGGGCCGTCGTACGACCAGACCGCTACGGTGGCCGTCGGCCAGCACCGGCGGGTCGACCCCGGCGGTGAGAACGGCGGCCGGATCCTGCGACTGCTGGCACTGATCGCCATCGCCGGCGGCGTGATCGCGCTCACCGCCGGTGCCTGCGTCCTTTCGTACACGAGCGTGCACGATCTCGCGCTGCAGGCCGGCGTCTCGGTGTCACTCGCCAAGATCTACCCGGGAGTGGCCGATGCGATGCTGGTGATCGCGGGCTGCGCGGTTCTGGCGCTGCGCGGGGCCGGCCTGATCAGCAAGATCTACGCGTGGCTGTGTTTCGTTATCCTGCTGGCCGCGATCGCCGCCGGCAGTGCTCTTCGCCCGGCGGGCGTTCACCTGCCCAAGCGATGGGCCGAGGTCACCGCCGCGATCTTCCCCTGGGCCCTGGTGCTGTTGGCGTTCGGCCTGCTGCTCGCCCTGCTGCGGCACGCCCGCCGCCGGCGCCCGGTGACCGAGGCGGCCGCGGCTGCTCGCTCCGCGGACGCGATGCCTCCAGCGGGCGGGCCACCAGCCGGCTCGACTCCGCCGAACCTGCCCCCGCCGCCCGCCGCCGTTCCGCCGGCCATTCCTTCAGCCGCAGCCGAAGGTCCGCGTCCGGCCCAGTCTGGTCCCGCCCAGCCGGTCCCCCAGGGGGCCGGTCCAGGTGCGGGCCCAAGAATGTTGGAGCCGGAGACGTTGGAGCCGGGAACCTTCGAGCCGGGAACGTCGGAGCCGGGAACCTTCGAACCAGGAGGCTGGCGACTCACCACGGTCGAACCGGAGCCCGCCTCAGCAGACCATGAACCCGGGTCAGAATCGGCCGGCGGCGGCTTCGACCCGATCACCCACGAGGCAGCGACCCGCAGGCCAGACACCGACCCCGCAGCGCCGTTGGGCTCGCTTTCCCCCGATCACCCGAGCCCGACCACCCAGACCGCCCCGCGCGACCGCCCCGCCCCGCTCTTCGCCACGGACCTGCCCCCTACCCGGCCGGAACAGCCAGCCGCGGCCGACGCGGGAACCGGCACCGGCTGGCCCACCGAGCCAAGGCCAGCCGAACAATCGACCTCACCCTGGCTAACCCCGGGGCCGGCCGACCGGCCACCCGCATCCTCAACCGAGCCCACCACCTCACCCTGGCTAACCCCACTCCCAGCCGACCAGCCGCCCGCCGCGCGGCCATCCACCGAGCCGCGCACATCGCC
>DATNFM010000393.1:0-27201 GCA_035606435.1 Streptosporangiaceae bacterium | reverse complement strand
CTCGATGCGCATGTACCACGCCAACGCCGCGATCCCGCCGGCCCAGGCCGCCCGCCGGGTCGAAGTTCCATCGGGCTTCTCGTTGTTCGCCGGCGACGTCATCCTCCCGCCCCGGGCCTGGCTTAACCGCGTCGCCAACGTCGTGCGCGTCACCGAGCCCGCGCGCGGCGGGCATTTCGCGCCGTTCGAAGAGCCCGAACTGTACGCGGCCGAACTCCGCGAGTTCTTCCGCCCCTACCGGTCCCAGGATTGGCAAACACCAGCGCTGCGGTCTCCGGACGACCGTCCGGAGACCGCAGCGCCTTGACGGTGCGGCTGGTGATGCTGCGGGTTCATCCGGCCGACGCGGCCGCCTGGAACACGGGCCAGCCGTTCACCTACGTCTGGCTCACCCCGCCGGGTTCGCCGTGATGCCGGGCCGGCCAACGAAGATCACCCACCGCGCGTGCTCGGTCTGGCCTGGCCCTAGCCGCTCGTAGGCCTCGTTGATGACGCGCAGGCGGTCCTGATAGGGCAAGCCCCTGAGCGGGTCCTTGGTGAAGATTGGTATCGACAGCCAGGCGCGCTGAGATTCTGGGCTGTTGCGATAGCTGGCCTCGGTGACCAGTTCCACGTCGAAGCTCGCGGCCTCCAGGACAGAGCGGATCGATTCCCTGGTCAGTCGCTGCCTGACCCTGGCAGGCGGTTCGACGGCCGGCGTCCAGCCGTAGTCGCGTTCGGCGATCGCTCGCATCTGCCCCAGCAGCGACGGATGCCGTTCCGGCAGGCCCTGGGTATCGCCATCGGCGAGGAAGCCGACCGGCACGTTGAACGCGAAACGGCCGCCGGACTTCAGCACGGCACGGACCGCCGACACGGTGGCGGCGAGATCGGTCTGCCAGATCGCGGAATTGCAGATGACAGCGTCGACCGGCTCGGTGACGAGCCGGTCCACGCTCTCGGCGGGCGACTGGATCCAGGCGACGCGAGGGTCGGTCACCGAGCTTGCGGCTTGGCCGAGCATCGCCGCCGACTTGTCGACGCCGGTCACCTTGCCGGCCGGACCTAGCACCGCGAGGATCTCCCGCGTCGTGGCACCGGTTCCGCAGGCCAGGTCGAGGACGGTGGCATCGATGGCACCGTCCTTGCCCTCGGGCAGGGCGACCGAGACGAGGTCGCGGCTGGTTTCCTGGTAGTTCGGGTGTTCGCGGGCGTAGGCGTCATAGCGGCGGGGATTGCCGTCCTCACCCCAGCTGTCGCCGGCCCGCGAAGTCACGGTCAGTAGCCCAGTGCGCGAATGATCTTGACGAGCACCGGGCGGATCAGCGGTGACTGCTCGAACTCCCAGCGGCCCTCGCCGTTGAAGGTGATCGTGAGGTTCGTCCGCAGGACGCCTGGGCTCAGCTTCGCGGAAGTAACCTCGGTCTTGGGCACTCGGGCGAGCACTTCTCCCAGACCGCCGGGCGCGCCTCGTTTCACCGCGAGTATCGCGACTTCGGTGTCCGTCACGGCCAGGTAGGTGCTCCGGCCGAACTGCGGGGTCGGAGAGGCGTTTCCTTTGGCTGCCTTCCTGGACGCGGCCCCGATCGCTTCGCCGGCGAGCCCGGCCGTGGTGATTCCGTGTTGCCAGGTCCAGCCTCTGGCCAGTACTACCGAACCCGCTGACTGCTTTCTGCCAAGCAAATTTGTTGTATCGAAGGGCATGTGTGCTCCTTGCTGTCCTCAGCTTCGCGTCAGCTCGGATGAACGGCGCGATCGGGCGGCCGCCTGGCTCAGTCCGCACACATGACCATTTAATGCGATGATCGGCACTGCTTTAGGCGTACCTTCGCCGACCCGATCTCGCGCTGACGATCCTGATAATGAGCAGGGCCAGCGAGCCTCCGAAACCGATGATGATCAGCGGAATGGACGGCAAGAGCGCCCCGACGATTCCGCTGCCAATGCTTCCGCCGATGGCGATGTCGGAATTCGGCCGCGCGGCTCCCGTCGTGGTGACCGTGAAGCGGCCCGGGCTCTTCAGCCGGAGCGACAGAACCGCCCGGCCTTCATGGGAGCCGATGTTGTAGGTGACGATAGCCCCATAGTGGGTCAGGCTCGCGACCGCGGCACCGGACGACGCGGGCGCGACATTGACATGGAAGTTCGCGATGTCCCCGTTCCTGGCGCCGACGCCTTCGTAGTAGATGGTGTAGCCGCCGCTGTGGGTGAGGCTGATGGTGCCGTGGCCGGGCACCGGTACCCGCTGCAGGTCATCGATCGTGCCGGCCACGGAGGTCAGGCCGTAGATCAGCCAGGCGATCCCGGCCACCAGGACGGCAAGCGCGAGGACGAACCAGATCCAGCCGGGCCGCCTTGGCCGGCGGGCCGGGCCGGCCGGGCCGAAGGCGAATGGTTCGGCAAAGCCCGGGTTTGGCGGCTGGTCTGAGCCTCCGGGCGGGAAGTCGGTCATGTCAGCATTCTTTCCACATTGAGTAGTGTTCAGTGTGATGTCGCTAACGGCAAATCGATGCGGCGCGGACAATGGCTTCGAGCGTGGTGGCGTGGGCGCCGCGCCAGTACACCTTGTCGCAGTCATGGCACTGGGAGAAGTCCTTATAGGTGCGCCGAGTGCCTGGCCGCAGCAGCGAGTCCACGCTGGCCTTGCTGACCGCGACCAGCGGGCCGTTGCACGCCGGGCACCTCGTCCACGGCGAGAGTTCCGGTGCGAATCGGTCCAGGACGTCCGCCAGCTGGTCGTCGGGGCGGGCGCCGCGTACGTAGGCGCCCGCGCGCAGCGCACGACGGCACAGCAGGCCGCGGTCCTGGGTCAGCAGCAGGCGATGGCCGGCGTTCGCCTGCTCGACGAGTTCGCCGTCATCGGCCTGGTTGCTGTAGGCGGTGTCGACGCCGAGCAGCCGGAGCCGGCGGGCGAGCGTTCCCAGGTGCACGTCGAGCAGGAAACCGGCTGGCGGCAGCGGCTGGGGACGACGTACCGCGTCGACCCGCGCAACGTCGCCGTCCTGCGGGCGGTAGCTCGGCGAGGCCGGCGTCCCGGCGACTGTCAGGCTGCCGACCTCGGTCAGCGGTACACCGAGCGACTGGACTAGGTGACCTAGCGTCGATACCCCGTCGCACCGCACCCAGGTCGGGGCCGTGCGGTACCGCGGCCGCAGGAAAATCCTCAGGTCATCGGCTATCAGTATCTGGGCCCGCGCTGGCTCCACGTGTCCAGCATTCCACTCGCTGCCCGTCGCCAAAGCTGACGAGTCCCAGCCTGCGGGTGGTCCTGGTGACGGCGACGTAGAGGTCAGCGCGGCCGCGCGGGGACGCTTGCTCGATCCCGGCCGGGTCGACGATGACCACCGAGTCGAATTCGAGCCCCTTGGCCTGCTCGGGGGTGAGCACCACGACCGGTGCGTCGAGATCTGGGCCATCCCGGTCGAGCGCAGCGGCGACGGGCAGCGCGGCGGCGGTCTCGGCGATGCGGTCCGGAGGCGCTATCACGGCGACGCGACCGGTGCCGACCAGCTCCGTTTCCTTCGTCACCAGGTCGGCCAGGCTCTCCTTATGGGCGTCGGCGAACCACGGATTCTCCTCGGAGTCGCGTACCGACACCGGCCCGGGGGCGCCTGGCGGCAGGAGCGCGGTGGCCAGCGCCATGACGGGTTTGGGAGTCCGGTAATTGACGGTTAGCCGCGCGGTGCGCCAGCGCCCGGCGGCGACCGGGTCGAGTACGTCCGCCCACGAGTCGGCTCCCGCAGGCGTGCTGGTCTGAGCCAGGTCGCCGACGACCGTGATCGAGCGGGCCGGGCAGCGTCGCAGCACCATCCGCCAGGCCATCGCGGACAGCTCCTGTGCCTCATCGACGATGACATGCCCGAATGCCCAGGTGCGGTCATGCTGGGCCCGGTCCGCAGTCAGGCCGCTCTCGTCGGCGCGGGTGTTCCGGCTGGCGATCCAGTTCACGAAGTCATCCCGCTCCAGGTACGGCACGACGATTGCTTGGCTGGTCACGAGCTGCTCGACCAGTCCCGCCGAGTACTGAAGGGCCTCGGCGCGCTCAGCCTTTTCTGCCTCCCGCCTGCGCCTGGCCTCGGCGCCGGCGGCATCCGGCGGGCCGGTGAGCTCGGCCAACTCGTCGAGCAGAGGCACATCCGCGTGTGTCCAGGGTCCTGGTACGTCGCGGGCGACTGCCGCGCGCTCGGAGTCGGAGAGGTCGAGCAGGCTGGGTTGCTGATAAAGCCGCGCCAGCAGGGGCTGCGGGGCGAGCTCGGGCCACAGCGCGTCCAGCACGCTGCGGATGGCCGGCTCGGCGGCCAGCTCGGCGCGCAGGTCCTGCTCATCTTCGGACGACATGGTCCGCTGCCGCCCGCCCAGCTCGCGGGCACGCTGCCGGGCCAGGCTCCTGATCATGGCGCTGATGAACACGCGCCGGGCCGGGTTATGCGTCAGCGGCGCCTCGGTGTCGGGGTCGATGCGCCGCTCCGCCTCGGCCCGGGCCTGGCCGACCATTCGAGGCGTGAGCCGGTAGATGGTGCCGTCGATCTTGATCTCGATCGCGGCGGCGGGTGTCTGGCGCAGTCCGACGACCGCCTTGGCCAGGACATCCACCATCTTGATGTCGCCCTTGACCTGGGCTGCCTGCGGCCTCTCCGAGCCACGGGCGTCGACCTCTGGGAACAGAGTGCCGATGGTGGCCAGCACGACATCGTTCTCGCCGAGCGAAGGCAGCACCTGGTCGATGTAGCGGAGAAAGGTAGCACTCGGGCCGATTATCAGAATTCCGCGCCGGGCCAGCTGCTTACGGTAGGTATAAAGAAGGTAGGCGGCCCGATGGAGCGCGACCACGGTTTTCCCGGTGCCCGGCCCGCCCTCGACGACGAGAATTCCGCGGCTGTCCTCGCGAATAATGCGGTCCTGGTCGGCCTGGATAGTCGCGACGATATCGCCCATTCGCCCGGTCCGGCCGCGGCGCAGGGACGCCAGGAGGGCGGCCTCGCCGGTCAGGCGGCTCTGATCGACGGCGTCCAGGTCGAGCACGTCGTCGTCCAGGCTCACGACTCGCCGGCCGACGGTGTGCAGATGGCGGCGGCGGGTCACCGAGTACCGCTCCCGCGCGGTCGCACGATAGAACGGCTCGGCCGCGCGAGCACGCCAGTCGACCAGCAGCCGATCGTGATCGTCGCTGCTCAGGCCGAGCCGGCCGATGTAGTACCGGTCACCCTCGTCGAAGTCCAGCCGGCCGAAGCAGAGGTTTCGCTCGGCGGCGTCCAGTTCGGCGGCCCGGTTCCGGTATTGCTCGACGAGGGACTCTCGCTCGGACCATCCCTGCTCATTTTCGGCCGTCGGGCCTAGTTGCACGTCGGTCAGCCGGTGGCGGGTTGCCGCCCTCAGCGCGTCCAGCCGCTCGTACAGCATCGTGAGGTAGGCCTGTTCTTGCGCTAGCTCCGCCGCTTCTTGAGTGGGCTCGGTATCGTTAGTTGAGTTAGTTGACGCCGCTTCTCGTTCCGTGCTATGTTGAATCTGGGACAAGAATGTGGTCCTTTTTTCTTTGTGGGCAGAGAATCTCTACCTTACCAGGTCTTTCGCTATTCTGGCGATTACTAATTTCGTTTGGCGCGTTCTTAGGCTGGCGGTCGAGGCTCGCGGTCGGGGCTGGCGGCCAGGGGTGCCGCGGCCAGGGGCCCGGCGGTCAAGGGGCCTGGCGGGACGGAGAAGGAAAGAGTTCGACTGTGCCCGTCGGAGTGATGGCGGCCCGGACGACTATGAGGATGTGACGCCACCGCAGGTATGGCCCGATCCGGCTTTCGGGCTGCTGAAGCTGTACGACGAGGCGCTGCCGCACGTCTACGGCTACCTGCTGGCGCGTTGCGGCGACACCGGCCTGGCTGAAGACCTCGCGGCCGAATCGTTCCTGGCGGCCATCCACGCGATCCGCAAGCCCGACGCACCCGATCCGTCGATCCCATGGCTGATCGGGGTGGCCAGGCACAAGCTCGCCGACCACTGGCGGCGGGTCGAACGTGAGCAGCGGGGACTGCGCGCGCTGGGCGCGCTCGGCGCGCTTGACAGCGCGCCGGCGTGCGCCGAGGACCCCTGGGAGGCCGTCCTCGACCGGATTCGCTCCCGTGAGGTGCTCGCCCGGCTCGGCGAACACCACCGGGCCGCCCTCACGCTGCGCTACCTCGACGGACTGCCGGTGCCCGAGGTGGCCAGGCACCTGGACCGCACCTTGCATGCCACCGAGGCGCTGCTGGTGCGGGCTCGAGCCGCGTTCCGCCGGCTCTACGAGGCGCAGGAGGGATCGCGATGACAGATCCGTTCGAAGCCCTGCGGGAGCCCGTCATGCCGGTCGACCCCGATCCCGACTTCGCCGGGCGGCTGCGGAGGCGGCTGACCCGGGAGGTCTTCGCATCCTCAGGAGGAACCATGTCTCAGCAGACGACTAGTACCCGGCCCGTCCAGCCCTCGGCGGATGCCCCCGCCGGGGTGGCCGCACGGCCCAGTGAGCAGTCCACGGCTGCCCGGCCATCGGCGCTTACTCCCTACATCGTCGTGGCGGACGCTCGCCGCGCCCTGGACTGGTACGGCGAGGTGTTCGGCGCGCAGCGGCGCGGCCAGCTCCACGTCAACGCGGACGGCACGATCGGCCACGCCGAGATCAGCATCGGTCACGCGGTGCTGATGCTCTCCGAAGTGTCCGATCTATGGCCCGACGTACCGGTACGCGCGCCCGAGAACCCCACGACGTTCAGCCACACCCTCCACCTGGAGGTCGACAACGTCGACGCGAGCACCGACCGCGCCCGCCGCAACGGCGCCGCCGTGGAGCGGGAGCCGGTCGACCAGCCCTACGGTCGCGGCGCGGTAATCATCGACCCATTCGGCCACCGGTGGATGCTGCTTCGGCCGCCGGCCGAGCCCGAGGAGACCGATGCCCGAGCCCACGCCGCCCGGGCCGAGGTGGCCGGAACCGACGCAGTCGAGCCGAGCCACGGCGACGTCGGGAACATCACGATGCTGGCCCGGGATACGCAGCAGGCCAAGGAGTTCTACGAGGCCGTGCTGGGAGTGTCGTTCTTCTCCGGTCACCCGGGCGCCTGGCGCACCGAGCAGACCAACCCCCCGCTCGGCATCCTGCCCTCGACAGCCGCAACCACCGAGGTTCAGCTGTCGTACCGCGTCGATGACATCGCCGCCGCGATCGAGCGGGTCAGGGCCGCCGACGGTCACGCGAACGAGCCCGTGCGCATGCCCTACGGCTTGCTAGCCGAGTGCGTCGACAACCAGAGTGCAACCTTCCGCCTCTGGCAGCCACAGGAGTAGCGACGCGCCAATCCCGCTGCCGCCCGATAGGACCGGTCCCGGGCAGTGACCTGGCTCAGGGCCCGGTACGGGGCACCGCTGCGCGGTACCGGGCCGGGCCTCAGCGGCCGGCTTCATGATCAGGAAGACTTTCCGCCTGACGGAGAGTTGACCGCGGAAAAGCGCGGCAAACTCTCCCCGGTCCGGGCCGCAACCACCCGTACCACTACGACAAACCCGCCAGCGCGACCGGGTGCCTAGCCGTCGGCCGGAATGCTGACAGTCTGGCGTAGGCCGGCGCGGGAGCCCGGCCGGCCGGCGATCCGGCGGTCCAGGCGGCGCAGCGCGGGCCAGCACAGCACGCCGATCAGGATCGTCGGAACGCCGCCGGCCACCAGCGACCACCGCGCCCCGGCATGCTGTCCGATCCAGCCGACCAGCGGACCGCCGATCGGGGTGGTCCCGAGCCAGGCCAGCCCCCACAGCGCCATGACGCGGCCTCGCATCGTCGGCACCGCCGCGGACTGCAGCATGGTCTTGGCCATCGAGTTGAACGTGATGCTCCCGTAGCCGACGAACACCATGGTCGCGAACTCGACGGTCAGCGTCGGCGCGGCCGCCGCGGCGGTAATCGCCAGCCCCCAGCCGATCGAGGCCAGGCAAAGAGCCCGCCCGCTCGGCCGAGCCCGCGCCGCCGCGATGAGCCCTCCGAAGACCGCCCCGACGCCCATGATCGACGCCATTAGTCCATAAGTCCCCGCACCACCGTGAAAGACGTGGTTGGCCATCAGCGGCAGCGTCACCTGGAACTCCCACGCCAGCGTCCCGACCACCGTGATCATGATCAACGGCACGAGCAGCTCAGGAGTCCGCCGCACGTACCGCAACCCGGCCCGGATCTGACCTCTTTCCTTAACCGCTCGCTGCGCGGGAAACAACTCCCCCGACCGCATCAGCAGTAGCGAGACCAGCACCGCCGCGAACGAGACTCCGTTCAGCGCGAAGCACATGACCAGGCCGAGCACGGCGACGAGCAGACCGCCGAGAGCCGCCCCGAACACCCGCGCCAGGTTCAGCGAAACCGAGTTGAGCGTGATCGCGTTCGACAGTTCATCCGGCCGGACCATTTCCGCGATAAAGCTCTGCCGGGCGGGGTTGTCAAACACGTTGACGAAGCCCAGCGTGAGCGACAGGACGTACACCATCCACATCTCGATGACCCCGGCGCCGATCAGCAGTGCGAACACTCCGGCCAGCAGCGCCGAGATCGTCTGGGTGACGTAAAGGACGCGCCGCTTGTCCAGCCGGTCGGCGATCAGCCCGCCGAATGGCCCGAACACGAACATCGGCGCGAACCTGGCCGCCGTGGAGAGCCCGAGATCGGTACCGCTGCCCGTCAGCTTGAGCACCAGGAACGCGAGCGCGACGGCCTGCATCCAGGTCCCCATCATCGACAGCAACTGTCCGAAGAAGTACAACCGGTAGTTCCGGTTCCGCAGCGACAAAGCCACGCTCTTCATCCGGAGCCGACCCCGTCCCCGTCGCCCGCTAGTGTCGCCGCCCGACGCACTCACCTCGTTAGTTAGCCTCACTAAGCATTATAGGCGAGAAATATTGCGCGGGCTTTGGGCCTCAGCGACATCAAGCCGGCCGCCCGCAAACTGCCCGGCCGATGCGGAACGTGAGGAGGGCCGGGAACACCGACCCGCAGCCGGGAGACTCAAGAAAACGGCGCGCCACGAGACGGGCGCGGACAACCCGAAGTGGTCGGCCCACTAGCCCGGTTTACCGCTGCCGGTCTGGTTTTGGCGTCAATCCGCCTGACTGCTCTCATTGGATGAGCAGGAGGACTACTCTCTGAGATTGGCTGATAACGGCCGAGTTCAGTGAGGGGCGTGAATAGCGATGTCCAACCGGCCAAAAGCGGACAAACCCGCACGGACACGGTCGATTGGGACTACACTAGTGGGCCTGCTGCTCGTCCCGCTGATCGGGCTCGTCGGCTTGTGGGGATTCGTCGCGAGCACCACGATCTCCAAGGCCACCGACGAGTACCAGCTCCACCGCGTCGGACTCGGGTTGTACCAGGACACCCAGGTGCTGCTGCTCGCGTTCGAGAAGGAGCGCGCGTCTACCTTCATCTGGCAGAGCAGCCCAGTGACGCTGCCCGCGAGCAAACTAGCGGGCGTGCGGCACGCCAGTGACGTTGCGATCGCCGCCTTCGAAGCCAGCAGCGACGTGAGCCCCCGCCTCCACAACGCAACCAACGGCGAGCTGGACAGCATCCGCAGCATCAGGTCCTCGATCGACGACGGACAGCTGAATCCAGCACAGGGCTTCCAGCAGTACGGCGACGTCATCAACGCGGTGCTCACGGTCTTCATCACCCCCGCTCAGCCCGACACCACGCTGTATGAACACTCGCTGGCCTCACTCGACGCGGCCAGGTCGCAGGAACAGCTCAGCCGGCAGATAGTGCTGATCGAAGGGGTGGAACTCGACCACACCACCCTGAACGCCGCTGACCGGCTGGTCTTCGCCGGGGCCGCGGCCAACGAGCAGATCGAGTTGCAGGACGCGATCGCGCTGGCCGACGATGCGTCGCGGCCCACCCTGGTGCAGCTATCAAAGGGACCCCTCTATACCGAGCTGACGACGCTGCAGAACCTAATCGGCGATCCTTCGACCAGCCGGGCGGCGTACGCGTCGGCGCTGTCCGCCTGGACGTCGGTGTCGACGAGGGTCTACAACCAGCTTCAGGCCATCGGGAACGCCTTCAAGCTGCCGATCATCAACGCCTCCGCCACCCTCGGGCGGACGCTCGTGCTGCAGGCGGCCCTGTCCGGCGGGCTCGGCCTGCTGGCCCTGCTGCTGTCGGTGTTCCTCGGGATCCGGTTCGGGCGCCGGGTCCGAGCCGAGCTCACCGGCCTGCGCGACGGCGCCCAGACGATGGCCAACGAGCGGCTGCCCCGGGTGATCAAGGAACTCAGGGACGGCGCCGAGGTGGACGTGGCGGCCGAGTCTCCGCCGCTGCCAGTCGGCAAGATCACCGAGGTCGCCCGCGTCGCCGAGGCCTTCTCCACCGTGCAGCGCACCGCTATCGACGCCGCCGTCGGCCAGGCCAACCTGCGCAAGGGAGTAAGCCAGGTCTTCCTGAACCTGTCGCTGCGTAACCAGTCACTGTTGCACCGCCAGCTCGGCCTGCTCGACACGCTGGAGCGGACCACGGAAGACCCCAACGCGCTGGGCGAGCTTTTCCGGCTCGACCACCTGACCACCCGCATGCGGCGCAACGCCGAGAGCCTGATCATCTTGTCCGGGTCGGTTCCCGGGCGCGGCTGGCGCGACCCGGTTCCGGTGCTCGACGTGCTCCGGGCCGCGATCGCTGAGGTCGAGGACTACGTGCGCGTCGAGGTCGTCGGCGAGTCATCGGAAAAGGTCGTCGGCGTGGCGGTCAACGACGTGGTCCACCTGATCGCGGAACTGGTCGAGAACGCCACGGCCTTCTCTCCGCCGAATACCCAGGTGCACCTGCGGGCCGAGACGGTCGGGTTCGGGGTCGCGGTGGAGGTCGAGGACCGAGGACTCGGCCCGTCCCCCGAAGAACTCGAAATGATGAACGCCAGGCTGGCCGGCCCATCGGAGCTCGAGCTGCCTGGAAGCGGCCAGCTGGGCATGTTCGTGGTCGGCCAGCTCGCGGCCCGGCACGGGATCAAGGTCTCGCTGCGGCAGTCGCCGTACGGCGGAACGACCGCGATCGTGCTCATGCCGCACGCCATCATCGTGCCCCGCGAAGAGGCAAACCCGCCGAGCCCAGGCAACCTACCGCAGCGCCAGTCGGATCAGGGAAACAGATCCTCGCGCGAAGCCGACGCGACCGACCCGGATCCGAGCTGGGCGGCGGCGCTGGCCGTTGGCACCCCCGGACGGCACCGGCTGGAAACGATATTGCCAGCCGTTCACCCAGAAACACGCGGCTACGCCGAGCCCGCCTCCAATGGTGGCCCGCTGCCGCTGAACGACCGGACCATCACCCCAGAGTCGAACGGCTTCGTAGCCACCGACCTTCCAGGGACCAGCAGCGAGCCGGTGCGCGGGCCGTGGGAACCACCCATTGGCCAGGAAACGACAGTGCGGCCCAAGGGGGACGACCCCCTGCGAACCCCGGCCGGAGTGCACCCGTCCTGGGGAGAGCCGACGCCTAGCGGCACTCACCTCGGCCTGCCGCTGCGCGTCCGCCAAGCGAACCTGGCTCCTCAGCTCCGCAGGCAGAACACCGAGGAAGCGGCCGTTCCGCCTCCGCCGGACGATCCCGCGACTCGCTCGCCGGAAGAAACCCTCTCGATGATGTCCGCGTTCCAGGATGGATGGCGGCGCGGCCGTTCCGATGCCCTCGACGAGCTCGACGAAGGGCCCGGCGACGAGCCTGGCGACCTGCCCGAGGCCAGGCTCGAGTTCCCGGATGTCCAGCACGCACACGATGGCGAGGCCTCATCATGACAAGGACGGACACGGGCAGCCAGCTTGGCTGGATGCTTGACAGCCTGGTCGACAAACTGGCCTACGTCCGCCAGGCGGTCGTCCTGTCCAGGGACGGCCTGGTCGTAGCGGCTTCGCAGGGCATGAGCCGGGAAGACGGCGACCATCTGTCGGCTCTGGCGGCCGGCCTGCAGAGCCTGGCTCGCGGCGCCGTACGGCATTTCGAAGGCGGACAGGTCCGGCAGACCATCATCGAGATGGAGTCCGCTTTCCTCGTGGTCATGTCAGCCGGAGAAGGCACCTGCCTGGCGGTGCTCAGCTCGTCGGACGCCAACGTCGGCGTGATGGCCTACGAAATGGCCATGCTGGTGCGGCGGATGGGCAAGTACCTGACGGCGCCGGCTCGCGGCCACGACGACCCCGAGCCGACTTCGGGGTGATCGGGCATGTCGGCTCCGATGGATAGATGGCTTGACCGCGACGCGGGGCCGTTTGTCCGGCCGTATGCGGTTACCAAGGGCCGAACCATGCCAGCCACGGGCAGACGTTTCGGCTTGATCGATGTGGTGGTCGCCGCGGGCGGGCCGCCACCGTCGCCAGAACTGAGGCTTGCTCCTGAGCACCGGCACCTACTAGCCCGATGCCAGCGCCCGGTGACGGTCGTGGATCTGGCCTCGGAAGTCGATCTGCCGATCGGGGTGGTCCGGGTGCTGCTCAGCGACTTGACCGAACTCGGCATCGTCGAGGTCCTGACGGCTCCCCCGGGCCGGATCACCAGTCGGCGTCTACTGAATGCGGTGTTGGATGGACTTGAGGGACTCTGATTCGTCGGTGCCGACCACCGCGAAGATCATCATCGCGGGCGGGTTCGGTGCCGGGAAGACGACGCTGGTCGGCGCTATCACCGAGATCCGGCCGCTGCGCACCGAGGAAACGCTGAGCGACCGGAGCGTCGGCGTCGATGACGTGAGCGGCGTAGACAACAAGACGACCACGACGGTCGCGATGGACTTCGGCCGGATCACCTTCCGATCCGACCTGGCGCTCTACCTGTTCGGCATGCCAGGCCAGGAACGCTTCTGGTTCATGTGGGAAGAACTGTCCTACGGCGCGCTCGGCGCGGTCGTGCTGGCCGACACCCGCCGGCTGGCCAGTTGCTTCGCGTCCGTCGACTACTTCGAGCACTACGGTGTCCCGTTCATCGTCGCGGTGAACTGCTTCGACGGGGCGCCGCGCTACGATCCGACCGACGTTCGCATCGCCCTTGATCTCGATCCCTCGGTGCCCGTGCTCATGTGCGACGCCCGGCACCGCGAGTCGGTCAAGACCGCGCTGATCGGCCTGGTCAGGCACGCGCTGACCAAAACCGGCGTACCCGAGTCCGAACTGGCGGGCTAATTAATCACCGTCGTCGGCTAGCCGTTCCAGCGCGGGTAGCGCCCGGATCAGGCGGTCATATTCATCCGGCGTCAGCCGCTTGGCGCTCTGGGACACGGTCTCGGCCCGCTGGGCCAGGATCCGCTCGTGCGCTCGACAACCTTCGTCGGTCGCGACCAGCGACGCGCTGCGCAGGTCGTCGGGATCGGGAGTCCTGACGATCAAGCCGATCTCGTCCAGCCTGCCGACCACCCGAGACAGCATGGTCGGGTTGATCTGCTCAAGGCGCTGCAACTCCCCGATCGCGACCGGCCCGCGCCCCGCAATCAGCGCGAGCACCGAGGCCTGGGTCGGAGTCAGGCCCTCATCGGTGGCGGAGGTATTGAATCGCCGTGCCAGCCGGTGAATTGCCCGGCGCAGCCGCACCGCCTCGTCTGCTTCCACGCCCATCCCCAATTAGTTGCTTATCGGCAAGCAGTGACATGATTATCCCATGGCCATAGCCCGCGTCCGTCCAACGCCGGGCGAAGCCCAGGTGCCGCCCATTGGTGAGCCGCAACCGCGCCGCCGCCTCGTATTCGCCATTGTGTCGATGGCATTGTTCATGGCCTCGGTCGATCAGACCATTGTCGCCACCGCGCTCGGCTCGTTGCAGCACGACCTGCACTCGACCGTGAACTGGAGCAGCTGGACGATCACGATCTACGCGCTCGGGCAGATCGTCGCGATGCCGGCGGCCGGCACGATCAGCGATATGTACGGGCGGAAGAAGGTCTTCATCGGCGCGGTCGTGCTGTTCACGACCGCTTCGCTGTGCTGCGGACTGGCCAGCAATATCTACATGCTGGTAGCCCTTCGCGCGGCCCAGGCACTCGGCGGCGGCGCCTTCATGCCGTCCGCGACCGGCATCGTGGCCGACCTGTTCGGCCGCGACCGCGACCGTGCCGTCGGGCTGTTCAGCAGCGTGTTCCCGATCGGCGGAATCGTCGGGCCGATTCTCGGCGGCATCTTCGTCACCTACTGGTCCTGGCGCGGGATCTTCCTGGTCAACGTGCCCGTCGGGATCATCTTGTGCTGTCTCGCCCTGGCGTTCGTGCCGGGCGGCAGCAAGAAGAGCGCCAACCGCCTCGACGTGCCCGGCATCGGCCTGCTGGCCACCGCACTGCTCGCCCTGATGCTCGCGATCAGCTACCTCGGCAGCGCCAATGCCTCGCCATCGCATCCCCTGTTCCTGCTGCTGGTCGGCATCGGCCTGGTCTCCATGGCGTTCTTCGTCTGGCATTCGTCCAGGGCCACGGCTCCATTCGTGCCGCTGCGGCTATTGGCCGGGCACGACTTCGCGATCATGAACATCATCAATTTCCTGATCGGCACCGCGATCCTCGGATTCGGCGCCCTCGTGCCGCTCTACGCCGAGGATCGCTATCACCTGCCCACGCTCGCGGCCGGCACTTTGCTGACGGCGCGCGCGATCGGCATGATCACGGTCGCGGCGCTGGCCACGTTCGCGCTCCGCCGTACCGGCTACCGGCTCCCGATGCTCGTCGGCCTGTCGCTAGCCGCCATCGGCCTGGTCCTCACCGCGATCTCGCCTCCGACCTTCGGCCCGTACCAATGGCTCGCCATTGGGGCCGGGCTGACCGGCATCGGCCTTGGCATGGCCCTTCCCGCCAGCAATAACGCCACGCTTCAGCGAGCCCCGGAAAATACGGCGGCGGTAGCCGGCTTGCGCGGCATGTTCCGCCAGTCCGGCGGCATCACCGGCATCTCGCTGATCACGGCGGTCGCGGCGCGGAGCGCCGACCCTGGCCTGGCGATCGCGCGCTCCTTCCTGACGCTGGCGGCCGTGCTGGTGCTCCTGCTTCCCGCGGTCTTCCTCGTGCCCGACCACCGCGGCCATTGGTGACCACGCTGGTGTTACGCATCCATTACGCCGCGCCGCTTTGCTTGCCGCGAGGAACCCACGATGGAGGCAGGCAATGAAGATCCGCGCAGTTATCGCCGCAGTCGGCACGAGTTCGGCGCTCGCCGTAGTCGGATGCGGCACTTCGATCCCGGGCAGTTCCGGTCCGGCCGGCAACCCGTCAGAACAGGCGCCCGCGAGCACGCAGTCGGCACCGGGCTCGGGGCCGGCACCGGGCTCGGGAAAGAGCATCGACGTGTGCTCGGCGTTGCCCGCGACGACGGCGTCGCAGATCACCGGCACGAAGTTCACCACGACGAAGTCGAACAACGTGGAAGGGGTGGTCTTCGGGTGCGAATACGGCGGGCCGGATAGCGCCCTCCTCCAGATCTCCGTCGACACCCTAGATGGCAAGGGAGGTTTCGACACCGACATAACCGCACTCAAAGCGGTACAGCACCCGCCGATCCGGATCGCGGGTGTCGGTGATGAGGCGTTTTCCGAGCCGAAGCCGGGGAATGCCGGGGCACTCGGCGCCACCTCGTTCGCCTCCTACGGCGCTGTCTTCGGCGACGTCTACTTCAAGATCGGCGGCTTGACGTATGTCACGGCCGATCAGGGCAAACAGATCGTCGAGATGCTGCACAGTAAACTCTGAAGACAACCTGGTCAATCCGGTCAGAGCTGTGATAATCCGTATATGCCGTTAAACGCTAGGCCGGAATCTGGCGGAACGTGCAGCTGCGACGGACCGCATCTCACCGTACGTGAAGTGGAGGTGCTGCTGAGGACCGCCGCGGGGATGAGTGCACGGGAGACAGCCGAGAACCTGCACATCAGCCGCAGGACAGTGGAGTACCACGTCGGCGCGATCCTCAAGCGAGTCAACGCCGACAATACGGTCCAGGCGGTCTCCTGGTGCTACGCGGTGGGCGTGTTACTGCCCAGGAGCTGGCCGCCGCGGTGGTCCGGCCAGCTCTGCATTTCGGGCGCGGACGATCTTCCTGAACACGGGCGGGACGATCCGGCCGAGCCGGTAGAGCAAGATCACGAGCATGAGCACGCCCGGGCTGATGCCGATCAGGTCACGTAGTCCGGCCAGCGGGCGACCGGCTTCAAAGTTATGGCTCATAGCCACAGCGGCTACCTTGAAACGTTCGGCGAATGGCTCCGCCAGCCTGGCCGCCGTGTAGAAGTACCACCCGAGTACGAAAACCGTCAGTCCCGTATAACACGCGATGACGACTCGGCGGATCCCCACGTACGAGACCGCTCGCTGGCGCAGGAAGCTAGATCGCTGCTTAGAGAGATCGGAGATTCCGAAGGCATCGCTGAGCGCCCAGTAGCTATCGAAGCGTCCCAGCGGATTCAGCGCGATCAGCAGGTTGCCAAGAACCATGAAGGACGCGACCAGGAAGACCGGCGCCCGGAAGATGACCCCGACCGCCGAGAAAATGGCGCCGACCGCCGCCTCGAACAGCATTCCCGCGACATCGACGACCACCCGTTGCCGGCGTGGCAGCAGCCAGGCCCGGGTGACGTCGCAGTAGACGGCGGGGAAGATGAAGTACACGGCGAAGCCGATATCACCAGCGCCGACGCCGAAGCGAGAGCAGGCGGCCGCATGCCCCAGCTCGTGACCGACGGGAGCTATGAGGTAGATCAGGTAGGCCGCGATCACGGTGGCGCCGAGATTGAGGCTCCCGGCATCGACGGCTGAGGTGCCAGCCCTGGCGAACAAGAATGCCGAGGCCGCCACGCCCAAAGCCCACAGTGCCAGCATCGGGCCGCTGATCAGCCAGGTAAGCCGGCCAGCCAGCCGCGCCACGATTCGCTCAGGAACCAGCCGGACCCGGAACGCGTATCGCCGGCGGGTCGCCTGGGCGACTCTCTGGCTCTCGTCGCGGATGCGCTCGAGCAATCCGGCACAGGCGGTCGCGATCTCCTCGGCGCTGACCCGCTGACCGAATCGGTGCTCGATCGCTTCCGCGATCTGCGCTGGAGCGCTTCCGCGCTGCAACTCCGCGTACAGCCAGAATGCCGACGGCGACATCCGCAGGCACCGTCCGTTGGCCAGTTCGCAGACGATCGACCCGCCCGGACCAGCGTCGTCGAACTTGGCCGCCTGCCTGACCAGCAGCCCCTGGTCCAGTTCGGCGGCTGGCAGAACCTGGCCTGTGCTACGACTCGGACCGGGCCGCAGCACAGTGCGGTCTCCGGACCGAGGTCCGGAGACCGCACTGTTAGTGTTTGCCGACACAGGCAGTCGGCGTTCTAGCCGTGGGCAAAGCAGGAGCAGAGGAAGCTCGGCCCGCAGTCCGGAGTCATGACCTCAGGCATCAGCGTCGTCAGCTCCAGCCTGGTGTCCAGACCGGAGACATCCAGCTCGGACATGTTGAACGACTCGATTTCGGGAATCTCGTCCTTATTTTCCTTCAATCTACCTCCTTTTATTGTGTTTTGATTCACCTACAAATTCATCATCATTATGGAAGCTTCGTCATGCTGGCGCAGGTCGCCGGTCATGGCTCCGGATAGGTATTCCGAATAAGCCTCGGCGACCATCGCGCGGAACCTGAACGCATAGCCATCGCAGTAGTTCGCGTCCAGCGTGCCTTTGCGGCCTTCCGCGTGGACGGCGCAGCCGCCGCCGCAGTAGAGCGCGTAGCGGCATTGGCGGCACACCGGATTCGACGTAACGCTCCGGCCGCGCCACAGGGCGGAATAAGGCTCGTTCACCTCGACCGAGCTGTCGGGGTTGATCCGGCCGATTCTGGTCTTGGAGTTCCCGGTGCGCTCCCAGCAGGCATACATGTCACCGAACCGGTCGATGACGTACATGCCGCTGTGCGCGCTGCAGAAGGTCGTCTGCAGCGACGCGTGCGCTCCGCCGAAGACAGACCGGGCCCGCCGCCGGATGTCACTGTCCTTGGGCTCGATGACGGCCAGGCCCGGATGCTCGGCCTGCAACTTGGCCAGTTCCTGGTCGAGTTCCCAGCTCGAGAACGTGGTCCGCCGGTCCGTCTTGTCGTTCGCGGCGACCAGAACGGTCGCGTAGGCGCGGAATCGGGGACGCTCATCCCAGCCGTGGCCGACGAAGACCTGCGCGAGCGAGGGCAGATCCCCGATGTTGTTCCGGTCGATGTTCAAGCGCACCGACACGGTGGCATCCCGATCCAGCGCCAGGGTGATGTTCCGCGCGATGCGGTCGAACGATCCCCGGCCGTCTGGGTAGACCCGACGCTGGTCGTGCTCGACCGGCACTCCGTCCAGCGTGATCTGGAGTGCGGCCAGCCCGCCCGGTCCGAGCAGGTCGGCGTAAGCATCCAGATCGGTGCCGTTGGTAACGACGGAACATGATTGCGTGCCGCCTTGCCTGGCTCTTTGCAGGATGTGCTCGATCAGGTCCCTGTTCTCGCGGAGCAAAGGCTCGCCCCCGAACAGCGTGATCGGCCGGAGGTAACCGTCCTCCGGGCTGATCCCGTGGTTCGCCTCGATATTCGGCATCGCGTCGAAGATCCGGTCGACCATCGGATGGGTCATTCTCTTGAGCAGGTAAGAGAAATCCGGATTCGTGCGCATGTGATCCTGGAAGCAGTAGAAGCAGCGCAGATTGCAGTCGTAGGTCGGCATCAGCACGTAGGACGGCGCCTGGGCCTGCGCGTGAATCTCGTCGGCGAGCAGCCGGAACCGCTGGAGTTCCTGCTCTCTGCTCAGGTGGGTCAGGTAGCCCCGCTGCAGCAGGACCTTCTCATAGCGCTCGGGAAGATCGGCCGCTTCGGCCGGCTCGGGGCTCGGCGCCCAGTCGCCATAAAGCGGCTTCGGCGCCCTGCGGTCTTCCTTGGCGCGCAGGAAGGTAGCTACCCGCCTCGAGACCTTGTCGAACGCGCCGGTGTAACCGTGGACGATCAGCATGTCGCTGTCGTTCTGCGGCAGGTCGACGTAGATGATGTAACTGCTGGTGCGGAGTTCACCGCCACCGGACTCAGCCAGCCCCTGATTGGCCGGCTCGTGATCGGGCGGCTCGGGCTTGGGCATGATCTGCAGCAGAACCGTCATGGGCCCACCTAGCGATGCCTGCGAGTAACGAGTGAAGGTTCTCATCCAGTGTTATTACGCCCGGCACCCCACGGGAACTCGTAAATGTACTGGTTTTGGATCGCCCGACCGCCCGTTCACCGGGAGGCACCGCACCACTCGGGCGTAAATTCAGATCGCTGAAACACATTCCTATTGCCGCATTGATACATTGGCATCCGGCGCATGCAAGTCAACGGATTGCCAATTTAATTTCGGCTGATAAGCACGTAACAGGGAGAGCTTGCTCGATGCCTGTTCAGTTCTGGAAAAAAGCGACTCACGGTATCGCAATAGTGATAGCGGCGACCGGTCTTGGAGTGGCTTCGGCCAGCGCGGCCCCCATTCCGGCACCTATCGCCATGATCGGCGTCCCGTGCAGCGGACCAGCGCTCAGCAAGGCTGTGCGCACCGCGCCGCCCAGTTCGGTGCTTGCCCTGGCGCCGCGGTGCACCTATGTGCTGGCCAGCGGCCTGGCCATCGGCGACGCCCTTGGCCTGCAGGGCCCGGCCACGCTCACCCTGCGCGGATCCGCGGCGAACCAGACGATCCTGACCGTGAAAGCCGGCGGCAACGTGACCACCGACGATGTCAGCTTCACCGGCGGTAACGCCTCGGGCAGCGCTGGCCATGGAGGCGCCATTTCCAACAACGGCGGAACCGTCCAGGTCAATTTCGGAAGTTTCAGCCATAACAACGCCTCCGCCTACGGCGGCGCGATTTACAACGCTGACGGCGCGCTTAACGTGTTCCGAGCGACCTTCCTCGACAATTCGGCCCAGCAAGGCGGGGCCATCGAGAATTTCGGCACCGCCTCCATCGTGGGCGCCAGCTTCATCTCGAATACCGCCGTCGGGTACGGCGGTGCGATCGAGAACGATGGCGTAGCCGTGGTCCGCTCGTCGACCTTCCACCGCAACACCGCCTACAGCGGCGGCGCGGCCTACAACGAGAAAGGCACGCTGACCATCCTCGGCAGCAGCGTCACCGACAACCAGACCGCGTCTGACAAGGCGACCGTGCCTAGAGAGATCGCGGATGAACCCACGTCGGGGGCCGGGCTGGCAAACCGGGCCCGGATGAGACTCAAGGACGACGGGCTCGACGACAACGGAAACGGGACGACCAGCAAGGGCGGCGGCCTGTACAACTACGGCACGACCACGGTGACCGACACCACGCTGTCGGGCAACAAGGCCGTCGCCGGCGGCGGCTTCTACAACGAAACGAGAGCCAGGCTCGTAGCCGACACGATCCAGGCGAACTCGACCACGCACGATGGCGGCGGGATCTACAACTTCGGCTGGCTCACCATGCTCAAGTCCAAGGTCGATGGGAACCACGCGGGGCTCGATGGGGGCGGGCTGCTCAACGGCGCCGTCGCCAAGATCTGGAGCAGTGAGTTTTACCACAACGTCGCCGGGATCGGCGGCGGCGCGATTCACGACTACTACATCGTGAGGCTGCACGACACGGTCCTGCGCTACAACAGGCCGGACAACTGCGAGTCGCGTCTCGGCGCCAAGGGCTGCGTCAACTGACGCTGTCAGGGCAGGGTGACGATGGCCGCGCTATACGCGGGCAGGTTCAGTTCACAGTTGCCTTCGCGGCAGGCGGCGTGGTCTGGCGGGCCGGGGGCGAGGTCACCGGTGGGCCTGAGCGTCGCTCCCTGGATCCGCACCTGGCTGGTGGCCTGAGGCGACGGAGCGGTCAGGCGCAGTATCGTCGCCGGGCCGGAACTGGTTCCGGCCCGCAGGGAGATGTTCTGGGGCCGACCGCCGAGGTTCTCGATCATGACCCGGATCGTCCCGCCCGGCGACCTGATCGCGTGGGCGGCCAGATTGACGGCTGAGCGAGCCGCGGCCGTGTGGATCGTGGCTGGGAGCAGGCGGCCGGTGCCCAGCAGGCTTGCGAACAGCAGGCCGTAGTAGATCGGCCGGGTGGTGTAGAAGCTGGTGCGGGTGCGGCAGATGGGCGAGTAGGCGTTGCAGTGCGACGTCATGGAGTCGTGGAAGTTCATTCCGCTGGCACCGTGCTCGGCGCCGGTGAGCAGGTAGTCGATGGCCCACAACGCCGAGGCGAACGTGTCGCTGACTCCCTGGATGCCGCCGCAGGAAGCTGAGTTGGTCTCGCTGACGCGCAGCGGTACGCCAGCCGTGCGTGCGGCGGCAGCGGCCAGGCTGATGCGGCGGGCTTGCGCCGCGGCGGTCGCGCGGGATAGCAGCGCGAGCGCGGTTCCGTGCGCATCGTCGCAGTCGCTCAGCGGATAGTAGTGCTGCGTCAGCAGGCTGATCGACGTCTTTTCGGCCCGTGCGTAACTGGTCAGCCAGCCCAGGTGCGAGGTGTCTGGCCCGGCGATCCGGGCGTCCGGAACCGCGGCGCGGATCGCGCTGATGCAGGCCTGGGCCTGGGTGAGGAAATCGGGTTCGGTGAAGCTGGCCGGGCGGACGCCGTTGCCGGAGAAGTCGTCGGGCTCGTTGCCGCAGGCGATCGCGGTCAGGTGAGCGCCGAACGCCCGACTGGCCTCGGCGGCGTCGCGACCGGCCCGCGCCGCGGTGAACCGGCCGAGGCTGACGCTGAAGATGACGTTCCAGCCGGCTTGGCGTACCAGCTTCGCTAGCGCGGCCAGGGCCGCCTGGTTCGGTCCGGCCGATGACTGGTCGACCGAGTTGCCGCCGAACCTGAGCACGCCGGGCCCGAGGTTCTCCAGGAGCCTGGGGAGGTTTCCGTCGTCCTTGAAATCGCCGGGGCTCTGCGTTGAGCTGCTCTCGAAAGACAGGCCGATATAGCGGTCGGGCAGGACGCCGATTGTCCGGCCTGACAGGTCGACCGTCACCGTCACTACGTCCGCCCGGCTCGGGGCCGGTCCGGTACCGCCCGCGCAGCCGGCGGTCACGACCAGACCGGCGATGGTCCAGGCCAGCGCAGCGCTGCGGCCCGGTCGCTTACCCACCGATATTTCCTATCATGTGGGCCAGGCGCTGCCGGCGTTGGCCGACACAGACCCCGCGCCAGCCGCTCCCGGGCCGGTCATACGTCAGGCCACTGCGAGCCGAAGCGAGCCTGCCCCGAGCCCGCGGCCACGTCCACCGACGCGCCTGTCGCCCACCCGCGCCCGGGCCGGGATCGTCTCAAGCGCGCGCCTGGGCCCAAGCCGGCTTTTGACCGGCGTGGGCCCAGAGTCGTTCTGGCGACTACGGCCGTAGGCCGCCGCGCAATATTTCTCCCTAAATTTTTGTGGTTTTGATTTTTATGGTTTTGATTGAGATGGTGGCGGACCCAGAGGTGCGTTCACCAGCCAGCTGGTGTCTGCCGGCCAGCCGGTGGCGGTGTCCCACGGGTTGGTCCCGCCGTTGGCGGCGAGGAAGACGGTGTTGTTGAAGTTGCGGATGAAGCGGCCGGGGAAGTTGACCGACTGGAACGACATGCCCTGGCCGCTGTTGCCGGTCGCGGGGCAGAACGTCGCGTCCATGCCGAACAGCGCGCCGCCGTCATTGGGTTGCAGGTGGAACTGGAAATTCTGGTGCCGCAGGTAGCTGCCTGGCTTGTTGACCGACTCGAACGAGACGCAGCTCGGGTTGGCCAGGCCGGCCGTTTCTACGAAGGTGGCATCCTGCCGGTCGGTGGCCGAACTGCTCGCCGTTACCGGCGCGACGACCACCAGGTCATCGGAGTCGTCGTGCTTGATGTAGCCCGAGTTGCCGCCGGGTGAGGTGGTCTGCAGCGAGACCAGCGGGCCCGGGTCCAGGGTGAAGCTCTGGTTGGCGGTTCGGGGCGTGGGGTTGTTGGTGATCATCCAGTCGGCGCAGTTGCTGTCGGATTCGTTGCCGTCCGGAAGGCGGATATCGCTCCTCCCGGCGCCGCCGGCCGCGACGGGTGACGGTGCGAAGCAGCCGGCCTGGCCTGCTCCCGACGTGCCCTGGTAGCCCTCGGCGGCCGGCGGGTCGACGATGCCTCCGTAGTTGAGGCTGTCGGCCACCAGGCCCTTTCTGTCCCGCAGCACGATGCTGCCGGCGCCGGTGGACAGGGCCGGGCCACCGAACCACAGGTCGGGTGCGGGTGAGCCCTGGTAACCCGCGGTCGTGACGGCGGTGTCGAGCACCGAGTCGTTGATCGCGTGGCCATGGCGGAGCGCGCTGCCGAGCGTGATGCTGCTGTCCAGCGCCTGCACGGGCTCGTTACTCGAATGCGCGAACCGGGTCGCCGGGGTGAAGGTGATGCCGGTGCCCCGGTCGCTGAACGGGAGGTTGGACGCGTGGGCGAATTGCAGCGGGGCGGCCAAGGTGAGTCCGGTGCCTCGGGCGCCCGAGGTGCCCACCGACGCGACCGTGACCGTCTCGTTGCTGGCGCCGATGTCGAGGCTGATCGTGTCGCCGGCGGTGATGTTGCTGGTTGACGTGACCTTGAGGTTCGTCGCGCCGGCGGCCGCCGCGGCCGAGAGCCTGGCCTGCACGCCCGGGGTTCCGACGGCGGTCACCGTGGCGGTCTCGAACGACTTGCCGAAGCCGATGGCCATCTTCTGGCCGACCGCGAAACCCGAGGTGTTCGTGACGGGCACGTTGGTCGAGCCGGTCGGGATGGTGATCGGACCGTCCGGCACCGGCTGCCAGAGCGGCGTGCTGAAGTTCCCTGGGCTGACGATCGTCGCGGTACGGCCGTTGCCCGACGAGTCCAGCGCGGTGTCACCGGAGTCCTCGTCGAACTTGTAGGAGGCAACGTTCCCGGCCCCGGGCTGTCCGCCGGCCAGCGCGGCTATGTCCGCGGCCGGCAGCGCGTGGTCGTAGATCTGGAAGTCGTCCACGGTGGCAGCCAGGTTCGGGTCGGCGGCGAACTGCGACCGGCCGATCCAGTTCTGGTTGGTGCTGCCCAGGGCGGCTGGGTTGAGGGTCATGGCGGCGTTGGTCGCCACCGGCTGGCCGTTCACGTACAGCGTCCCGGTCTGGCCGGACAGGGTTACCGCCACATGCGACCAAGTGTTCAGCGGAAGCGTGCCGGGGCCGTTGATTTGCTGCTCCGCGCCATTGCCGGTCGTGGCGATGGCGAAGCGCAGCGGGCCGCCGCCCGCGCTGAGGGTGAGGAACATGTAGTTGCTGGTGCCGGTACCGAAGTCGAAGACCCGGGACCAGGCTGAGTTGGCGGACGGGTTAACCCACGCGGAGATCGTGAAATCGTGCAGTCCGCTGACGATGCCGTTCGGCAGGTTGATGTACTCGCCGTTTCCTGACAGCTTGACGGCGTTGCCGATCTCGCCTTTCGCCCGGGGGCCGGTCGCGCCGGAGTTGGTAACGTGAGTGATCGCCGCTGTGTCCGAGGTCGGGCCGGTACCGATCTTGACCTGCTGGCCGGGGGCCATGCCGGCGGTGCTGCTCAGGAAGACGGTGTTGTCGCCCTGGGCGGCGGGTGCCGCCAGACCCGAGTTGGACAGGCCGAGCAGGTAGAAGCCGTGACCCGCGAGCCTCGTACCGTCCGGGACGGTCGCCGTCGAGAACACGGCCTGCTGGGCCGGGTGCTCGGTCAGGGTCCAGCGGGACAGGTCAACGGCGCTGGTGCCGGCGTTGTAGAGCTCGACGAAACCGTTGGTCGGGTTGGCACTGGTGCCGGCCCGGAACTCGTTGATCTTGATCGGGCTGGTGTTCCTTACCTTCTCGGTAGTGGTCTCGGACTGCCTGCTTTGTTGTCCTGAGGTCCGCCAGCTCGCTTTGGCGACCATGTCGCCGTTGAAGTCCGCCGATCCAGAGGTGACCGTGAAGGTCGCGCTCACGCTCGCCCCGGGCGCGACCGGCTGCTTGAACGTCGCCGTCGCATTGGTGGTGCCTTTGACTACGGCGGTCCACTGATGCCGGTTCACCGATACGCTCAGCTTCACCTTGGTCGCGGGCGATGCGGTGGTGTTCGTGAACGTTACGGTGCTGTCCTGCGAGGTCCGCGGTGCGAACGTCTGGAGTCCGGGCGGGGTAGCTGTTGCCGATGCAGGGGTCAGGCTCAGTCCCTGGACGTTGTACTGGGCGGCCACGATGTTGGCCTGGACCAGCTGATCGGTGGCGTCGCTCGGGTATCCGGACGTCATCAGGCCTTCGTAGAAGGTGCCCTGCGCGCCGTTGCTGTTGTCGCCGCCGTTGCCCAGGACGATGGCGCCCTGCTTTTGCATCGGGTCATAGGTGGCATCGACGCGCGGGCCGCTGAACATGGTCGTCAGGTCGCCGGCCTGCGCATCACCACCCAGCGAGGCCCACTGGTGCGGCTGGCCCTTGGCTACGGCGGTCACGAACCGCGAGGTGATGTTCGGCAGGCTCGGGCAGAGCTTGGAGGTGCTGCCGGGGTTGACGCAGCCCACCAGGTTGTTCTCCTGGTCGGTCATGACCCACGGGCCTGGCGGGTTTCCGTGGTACCAGGCGGTGGCATTGCCGAAGTAGGAGGTCTCCATGGTGCCGTCGCCGTCGTCACGACTGTCGATCTCGGCGTTGCCGTAGTCGAAGCAGCAGCCATCGTTGAAATGGTGACCGTCGATGACCCAGTACATCCCCTCCGGCTGGTCGCCGACCGCGGTGCCGGCGGGATGGTTGTTGCGCAGGCCCATGCCCGGCTCGATGAAGACGCCGTAGACCTTGTGGCCGCTGAGGCTGACGGGTGCCATGTCGGCGATCGGGAGGTTGTCCAAGCCGCCCATGGCCGGACCGCTGAACGCGCCTCTGGGTGCTTGGGTTAGATCGTTGTGGTTCGGCGATTGGTCGTAGATCTTGGTGATGACGCAGGTCGTGTTCGCGCAGAAGGCGTCCTGCGCGGCCGTGTCGGCGTATCCGCCCGGATCCGGGGCCGGATTATTGCTGGGCTGGACGACGCCGATGTTCTTGACCGCGTGGTCCGACAGGCGCATGACCTGGTAGAGCGGGCCGTTGTAGGAGGCGTACAGGGCTCGGGTGGTGCTGTGAGCCGCTACGCACGGGGTGCCGCCGGCGGCATAGATGTCACAGGGGCCTTGGGGCCTTGATGGGGCGGCGGTTGTTTTGGCCGTTAGCTTCGGGGCGACGTGCGGGGCCGTTGGCGTCGCGGGTGCCGCCGTGGCTGTGGCCGTGGACATGGCGGTGGCCGTGGCCGTGACGCCGAGCGGCAGGAGCGTGATCGCCGTTGCTGCTGCGATCGCCTTCAGGCGGGTGCGCGGGATGGAGAGTCTTAACATGTCGGACAAACTCCTATCGTTCATCCGCTGACTGAGCCCTGTGTGGCCGGACCGGGGGAAGCCAGCTATCGTGCGACCAATTCACGGAGACGGACGCTCGTTAGCGCTGATAGAAACGGGCGTCTTTGACTGAGGCGACAGTCGATTTGTTAGCGGTAACAAGCCTGGTAGACCGCCCGATTGCCCTCGTTTGACCGAAGCCGTCCGGTAGTACGACAGCACCTACGCGGGCACGACCAGTTCCCGGTGCCTGCGCGGCGCAGGTCATGTTAGCGCTCACAAAGCTCAGCCTTCGCCGGTCGGCGGTATCTGTCAAGCGGTCCTGGGCAACATCCGGGCGGGCCCGGAGGCTTCCGAGTCGGGCCGCAGCAGCCAGCTTCGGGCAGTGCGCGCTTAGAATTAACTGGGTTGGCGGCGTGTCGCGGGATTTCTCGCGCGGTAGGGTCCCGGCCTGGCTGAGGGCCCGCGCGGGCGCGCCGGGGCGCGGGCGGCGTCCGGTGCCGGACGGGCCCGCGGCGGCAGGCTTCATGATCGGGCAATGCGGTTTAAGCTTGAGTTGATCTTGGTTCGGTGCGCTGGCGCGGCCTGGCGGTATCCGTGGGCGGTCTTCCCCCTGGTTCGGGCCGACTTCCCCATGATTGGGGCCGACTTCCCTATGGTTCGGGCCGACTTCCCTATCGTTGGGGCTGACTTCCCCATGATTGCGCTCACTTACCCATGATTGCGCCGTACTTTTGTCGTCCTTATGGTGATTTGCGACCGCGCAATCATGGGGTAGTGCGCGCAATCATGGGGAAGTGCGCCCGAACCAGGGGGAAGTGCGCCCGAACCAGGGGGAAGTGGGCCGCAGCCGGGGGGACGTGCGCCCGGACGGGCGGCAGGCGGGTGCGGGCAGGCACCGGGCCGGTGACAAGACACAGGG
>DATNFM010000392.1:0-9885 GCA_035606435.1 Streptosporangiaceae bacterium | reverse complement strand
TTCATGCACAACCGGGCCCGGATGATCGTCGCCTCATTCCTGACCAAGGATCTCTACATCGACTGGCGGCTGGGCGCCGACCACTTCCTGGCCCTGCTCGCCGACGCCGACCTCGCCAATAACCAGCTGAACTGGCAGTGGGTGGCCGGCACCGGCACCGACCGCCAGCCGCACCGCATGTTCAACCCGACCGTGCAGGGCAAGCGGTTCGACCCCACGGGTGAGTACGTCGCCCGCTACGTTCCCGAACTAGCCGGCCTTCCGCCCGCCCAGATCCACGACCCGCCGCGTGAGGTCCGCCGGGCCCGGGGCTACCCGGCTCCGATCGTCGACCATCAGGCCGCCGCAGCCGCCAGGCGGGCTCGCTCGGGCTAGGTACCATGAGTTCATGACACGTTCCGTGTGCTTGGGCTGGTGGCCGTCGTAGGACGGCTGTCAGCGTGAGCGCGCGTGGTGGGCCGTCCGGCTGGACGGCCTTCTTTGCTGTGCGGACGGGGTCGCTCCGGCCAGTCGGTCTTCCGATTAGCTAAAAGGAGCCCGGAGTGACTACTACCAGCGTTTTGACTACCCTGCGGCGAAGCGACGAGCTGGAAGCGCTGATCGCGGCCGACGCGTCCCAGTTCACCGTGCTGACTGGAGACCGGCCTACCGGGCCGCTGCACCTCGGCCACTACTTCGGCACGCTGGCGAACCGGGTCCGGCTGCAGCAGGCCGGAGCCAGGCTGTTCGTGCTGATCGCCGACTATCAGGTCCTCACCGACCGGGACGTCGCCGACCGGCTGGGCGATCACGTGGCCGAGATGGTCGCCGACTACCTGGCGATCGGCATCGATCCGGCATCGGCGACGATCTTCGCGCACAGCGCCGTGCCGGCGCTGAACCAGTTGCTGCTGCCGTTCCTGTCGCTGGTGTCGGTCACCGAACTGCAGCGCAACCCCACCGTGAAAGAGGAGATCAAGCTGTCCGGCCGGACCGGTGTCAGCGGCCTGATGCTGACCTATCCGGTGCACCAGGCGGCCGACATCTTGTTCTGCAAGGCCAACCTCGTGCCGGTCGGCCAGGATCAGCTGCCGCACCTGGAGATCACCCGGAGCGTGGCCCGCCGTTTCAACGAACGATATGACCACGGCAAATCTTTCTTCCCGATACCAGAAGCACTCCTGTCCGCCGCGCCGAACCTGCTCGGTACCGACGGGCAGAAGATGGCCAAGAGCCGGGCCAACTCGATCCCGCTGTCCGCGACAGCCGATGACACCGCGCGGCGGTTGCGGCGAGCCAAGACCGACTCGCTGCGCTACGTCAGCTATGAGCCCGCGTCCAGGCCCGAGGTGTCGAGCCTGGTGCTGCTCGCGGCGCTGTGCCAGGGGCGGGAGCCGCAGCAGGTCGCGGCCGACGTCGGGGCGGGCGGGTCGGCCGAGCTCAAGGCCGTGGTGACCGAGTCAGTGAACGAGTTCCTCCGGCCGATCCGGGCCCGGCGGGCGGAACTCGCGGCCGATCGGCATTACCTGGCGCAGGTGCTCGCGGCCGGCAACGCCACCGCGACCGAGATCGCCGACCGCACGCTGGCCGAGGTGAGAACGGCGATGGGGACTAGCTACTCCTCTTTGGCGAGCACCTTGCGGGGATGACTGCCGTCCACGTACCCGACGAAAGGCGGATAGATGTTGTAGCCGAGCAACTCCTGCAACCGCTCGGGCAAGTCGCGGGCGATGGTGCGCGGCACGGCCAGGCAGTGGTTCTCCTGTGGCCGCAGCCAGGCCGACGCGTACTCCAGGATCACCCCGAGCCTTGGCCGTTCGGTCAGGTTGGCGCCGCCGCCGTGCCAGAGGCCGCCCAGGTAGAACATGGCTGAGCCCGGCTGCATCTCGGCGACCGCCACCTCATCGGCCTCGGTCGGATAGCGGTCCGGCGCCCAGCGATGGCTGCCGGGGACGAACCGGGTCGCGCCGTTCTCCTGCGTGAACGGATCGAGCGGCCACATCGTGTTGACCACGACGGTGGGGTGCGGCCTGGGAAGCGGGTAGATCGAATCGTCGCAGTGCAGAATCTGCGCCTTCTCCCCCGGCCCGATCCTGATCCCGACCGGGGCGCTGAGCTGGTAGTGCCCGAGCACCGCGTCGAGCACGCCGAGCAGCAGCGGGTTGGTGGCCGCCTGATCGAAGGTCCTGGTCTTGGCGAACAACGCGTATACCCGCTGGGTCGAGAACCCCTCGAAGAAGTTGCGCCCGGTCTTCGTGGCCTCCAGGACCCGGCCTAGATCTTCCCTGGCCGCCTGGACGTCTTCGTCCGACATCATGCCGGTGACGACGACGTAGCCGTCGTCGGTCATCCGCCGGGCAATCTCGGCCGCGGTGGCGTCCCGCGCCGCGATCGTCGTTATCACCGGACTAGCGACAGGCGCCGGGCGCCCGGCTCCGGCTTGGGCAGGAACCGCTTCCGGCCGGCCGCACGTCGCCGGCCGTCAGAATCGTCTGGCCCGTCCGTGTCGCGCGCCTGGATCGCCCAGCGCGACCGGGACGACAGGATCGCGCCGATGCTGGCCGAGGAGAAAATGGAGAAAACCGAGCCCGAGGAGCCCACCGACAGGATCGAGCCGAAAGATCCGATCGACAGGATCGAGCCAGCGGAGCCGATCGACAAGACCGACCCGACCGAACCGATCGACAAGATCGAGCCAGCCGAGCCGATCGAAAGCACCGATCGCCTCGAGCCGATCGAGTCAGGTCCGGTTGATGCTGTGCTCATGCTCCGCATTCTCGCAGCGTTGACTCATCCGCACCAGCGCGCCCGCGATCCTCGTCAGCCAGTGCGGTCTGGGTCGCATTGAACGGTCCTTTGCCGTGCGCTGGAACTACCGTGAGTGAATCCCGGGTAGCCCAGCTAGGTCATGTATGTACTGTAAATTGGGCTGGTGCATCGCATGAACAACGGTCGGGTTCCGAGCAACGCTCCCACCGTGCCTCATGCGATCCCGTTCCGCAGCACCGCGGCCGCCGAGCGTCCGCTGGGCCCGCCGCCCGGGAGCACCGCCCTCCGACTGACCAGGCGGGGGCACATTGTGCGGGCCACTCTCATTGTCGGCATGATCCTGCTGGTGGCTCTAGTCGCGGGCCTGTTCGCCGGGGGCATCAGCGGCCTCATCTGACGGCTTCTCGACAGCGAACTGGGCGATCATCTTCCTCAGGGCGCTCATCAGGATGGTTACTTCCTCGCTGGTCAGCGTCGCGGTCGCCCGCCGGGCCAGTTCGTCCCGCTCTCGCTCGATCTCGGACTGGACCGAGCGTGCCCGGTCAGTCAGGTAGAGCCGCACCAGCCGGGCGTCGGCCTGGTCGCGGCGGCGGGTTATCAGGCCCGCAGCCGCCATCCGGTTCGCTGACTTCACAACCGTCGGTGTCGCCACGTGCAGGCGGGTGGCCAGTTCGCCGGGGGTGAGCCCGTCTTGCTGCCACAGGATCTCGAGCACCAGGTTCTGCCCCACTCTGACGCCATGCCTGCTCATCGCCTCGTCGGCGGCGATCCGCATGACCTTCGAGGCACGAGTGAACAGCGAAAGAAACTCGTTCACGCTACCGATCTTAATAATCGCTTGCCGGCTAACGACATCGGCGGTAGCTTGACGGAGATTCATTAGTCGGCTAACGAAAGTTTCTAGGAGTCTCCGTGGAGGTCACTGTGCATGAGCGAAGGCGGCTGAGCTTCGGCATCAAGACGAGCCAGGCCGGTATCGGCTACGACGACATCTGCCGGTTGTGGCAGGAGGCGGACTCGATCGACGTGATCGAGCACGCCTGGCTGTGGGACCACATGGTGCCGCTGCGCGGACCGGCCGGAGCACCCGCCCTTGAGGCCTGGACGCTCCTGAGCGCGCTCGCCGCCCAGACCAAGCGGCTGCGCCTGGGCGTGATCGTGACCAACAACCAGCTTCGCCGGCCGACGTTGCTGGCCAAGATGGCCGCCACCGTGGACATCATCTCCGGCGGCAGGCTGGAGTTCGGGCTGGGAGCCGGGGCCGGCCTGACCTCCCAGCTCGAAGAGGCAACGATCGACATTGTGCGTCGGGCGTACGACGGCTACGGCGTGCCGATCATCCGGGCGGCCGACGCCGTCGGCGCTCTGGCTGAGGCGTGCACGCTGATTCGCCGGATGTGGTCTGAGGCCGAGCCGTTCGATTTCGACGGCAAGTACTACCAGCTGAGCGGCACGGTGTGCGAGCCGAAGCCGGTCAGCCGCCCGCATCCGCCGATCACCATTGGCGGCGCAGGCCAGAAGCTGACCTTGCGCGTCGTCGCCGAGCATGCGGACATCTGGAACTGCCCGGCCCGGACGCCCGAGGAGTTCCGGCAGTCCAGCGCCGTGCTCGACCAGCACTGCGCGGCCGTCGGCCGCGACCCCGACGAGATCGCCCGGTCCGTCCAGCTGATCCTGCGCGACGACGACCTCGCGAACACGCGCGACCAGGTCCAGGAATTCATCGACGCCGGCGTCAACCACGTCGTCCTGGCCCCGCTCCCCCCGTTCCGCCCACTCGCGGACCTGGCGACGAACATCATCGAGCCTGCCCTGGCCAGAATCGGCACATAATCGAGGCATAGCGTGGGGCGGCATGGATCCTAGTCAGGCTTTGCGGAAGATCGCGTTTGCGCTGGAGCGGTCGGGGGCGCCGACGTACCGGGTGCGCGCATTCCGGCGGGCGGCGGCAACTGTCGACGAACTGCCTCCAACCGAGCTTGACCAGCGGATCGCTGCGCGCACGCTGACCGAGATCCCCGGGATTGGGCCGGCTACCGCCGGGGTGATCATTGAGGCGGCGGCCGGGCGGGAGCCTGAGTACCTGACCAAGCTGCTCGCCGGCCTGCCCGCCGAGCCGGAGCGCGCCGGGCTCCGGACGGCGCTGCGGGGCGACTGCCATACCCACTCGGACTGGTCGGACGGCGGCAGTCCAATCAGGGAAATGGCGGAGGCGGCCAGGGATCTGGGCCACGAATGGGTCGCGCTCACCGACCACTCCCCCAGGCTGACGGTCGCCAACGGGCTGACGGCGGACCGGCTGAGGCAGCAACTCGACCTGGTTGGTGAGCTGAACGTCGAGCTGGCCCCGTTCCGCATCCTGACCGGGATCGAGGTCGACATCCTCGAGGACGGCAGCCTCGACCAGACCGATGAGCTGCTGGACCGGCTCGACGTGGTGGTCGCCAGCGTGCATTCTCAGCTGCGGATGCCAGCCGAGCAGATGACGCCGCGGATGATCACGGCGGTGTCGAACCCGCTCGTAGACGTGCTCGGGCACTGCACCGGGCGGATGATCGTCGGGCGGGGCGGCCGGGGCGATCACAACATGTTCGGCCGGCCGCAGTCGCAGTTCGACACAAGGGCCGTGTTCGAAGCGTGCCGGGAGCACGGCACGGCGGTGGAGATCAACTGCCGGCCGGAACGCCAGGACCCGCCCGAGGACCTGCTGGCGCTGGCAGCCGAGCTGGGCTGCACCTTCTCGATCGATACCGACGCGCACGCGCCCGGGCAGCTCGACTGGCTGCAGAACGGCTGCGACCGGGCCGAAGCGGCCGGGATCGAAGCCAGCCGAATCATCAATACTCGCCAAGCCGACCGCCTTCACGCAGGTCAGCGGCTAACCTAACGGCCGACTCCCCAAAAGCGCACCCGGCCCTGCCCGCGATCGGTCAACCAATCGCGTCAGTTGCGCGTCGCTTCATGGGAGGTCCGATGAGCAGGAACAAGGTAGGCGCCCAGGCGGCCGCGGCGGCAGCCGCGGCCGCGATCACGTTCAGCTGCCTGGCCGGTCCCGGCCCGGCCAGCGCTCAGACCGGCCGGCCCGGCCGGTCCGGGCAGACTCCGGCGGCCGGGAAGACAGCGGCCGGCATCCAGACGTACTCCACGCTCACCGGCATCACCCCGGGCAACGTGCACCAGCTAGCCGGCACCTGGCTGGACCAACTCGAAGGCGCCACGACCAGCCGGGCCCAGGAAGGCACCCCGACGGTCGTCGGCGGCAAGCTCTACGTGCAGACGTCGCAGGGCAATGTGTTCTCGATCGACGGGGCGACCGGCCAGGTCATCTGGGAGTTCCAGTCTGGCTTTCCCGGCACCGAGCGCGGCGTCGCGGTTGCCGACGGCCACGTGTTCGCGGCGCTTGGCAGAGAGCACGTCGTCTCGCTCAACCAGCAGACCGGCAAGCAGGAGTGGCTGACGCAGGTCGGAACGCCCGGCCAGGACACCTCGGCTAACGGATCGGCCACCCCGTGGACGATGTTCGCCGACGGCATGGTGCTCGTCGGCACCGAGAACGGCGGCGACTCGGGGATGCGCGGTCACCTGTACGCGCTGAACGAGAGCACCGGCAAGGTCGCCTGGACGTTCGCAGGCACGGCCGGCCCCGGCCAGCCCGGGCACGGCACCTGGAAGGGCAACTCCTGGCAGCTCGGCGGCGGCGACATCTGGATGGCGCCCGCGTTCGACGCCAAGCTGGGCCTGCTCTACGTGGCCGTGGCCAACCCGCAGCCGAGGGTGATGGGCGCACAGCGGGCCGGTGCCAACCTGTACACCAACTCCCTGGTCGCGCTGCACGCGGGCACCGGCAAGATCGACTGGACGTTCCAGTCGATCAGGCACGACTTGTGGGACTACGACAACACGATGACGCCGGTCTTGGCCAGCGTGAAGTACAAGGCCGGGGTCAAGACCGTCGTGATCTACGGCAGCAAGTCGGCGTGGCTGTACTACCTGGACGCGAAGACCGGCAAGCCCGCCATCGGGGTCCACAACGAGAAGGTGCCGCAACTCGCGTCGCAGGCCACGGCAAAGACTCAGCCGATCCCGGCGGGCCAGTCGCTGGTGCCGACCTGTCCGCAGAAGACCGGCGTGACCCAGCCGATTCCCGACTACAAGAGCGGCTGCCAGTTCACCCCGTACCTGCACACGCCGGTGCTCGTCACGCCGGGCGGCGCGGGCGGCGCCAACTGGGCGGCGATGTCGTTCGATCCCAAGACCAAGCTGCTCTACGTCCCGGCCGCCGAGCTGAACTTCGCTTACAGCGACGGGATCCCGTTCAACCAGCCGACGTTCTACAAACCGGAGGGCGAGTTCCGCGGGGGCGTACTCGACGCGGTGAACCCGGCTACCAACAAGATCGCCTGGAAGGTGCCGACGCCGTTCGGCCTGTCGAACGGCGACGGGGTGCTGTCCACGGCGTCCGGGCTGTTGTTCGAGGGCTCCCCTGACGGCAAGTTCACCGCCCGCCTGGCGTCGACCGGGAAGCCGGAGTGGACCTGGCAGACCGGCGCGGGAATTGAGACCACGCCGGTCACCTACTCGATCAACGGCACTCAGTACGTGGTGGTCTTCGCCGGCGGCAACGGCGCTTTCAACTCCCAGTTCGGCGACTCGCTGTGGGCGTTCAAGATCGGCGGAAAGCTGACGCCAGCCAGCCCGCCACCCGCACTGTCGAACCGGGTACCGGTGCCCGGAGTCACGGTCGCCGGCAGCGCGGTCTCCGACACCGTCGTCCTGGGCCGCACCTGGAACTCCACCTCGGGTGCGCCCAACACGACCGAGAACCTGTCTAGCCAGGTGGCGATGGCGCCCACGATCATGACAGTGCCGACGGGCACGACCGTGACTTTCTCCAACCCGGCCGGTAATTCCCGCAAACACTGCGCCCAGGGATTCTTTGACCCAATAGACTTCAAAATAGGGCCGCTGGCGCCAGGGCATTCTGGGTCGGTCAAGCTGACCAAGCCCGGCACGTATTTCTACAATGACTGCGCCGGCTTCCCGTGGAATACCGGCGAGATCATCGTGGGCTAGCAGCTCGGCAACGACAGCGCTGACCCGTTACCGCTGATTTCTTAGACGTTCGCGGTGCGCCCCTGCCAGTACGGCGCGCGCAGTTCGCGCTTGAGGATCTTGCCGGAGCCGGTGCGCGGCAGTTCCTCGGTGAACGCGACCGAGCGCGGCGTCTTGTAGCCGGCCAGGTGCTGCCGCGAGAACTCGATGACCTCGGTTTCGGTCAGCTCGGCGTCGGGCGCGACCACGATCGTGGCGTGCACGAGCTCGCCCCATTCCTCTGACGGGATGCCGAAGACGGCCACGTCGTAGATCTTCGGGTGCTGCTCGAGCGCGGCTTCGATCTCGGCCGGATAGATGTTCATGCCGCCGGAGATAATCATGTCGTTCTTGCGGTCGCAGATGAAATAGAAGCCCTCTTCGTCGCGATAAGCAATATCGCCGACCGTATGATACTCGCCGCGCCGAGCCTTCTCATAGCTGTCCGGCTGCTTATAATATTCGTTGAAAATTTGCGCGGACCTGACGAACAATTCCCCAGACTGGTCCGGTCCGATGCCGGTCACTTCCTTGCCGTCGGCATCGACGAGCATGATCTCGACCATCGGGGCCGGCTTGCCGCATGAACCCGGCTTGCGCAGCTGGTCCTTCGGCTCGAGGACGCAGTTGATTCCCAGTTCGGTCGAACCGTAGACCTCCCACAGCGAGTCGTCAGGGAAGTCAGCCAGGTAGGCCTGCTTGAGCGCGAAGCTCCACGGCGCCGCGTTGGCGATCATGCGCTTCATGCTGGACCGGTCATACTTCGCCTTCACCTCGGCGGGCAGCGCGCAGATCATCCTGACCAGCGCGGGCGCGGAGAACGTCGAGGTGACCTTGTGCTTTTCGACCAGGCGCAGCCAGTCCTCGGGGTCGAACTTGCGCTGGATGACGACCGTCTGCCCGAGCGCGAGCCCGATCGCCATGAACGACCCGGGCCCGCTGTGGTACAGCGGGCCCGAGGTGATGTAGATGTCGTCGGTCTGGTAGCCGATGAACGTGATCAGCGCGATGATCGACGCCTCGTCGCGGAACCGGCGGACCGCGCCCTTGGGCTTGCCGGTGGTGCCCGAGGTATAGATCATCGTGGCGGCACCCATACCCTGCTGGACTTCCTCGGGCGGTTCGGCCGAGGCACCGGCGACCAGGTCGTCCTCGCTGAGCATGCCGTCGGGGGCCGGTCCGCCGAACACTATGACGTGCCGCAGCGAGCCAGGGAAGCCGGACTGCTCGTCTTCCGGTGCGAACAGGTGCGCGTACTCGGCGTCGACGTAGGCGATCGAGGAGTCCGAGTGGGCAGTGATGTACCGGGCTTCCTCGACGGTGAGCCGGTAGTTCAGCGGCACCGCGACCGTACCGACCTTCCTGGTCGCCTGCATGATCTTGACGATCTCGGGCGAGTTAGGTCCGCACCAGATGACCTTCTGACCCGGTTCGGCGCCGAGCGCGGCCAGCGCGTTGCCGAGCTTGTTCGAACGCTCTTCGAGTTCGGCGTAGGTCCACGTGACGAGGCCGCCGCCGGGCCGGTCGTCGATCACCGCCAGCTTGTCTGGCTGGCCTTCCGCATAGGCAGTCAAGATGTCCGGCATGCGTTCTGCGTCCCTTCCCGGTCCCCTACTGTGCGCCCGTCGGTGCGCCCTACCGTGCGCCCGTCTGCGCGCTCGTCACCCAAGGCAGACCACTAGCTTGTCTGCCCGTATGCCAATTGTCACCACCGGGGTCTTCTCAGCAGCCTGCGGCCAGGCCCGACGCCTCCACGGGGACCGGCCGGAGCAGACCTTCGGGCGACGGGCTGAAGCATAGAACAGGGCGTAATAGATCAGGGCACCCAGCTGTAGGAAAAGACCGCAGCGAGTTGAGTTCACGGTGAAATCCATGAAACAGATCATTTCGACCCACGTAGCGACGCTGTCTTAGCCCAGGTTACGGACGTCTTAGCCCGGGTTACGGACGTCTTAGCCCTGGTTACGCGGTCTTAGGACTTGCTCAGAAATAACTCGTTGGTTCTGAGTTTGCGGCATGCTGTTGTGGTATGGGCGATGTCGTGGT
>DATNFM010000391.1:0-22328 GCA_035606435.1 Streptosporangiaceae bacterium | reverse complement strand
TGATAAGGAAGAGGTCCGAGGTTCAAGTCCTCGCAGGCCCACCCAGTTAATTGGATAATTTCGAACGAATATCCGATGATTACGAGTGCGTCTAATTGCCCCCTGTATGCCCCCGCTCTGGACATGACTTCTCTATCGCGGGCCTGACCTGCGACAAGGCAAGTCGACCGAACTGCCGAGTGCTTCCGGGCAGGCCAGGGATCCGCCCCCGTCCGATCGAGCTGGGATATCACGCGCAGGTGGCCCGCCGGATCCCCGAGTCGTGGGCGCACGTCCGATCACGGCCCATGGAGTGGCCCATCAGCGCAAAGGCGGCGTCATAGCAGCCATCTCCATTCGGATCAGAGCTGGCTCGGCTATGGCAGTAACCCAGTCACGCACCGATGTACCGACAACGGCCCTGGATGGAGGTTGCTACCCGCCTCCGGCTGGCGGGCCGGTGGTCGCGCCGAGGTGCTGTACACGCACCACAAGCACGACATCGAACCGGTAATACTCCTGGTACCACAGGAGCAGCGGCCCTTCCCCGTAGGTCTTGAGGTGGGATGCCGTCTCCTGCTCGTCAAACGGCGTGCCGATCCGGCGTACCGCCACGGCGTCCGCGATCCGCTGGGCCAGGGCGTCGACCTCAGCACGTTGCTCTGGTGCCAGGCCGCCGACGACATGGGCAGCATCCGGCGAGTACTCCCAGGTCCAGTCGCTCACGCGGCAGCGTCCGCCGCCGCCCGCAGGATCTCACCGATCTCGGCCGATGCGGCGCGGGCATCCGCCAGGTCACCGGCCGCTGCGGCGCGGCGCTCGCACTCGCGCAACTGCGCGGCCAGGTCGGGCCACCGGCGGACAGCAACCCACAGCCACCACTTTTCCGTAAAGTGCTGGACCGGCATGACGCTGTACTCATCGCGAGCCAGCGCCGTGGCAGCCGTCCATTCGGCCTCAAAACGTGGCAGCGCCGCGACGTCCAGCCGGGCAACCGCGGCCCGGATCGCCACTGGCGTCCGCTCCGGCATAGGGACTACTGGCTCCGCCCCCGCAGGGATGCTCATAGGGGAATCGTACGGCACCGCTGGATGAATACCGGGCAGCTAGCTTGAGGCGGCAACCAGGCCCTAGTGGAAGCTGAGATGACGATAGCTGTGGGGCACGCCGGGTCTACGGATGACCGACGTGAACTTCCTCGCGCACTACGTCCAGGGCACCGGATGAGCGTCCCGAATGCATCGGCGACGCGCTCGGCCGCATCGGCCCTAAGTTGCGGGATCAGGTGATCACGAACGGCCTCAAGAGCGGAACCCCGCGGCGGCGCGGAGGTACCGGGCCTGACCACCTGGCCCAGGATGTCGGCTAGCGCACTCATCAGTGAGTTGAGATCTTCCTCGTCGCCGCACGCCACGGTCAGGCGAGCCACGCTCGCGGCATCAAGATTCACAAACAGGCGTGAGTCGGTCTTGCTCTTCCACACCGCGTCTAGATAGCCGACCGCGTACGGGATGTCTAGTGGGCTCGGCGACGGCGGGACTGAAAGCGGCGCAGGCAGGGCCACCTGCCCTATCAGGCAGTCCAGGTAGTCGTCGACGGACGCGATGTCGCGATAAGCGCGAAGCACCGCCGGGACCCGGGCCGTCCACTCCTCCACATCGGCCTTGGGCTGGCGCACGACGCTGTACAGAATGGTTCATGGCCGAGCAGCCGCCGAATCCGTTGCAACGCGGCGTCGCCAGACCGAGAGCCGGAACCGGTCAGCCGGTCAGAACGGGGAAGCGGCCTCAGTTGCGGGCGCGCAGTTCGCGTTCGGTCTGCTCGTATACCCGGTTCTGGGCGTCGTGGTCGCGGGACTTCTTGGATGACTTCTTGAGCTTCGCCGAGCTGTAGTAGCCCCCCGGTCGCGGTCGCGAGCTCCGGATCGGCCAGCAGCCGCACACAGCCGCGCGAGCCCTTCTCCGGCGGTCCGACGAACGGGTTGGTCAGCGCCTCAATTATCTTGAACGGGCCGCCGGCCTTGCTGCCGAGAGTGGTTTTGACCGCGCCCGGGCTGACTGCGTTGAAGGTCAGGCCCTCGCCCTCATGACGGCGAGCTTGGGCGTAGGTGTACATCAGGGCCAGCAGCTTGGCGTCGGCGTAGGCCTGGATCTGCTTGTACTTGCCGGGGTAGCTCCAGTCTGTGACCGGGGTTGCCCCGCGACTCGATCAACGCGGTCATGATCACGACTCGGGAGGGCGCGGCGAAGTCGTCGGCTCCCTTGCGCAGAAGGTCGAGCAGCCCCTCGGTCAGCGCCGCGGCGGCGATGTGGTTGATCGCGATCGTCCGCTCGTAGCCGTCCGGGGACAGTGCCCTGGTGGCGAAGGCCGCGCCCGCGTTGTTGACCAGCCCGTTCAGGCCCTTCGGGCACGCCTGGCGCACCGCCTCGACCAGCTCGCGGACCCCGGCGAGCGAGCCCAGGTCCCCGGCCACGGCCAGGTACCGGCCGTGACCGTTGCCGTTCCCGGCCAGCAGGTCCGCCGCCCGCCTGGCATCGTCAGCACGCCGGGCGTGCACCAGCACGGTCGCGCCGCTGTTGCCGGCGCCCTGGGCTGTCTCCTGGCCGATACCGCCCTTAGCGCCGGTGACCAGGACGGTCTGCCCGTCGAGCCTCCCGGCGAACTGGGCGTCGAACTTGCTCATGCGCTTCTCCGATCAGTTAATTCCTGCAGGCCAGGGCACTTCGAGAGGGCGCCGTCGCGCGCTGCTCGGCCCGAGCAGGGCGACGCCGGCGTTGCTGGCGAGGATGTCGACGTGGCCGTCGCCCGCCTCGGCGGCCCACCGGGCCAGGTCCCGGGCCGATTCGAGGTCGCCCAGCGTAGTGATCCGGTATGCCGCGCTGCCTCCGCTGCCTTCGATCTCGGCGATCACGTCTTGGGCTCGTTGCTCGTTGCGCCCGGCTACCAGCACGCGGGCGCCGCGGGCGGCCAGGGTGATGGCCGTGGCCTTGCCGATCCCGCTCGTCGACCCGGTGACAAGCGCGGTCCGGTCCTTCAGGTCAGTCATCAGCTGTCCTGCCCCCTCCAGCGAAAATGGGTTTGGAAACTCACTCTGGCACGCCCGGACTGGGCTGTCAAACTCAAAAGTTGCTAGCATGGAGGCATGGAAAACGACACCAGCGCCCGGCGGAGACTCACTCCCAAGGGCGCGCGCACCCGGGCGCGGATAGTGGAGGAGGCGGCCGCCCTCATCCATGAGCGCGGGGTGGCGGGCACCTTCCTGGAAGACGTCAAAGCGGCGGCGGGCGTCAGCGGCTCGCAGCTATACCACTACTTCCCCGACAAGGACGCCCTCGTCCAGGCGGTCATCGACTACCAGGCCGGCGCCATCGTCACTCGCAACCGGCGCGCACTCAGCAGCGCAAACGGCATCGGGACCTGGCGGAACATGGTGCTCACCGCAGCGAAGCGCACCCAGGCCAAGGGCGGCTGCGCACTCGGCTCGCTTGCCGGCCAGCTCGCCGAGAGCGACCCCGAGGCCAGAGCGCTCATCGCAGCAGGGTTCGACCAGTGGGCAGCCGCCATCGCCGACGGACTCAGGACCCTTCACACCGACAGGAAGCTCCCGCCCGACATCGACCCGGACGACCTCGCCGTTACCCTGCTCGCCACCCTCGAAGGGGCACTTCTGCTCGGCCAGGTGCACCGGAGCAGCCGCCCGGTCGAAACCGCGGTTAATACCCTCCTCGCCCTTGCCACCGGCAGGTGAGCCCAAACCAGATTCACTCACAGCCATTTCGTGACAAAGCCGAGCCATAGTTGACTTGCTGAGCGCTGGGCCGATGACCCGACCCTCTCTGGATGGTCGTAAAGGTGGCAGGTTAGGCAGCGCGCTCGTCAGTAGCGATCGCAAATCCAGCCTCGGCGTGCTCGCAGCGGGGGCAGATCCGGGGGCAGAACGCTGTTGGCCTGAATGCGCGAACGCTAGCGCGAGTTGCCGTGGGTCCGCGTTCTCGCTGTTCAAGGCCAATTGGTTCGCCTGACGAACCGACTGGGTTGGCCTGATAAGGAAGAGGTCCGAGGTTCAAGTCCTCGCAGGCCCACCCAGTCGGACCCCTAATCTGGCCCTAGGAGTGCCCCTAGAACTTCTAGGGGCAACCGCCCAATGGCAGAGCGCCCCCTTGGTAGCCCAGGCGGCGACTTGCCCGCTCGACCGGCGGTCAGCTACGACCGGCCCGCCTACGGCGATTTCGGTCCGCACCGCGTCCGTCTGCGACGACTTAGCCCTGGTTGCGACGACTTAGCCCTGGTTGGAGACAAATTTTGTCGGATTAATCCTGGTTCTGACGTCGCTAACCAGGGCTATGAGCGCGCAACCAGGGCTAAGTGACAACAGCCAGAAACGGGCGCGGCTGTGGATCAGTGATGGTCAGGGTTGGAGCGCGACCGTCATTTCCGTTTCCACGGCTGCGTCCACAGGCAGCTGCATGCCGACGGCGACGCGCGCGGGGATCCCGGCGTCACCGAAGATCTCGGCGAGTTGGTTCGTGCAGCCGTCCAGTACAGGTGCCATGAGCACGAATCCGGGTGCGGTGTTGACCATCCCCACCACCTTGAGGATCTGTGCTACCTGGTCCAGCGAGCCGATCTCCGCGCGCAGCGTGGAGAGCATGTGCAGGGCGCAGTTCCTGGCCGCCTCTTGCGCCTGCTCGATGGTGAGGTCGGTGCCGACCTTGCCTTGGATCAGAGCGCTGCCGTCCAGCTTCACCGAGACGTGACCAGCGAGGTAGACGGTGTCGCGGTGTCGGGAGGCGAGGCGATAGGTACCGAGTATTTGCAATGGCTCAGGCAGCACTATTCCTAGCTCTTGCAGCCGAGCCTCGGGCCCAACGGGCATGCGAGTTTCTCCTTTGATTCCCCGACTAGCGGGTTGTCTGTGGTGAGACGAACCAAGAGGTGACTCGAAGTGCCTGGCTCAGCCGAAGTGGTGCTGAGCTGATTGGAGGAGGGCGAGCCGTCGGCGGGCGTAGGTGGGTTCGATGGTCCAGCCGTTGGCGGCTTCCCAGGCGGTGGCCGCGAGGCGGGCGGCGGCCAGGCGGCGGGATGGCAGGTGAGTGCCGGGGATTTCGGCGAGGTCGAGGTCGGTGTGGTCGACACGCGCTTCGTCCCAGTCGAGCAGGCCGACGGTGTCGGTGACGCGGATGTTGTCAGGACCGGGGTCGCCGTGCACGACGGCCTGGGGTGTACCGGCTAGCGCGGTCCAGGCCCGGCGGCAGGCGGCCGGGGCATCGACGGGCATCGCGGTCAGGTCGACATCGCCGCCGCAGGTGGCGGTGAGCAGATCGGAGGTCGAAGCGAAGCCGGGCCGCTGAGGCCAGCCGGCAGTCAGCGCATGCAGGTCGCGGAGCGTGGCGGCAACGGCGGGCCAGTCATCTGGGCCAGGCGGGGTGCCGTCGAGCCAGGTCTGCACGACCATGCCGTCGATGTGACGGCGGCCATCGAGGGCGGGTACTGCTGCCGGGACGCGAAGGCCGCAGCTGGCCAGGCGGTCAAGCAGCGCGAGCTCCCAGTCGAGGCTGGCCGGGTCGCGCCGGGACCTGCGGGCCACCAGTCGCTCTCGTCCGATCCGGATCTCCAGCACGACGTTGCGGTTACCGCCGCCGAGCGGGCCGATCACCTCGACCCGGCCCCACAACGCCAGCAGGCCTTCGGTGCCGTGACCGCGCGGCTGGGTCATCGCCGTGAACCTCACAGGCTCGATCAGTCGAGATCGAACTCGTTGCCTTCGATGTCCTGCATCACGATGCACGACTCGTTGTCCTCATCGGCAAGCAGCGTTCGCACATGTACCGCACCGAGCGCGACTAGTCGTGCGCACTCGGCCTCAAGCGTGGCCAGGCGCTCTTCGCCTACGAGCCCGGTGCCGACCCGGACGTCAAGATGCAGCCGATTCTTGGCGACCTTTCCTTCGGGAACGCGCTGGAAGTACAGTCGCGGGCCCGCACCGCAGGGATCGATGCAGGCGAACCATGAACCCTGATCCCCAGACGGCAGCGATCGATCGTAGTCGTCCCAGGTGTCGAACCCCTCCGGCGATGGCGGTACGACGTACCCCAGCACCTCGCACCAGAAACGAGCGACGCGTTCAGGTTCCGCGCAGTCGAAGGTGACCTGGAACTGCTTAACCGACGCCATAGGTCCACCATAGAGACGCGGTTTGTGAGCGGCTATCCGGGCTCGCGCGGTGGCCGCGGCCGGCCGTGGGAGCGGCCGGCCTCTGGCGGCTGGGCAGCGAGCCCGCGCAAATTTTTCTCCTTATATAAGAAGGGTTAGAAAGTTAGCCGGTGAAAGGCTCGAGTATGTGGCTGAAGTCCCAGGCGTTCTGGGTGATGCCTGAGCACGTGTTGCTGTCGACGGAGCCTGGGCAGCCGCCGTTGTCGCGCTGGATCGCCCAGATGGACAGGAAATTCAGGTTGTCGGCCTTGGCGAAGTTCAGCATCGTGGTCGCGTCTGGTTCGTAGGTGACCTCGTTCTTCTGCTTGCGGTCGTCGATGCCGGGCAGGAGCGTCATCCCCTCCATCGCATAGGCCTGCTGCGAGGTCACGCCGAAGATGGACTGCAGCTGGGTGCTGGTGTTGTTCGCGGCATTGATCGCCGCCTGGCCCATCTGCACCGTTCCTTCCTTGGCGATGTAGTAGTCGAACACCATGATGTTGACCGTGGTGACCTTGACCCCGTTGGCGACGGCGCTCTGGAGCACGGCCTCGCCGTTCGGGTCGAGCCCGTACTGCTCGACCGGAATGGTGTAGGAAACCTGCAGCGGGATCGGCGGACTCTGGGCGGCCGCCCATTGCTGCACGATCGCCAGCGCCTGGTTCCGGCGGTTGATGCCAGCGGTGTTGTTCAGCGAGCTTGATTCGACGTCCATGTCTAGCCTGGTGACGCCGAGGGTGGTGATCACCGACTCGTAGGCGGCCGCGATCGAGTTGACGTTCGTGCACGTGTCGGCGATCTCGGTGCCGCCGTGATCGGCGCTGTAGCCGCCGAACGTCGGGATCACGTCACCGCCCAGCGCCCGCAGCGACGCGATGTCGGAGTTGTAGTAGCTGAGGGGCTGGCCCGAGTTGCTGTTCCAGTTGACGGAGCACGAGCCCTTCGCGGTCGCCTGCAGGAACGCCAGGGAGAAGTACTTGACGCCCGAGGCCTGCGCGGTGGCGGTGAGGCTGGGGGTGTTCGGAGCCAGGTAGGTCTCGTAGTAAGGCGCGTAAACGTGCGCGGGCAGCGGCGTGAAGGCGCCGGCGGCATAGGCGGGCGTGGCGGTCAACCCGGCTACGGCTACGGCGGGTGCTGCCGCCGCGATCATCCAGTATCGGAAACGGCGTTTCATTGAGCCTCCTCAGCCGGCGACGTTCTGGGTCGGGGTGTTCCAGCCGGAGACGCCGATGATGGGTGACAGACCCTGCAGATCCGAGGAGTTCCAGGTCACGACGATGCTCTGAGACTCGCCGGGGAACAGGGTGATGTCGTTGTCCTGCCAGATCGAGGACTGCAGTTCGTTGTCGCCCGCCGCCGGCGTGGTGCCGGTACCGCGCCGCACGTCGGCCCGCAGCAGGAACGCCACCGAAGTCGAGTTGTTGGTGATCGTGACGGTGGTGGCCCGGTCGGCTCCGTCCGGTCCCGACTGGGTGGCCGTGTGCGCCGTTACCGCGATCGAGGACGAACCGATGGTCGCCAGCGAGTTGAGGCCGGTGAGGTTGGCGTAGGTGGAAATCGAGCCAACCGGCGCTCCGAGCGACTTGCTCCAGTTAGTGGCGTCCGGCGTCGTGGAGAGCCAATAGGCATTGCGGTCGATGAGCACGCCGTTCTGCTTGAGCTGCAGTTCGACGAAATACGTCGTTCCGGCCGGCGTCGTCGGCACCACTGGCGTCAGCACGCTGGTCATGACCTGCTGGCTGGTCAGGCTGAGGTTGCTGGCCGTCTGGTCGTTGGTCACCGTCCCCGACAGGTTGTAGACCTTCGCTTCGACCGACAGGCCGGACTGGGTCGTGTTGGTCAGGTTGTCGAGCGTGACCTTGCCGGTGTCGAGCGCGTACAGCGCATGCAGCGGCCGGTTGGCCTCCTGGCCGCCGAAGTAACTTCCGGCCTGGTCGCCATCGAAGTTCCAGAGGAACCAGAGCAGGCTCGGCCAGCCCTTGTTCATCTGCCAGTAGATCGTGCCCGTGGACGGCAGCGGCGTGTTGTTGGCGTGGTCGATGTAGGCCTCGTACTGAGCCCGGACATCCTCGTAATTCTGGGCCTGTCCTTCCTCGACATATTTAGCCAGGCTGGCTGGCGTACCGTATCTGGCGTTCATGGCGGCATCGAAGTGACACAGCGTGCCGAATGAGTAGCCGGTATTGCAGCGCGTCTCGTAGTTGGCGTGGTACTGGCTGGCCTTGGTGCTTTGCCACAGGTTCGACAGGTCGCTGGCAGACATGAACCGGTTGAGCGAGTCCATCGTCGCAATGGTGTCTCCGGCGCTCTCCTCGCTGTCGTAGCCCCAGGCCGCGCCGGCGTTGGTGACGGTGGAGTCGCTGCCCAGGTGGGTGGTGTCATACCAGTAGTTCGGCGGCACCCAGTCGTAGGGGCCTTCCTTCTGACCCGAGTTACCGAGCGTCGTGGTCGACTTGTACTCCGCCGACGCGAGCAGCGGGGTCTGCGGCCAGAAGTCGGCCGCCGTGAACCCGGCCTCCGACACCTGCTCCTGCTGGCTCGACGGCTGGTTGTCGCTCCACTGGAAGCTGAACACGCTCGGGTGGTTGCGCAGGTTCGTTCCGATGGTCTGCGCCGAGTTCTGCAGGACGTTCAGCTGCGCCTGGGTCAGCGTGCCGCCGACCTCCCAGGCATCACAGCACTGGAAGCCGCCGTTGACCAGGATGCCGGCCGCGTCCATCTGCTGGAACCAGTCGGCGGGCATGATGTGGCCTTCGATCCTGATCGTGTTGAGGCCCATGTTCTTCATCAGCGCGATTTGCTTGGCGGTGTCGGCCGCCGAATAGTGCAGGAACAGGTTGGGCGACCAACCGCCCCCTCTGATCACGATTGGAACCCCGTTTATTTTGAAAGCTCGCGCGCCGCTTTGTTCGATCGCGTTGGAGCCGACCAGCGACGAGGTCACCGTCCTGATGCCGAAGGTTTCCGTGGTCGAGTTGAATTGGGTGGCACCCTGCGCCACGCCGACGCCCAGGGTGTAGAGCGGCTGGGCGCCGAGCTGATACGGCCACCACACCTGCGGGCTGGCGATCGTCAGCGATGGGAAGCTGCTCGGGGCGAACGACACGGTCTGGGTCGTGCTCGCCGGAACCGTCACGCTCTGGCTGACGGTGATCGGCGTGCCGCTGTTCGGCGGGGTGATGGTCGCGGTGACCGTCGCCGCCTGCGCGGTCGTCGTGTAGTTGGTGACGTCGGTCTTGACGGTCAGCGCGGCGCTTGACAGGTCAGCCGCGTCGTTCTGGTTAACGTGAGAGTTGGCGACTCCCAGCGTTCCGTCGACCTGAAGCTGGACGGGGAACTGGATGCCCGTGTTGTTGTCCGGCGGGATCTGGGTCCAGTCCACGTTGTCCACGGTGAAATCGGAGGTCGGGTTGTTCGGGTTGACCTCGATCGCGAGCGAGTTCGTACCCGAGACGACCAGGTTGCTGACGTTGAACTTGAACTCGGTGTAGGCGCCGGTGACGGTCGACGAGGTCGCGACCTCGGTGCCGTTCACCCAGACGTTCGCCGAGCCGATCACGCCGTTGACTATCAGCGTCGCGGTTTGCCCGGCGGCCAGGTTCGGCGTGAAGTCGGTGCGCCACCACCAGGGCACGTCGAACTGGGCGACGGTGTCCGCGCCGATCTTGCTCATGAAGCCGTAGCAGGACTGGATGTTGTTACCGAAGAACACGCTGTTCGGGCCGCCGGTGCTCTGGTTGACCGGCTGCAGGGCGGTGTTGCCCGGGCACTTGCCGTTGGCCGCGAGCGCCTCGACCTCGGTGCCGGGTGCGCCCGCGTCGTCGTTCGCGACGGGCAGCCAGGCCGAGGTGCTGAAACCGGGGGTGGAGATCTGTGCGCCGGTGGCTGAGGTGTTAGCGCTGCTCAGCACGGACCAGCCGGTCGCGCCGAGATTGGTGGTGTCGCTGGCGCCTGTGCTCGGGGCGGCGGCTGGCTGGCTTGGTCCGGCTGGTCCGGCTGGTCGGCTTGGTCCGGCTGGTCGGCTTGGTCCGGCGTACGCCGTGATGGCCGGGGTGAGGGAGGCCACGGAGGCCACAACCAGCACTGCAGCGGCTGCCAGTGCCGGGCCGGAACGTCTCGAAGATCTCATGGTCCGACTCCCAACTAGGGGACGCCGCCGCGCGGGGCATAAATAACGCGGTTCGATTATTTGTATGCCTGTCTTACATATGTGTCAACGGTGCGGTTCGCGCCCGCGTCAGGCCTGGATCGGACCTGGATCAGGCCTGGATGTGGGCCAGCACGTCGTCCCTGGCCCGGTCCAGGCCGGCGGCGAGACCGCCGAGAACGACCGCGTCTCGGCCGAGCACCGACATCTCGATCGGGGGCGGCGACAGCGCGAGCAGGTCGCCGAGCAGTTGCTTGGTCGGATCGAGCAGCAGGTCGGCGTTGCCGCCGACGCCGCCCCCGATGACGATCAGCCCGGGGTCGAGCACGGCGATCACGGCGGCCAGGGCCCGCGCCAGGTGACTGGCCTCGTCGTGCACCACCTGGATCGCTGCCTGGTCGCCTGACCTGGCCGCGTCGAATACCTGCTCAGTGGAGCTGGCGGTCAGGCCGAGTCGTCTCGCCGCTGAGAGCACGCCGTCCGCCGAGGCAACGGTCTCGAGTATCCCGTGCTGCCTGACGTCGGGTGCCAGCAGCTGTCCGGGCCCGTCGCCTGGCCCGTCGCTCAGCCCTGCGCCCAGCCCGTCGCCCAGCCCTGCGCCCACCGGCAGGTACGAGATCTCGCCCGCCCGGCCGCTCGACCCGCGATAGAGTTCGCCGTCGATCACGATGCCCATTCCGATGCCGGTGCCGACGGAGACGAAGACGAAGTTGTCGGTCCCAGCGCCAGCGCCGTGTTCTTGCTCGGCCACGGTAGCCAGGTTGACGTCGTTGTCGATGGAGAACCTGGGCCCAAGCTCGGCCCTGAGCGCGGAGACCGAACCTGGCTCCTCCCAGCCGGGAAGGTTCGGCGCGGCCGTGATCCGGTCGGCGTCAGGCTCATAGATGCCGGGGAAACCGAGTACGGTGTGAGTGATGTCGGCGAGCGTGACCCCCGCCTCGGCGGCCGTTGCCCGCGCCAGTTCGCCGATCTGGTCGGCGAGCGCCGACGCGGCGAGCGTCCGCACCCGGTGATCGGCCCTGGCGGTGATCGTGCCAGACAGGTCGGCGACCGCCAGCCTGATCCAGGACGCGCCGACGTCCACGGCCATCGCGCGTCCGGCGTCGGGGCGGATCTCGTAGAGCCTCGGCGCCCGGCCGACCTGGCCTACCCGGTGGCCGACCTGGCTGATCAGGCCGACCCGCTCCAGGCTGCCGAAGGCCAGTCCGATCGTGGCCTTGGACAGGCCGGTCGCGGCGACGAGTTGCGAGGCTGACGCGGTTCCCAGCCGCCTGATCTGCTCGTAGACCGCGCGTTCGTTGATGACCCGGACGACGGCGGTCGTCGTGGCGACGGTTGTCTTCGCGGCGGTGGTGTGCGCGACAGAGTTGGGCGGCGAAGACTTTTCCACAGTCTCCTCCTCGTCGCTGCCCGGAACCTACCACCCGATAGGTCACGCTGATCTTACGGGTCACGCCGGAAAACGCCGTCTGACCGCAAGCCACTTCAGCGCGACTAGAGCACCAAGGCTGCCTGCGCGGAGGTCGTCGGCCGGATGAACGCGCGCGGCGCTGACCGGCGTTGCCACGGGCGGCCGGCTACGACATCAGAGTCCCCTTACTGTAGTACCGTCCTGGGAAGCTACTACAGTAAGGAGTGCCCGCTGTAGCCAGGGCTACGTCAAATGTGCCCTTACTGTAGTTCCTTCCCAGGAAGCAGCTACAGTAAGGCGACTTTGATGTCGCTCAGAACGTGCGGAAGTCAGGGTGGCTGTCGTGCCACCAGACCAGGACTACCTTGCCGACGATGCTGGTGCCTTTGATCGGGCCCCAGTACCGGCTGTCACATGAGTCCGTCCGGTTGTCTCCCAGCAGGTAGAACTCACCGGGCGGAACTCGGTAAGGGTGCCGACTAGTGGCGTCGGGTATGGCCGGCCCGAGCGGGTCGTGGCGAGGCAGGTAAGGCTCGGCGAGCGGCCGCCCGTTGATGTAGATCCTGTTTCCGGAGGAGTAAATCGTCTGACCTGGCAGCGCGACGACGCGTTTGACCAGGTCGCCCCCTCGCGGACCTTGGCAGTTGTCAAGCGGCGGGTGGCTGAACACCACGATGTCGCCCTCGTGCAGGTCACGCCAGCTGAAGAAGGCTCTCTGCACCAGGATCCGGTCGCGCACGCCGAGTGCGGGCACCATGGACCCGGTCGGGATCCAGAAGGTTCGGAACACGAACGTTCGCACGATGCTGCCCAGCAGTACGGCCACGAGAACCATGACGATCGTCTCGGCCAGCACCCGCCGCCGCCGGCGACGCGGCGGGTCAACCTCAGCAGGGCCGGCCATGTGCGGGCTCCCGGATGATCACGCGCGTGCGGTTATTGACGGGGATCACGTCCAAGGTCGGCCCGGGCGAGCCGGGACGCTCGGGCGAGCCGGGCCGCTCGGGCGAGCCGGGCCGCTCGGGCGAGCCGGAACGGCAGTGCGCCGGCCCGCGCGCATGGCTGGTGCTGGTCGGCCTGGCTGCCTTGGCGGGTGCCGCCGGGGCGAGCAGGCCGGCCGAAACGCCCAGCGCGCAGGCTGCGGCCAGCAGCGCGCAGGCCACCGTGCTCAGGGGTCGGCCGGGGCGCGGCGTGAGCCATTCGCGGGCTGCTCCGGCCAGGTAGCTGCAGGCAATGGAGCCTGCCGGGGTTCCGTCTCTGATGAGTAGCGCGGCCAACTCGGCCGCCTCGTCGCCGTGCCGCCGCCGCCAGCGGACCGGATAGCACCGCAATGCCGTTTCGACCAGCCTGGTCGCCCGGAAGTCGTCCATCAGATGCCGCCTAGCCGCAACCGAAGCCGCCCGGCCGCGCTGACGCGCTCAAGCGCATCGAGGTGGACGCGAAGGGCCGCCGCCCCGGCTGCGGTGATGCGGTAAGGATGACGCCGGCTCTCAGCGGGCAGCGACTCGATCAGGCCGAGTCGCTCAAGCCGATCCAGCGCACCGTAGAGAGTGCCGGGCCCGAGTTCGACATCGGCGAGTTCCTTGATGTCCTGGGTCAGCGCATAGCCGTGCTTGGGTACATCGGCGAGGCTGATCAGGATCAGCACCGACGCCTCACCGACCCTGCGCAGCACGTCCTGCCCGGCTCTGCCGCCCGGTCTGTTCACCGCAATCCACCTCTCTACTACGTTGGTCAATATATCAGTCAACGTAGTAATCGCGCCAGGGTAACGTGCTGGATCGTGTATCCCGATCCACACGTGATTGAGTCCGGTGGCCGCACGCTGACCGTTGAGGACGCAGGGCCGCCCGAGGACTTCCCGGTATTGGTGCACTGCGGTAGCGGATCTCGTCACCTGGAGCCAGCCGCCGTGCGGATCGCCCAGGATCATGGACTCCGGCTAATCAGCTATGACCGGCCCAGCTACGGCGGGTCGACGCCGATGCCTGGCCGGGCGATCGCCGACTGCGCGCCGGACGTTGAGGCCGTTCTGAGCGAGTTGGGTATCAGCCGGATTGCCGTGTGGGGGTTTTCCGGCGGCGGCTCGTATGCCCTGGCCACCGCAGCGCTCTTGCCCGATGCGGTCGAAGCGGTCTGCCTGATTGCCTCGCTCGGGCCATTTGATGCCCCTGGCCTTGACTTCCTTGAGGGAATGGACGACTCGTACCGGGAGGAAGTCCGGGTCTTCTTCGAAGACCGGGACGCCGCGCGGGCGAAGTTCCGGGCCGAGTCGGCGGAGATGTACGTCCGGCTGTCGAGGCCAGAAGGGTGGCTGAAACTGTGGGGTGATCGGGCTGGCACCGATCCCGCCCACGGCGTGGAAGTCGCGCAGTACCTTGCGGACAAATTCCTTGACGGGTGGACGCGAGGAGACGAAGGCTGGTGGGACGACTGGAGCGCGTTCCTCAGCCCGTGGGGCTTCGACCTGAACGCCGTCGCCGCCCCGGTCAGCTTGTGGCACGGCCTGGCGGACACGAGATGCCCGCCCGGCCATGGCCGGTGGTTCGCGGAGCATATTCCCCAGATAACCGCTCACTTCCCGGCGGACGAAGATCATACGAACATCGAGGAAAACAATCGCGTTGCCGGCTACCAGTGGATTCTCCAGACGGTTCTGAATCATCCAGAATCTCGCTGATCGTATATCGGCCGATGTCGCCAACCACGGGATTGTCTGCCGAATATGCCGCTGCCCTCAACCCGAACTGCATCGCCCAGCCGCGTCCTCGAGACCAGTTCGGGTCGTCGACCGCCAGCGCGCTGCGGAAGATGGCACGAGAATCGGCCGAGAGATACGTCCAGGCCACCATGAGATCGCAGGCGGGGTCGCCCACCCCGAGAAGTCCGAAGTCGATCACGGCGCTGAGCTCATGGCCCTCGACCAGCAAGTTGGCCGGATGAAGATCGCCGTGGATCCACAGGGGCTGACCGGTCCACGCAGGCACCGCCAGAGCCGCGTCCCACACCGCGAGCGCTGAGTCAACGAGCGCCGAATCAACATCGATCTGCCCCCGCAGAATCGCAGCCGCAGTTCTGGTGTTGTGATCGTGAGCAGCGAGGGAAACGCCGCGAAACTCGTGGACCGGCCCACCAGCCGAGTCAACCGCCCGCAGGGCGGAGATAAACCGAGCCAGGCTCGTGGCCGCCCGGCCCAGATCAGCGACCTTGGCCAGGGCCGCGAGCTCGCCGTTCAGCCAGCGACACACTGTCCACGGCCACGGATACCCCTCGCCGGGCCCGCCGTGCCCGATCGGAACCGGGACCGGCAGCGGCAAATGCGGGGCAAGGACCGGGATCCAACGATGCTCTTTTTCTACTTGCCCCTGAGTAGCGACTACTCAGATTCGCTGAGGCAGAGGCTGCGGCAGAAACTGTTTGCGCGATCTTCAGCGCTGACCGAGCATGGTCACCGATGAGCGCTGTGATAGTCACCGGCATTTCCGGCGCGGGTAAGTCCACGGTCGCCTCCGAACTTGCCTGCCGGGGCCTAGCGGTCCTCGACTCCGACGATGATCCTTGGCTTGCTCGGTTCGTCGACCGCGATGGCGCGGTAGCGGAAGAACCGGAGGCTCCAGATCTCGCCTGGCTCGCTGAGCATTTCTGGAACTGGGATCCAGCCCGCCTCGACGAACTCATCGCGGCCGCGGAGCCGTCGACGCTGTACGTCTGCGGCGGCGCGGACAACCAGATCGAACTCGCCAGCCGCTTTACTCACGTCATCTTGCTGGTAGTCGACGAGCCCACCATGCTTGCCCGACTCGATGATCCGGACCGGTACAACGAGTGGGGCCGCATCGGCGACACCCGCGAATTTCTGCGCCGCAGGCTTCGCCGGTATCAGGACGAACTGCGTGCCTTCGGCGCCATCCCCATCGACGCCACCCAGTCGGTTGACCAAGTGGTCGACGCGATCCTCGGGCGCACGCGCGCACCGCCAGCGCGCGAGCGTGCCTGACATACACTGCGGGCGTGCTCTTGTGGATCAATGGGCCGTTCGGTGGAGGCAAGACGCACGCTGCCGATGAGATCTGCAGGCGGCTTGATGGCAGCTTTGTCTGCGATCCCGAGCGGCTGGGTTACGGCCTCCACCGGATGACACCGCCGCCGCTGCGGAACGACTTTCAGGACCTGCGTTCATGGCGGCAGGGAACTCTTGAGGTACTGGATCTCCTGCTGTCCAAGCACGAAGGCGCCGTCATTGTGCCGATGACGGTCATCGAGCCCGCTTACCTCGAGGAGATCCTCGGTCCGCTGCGGGAGAAAGGACGCCAGGTCAGGCACTACGCCCTGATGGCCGACCGCGCGACCATTTTGCGTCGCGTGCGAGGGCGTTCCCTGCCGTGGCGTCGCGACACTCACGCCGAGGGCAAGATCGACGAATGCCTGGACAAGCTCGGGCACGACGAATTCGCCGAGCACATCTGTACCGATGAACTCACCATCTCCCAGACGGCAGCACGCATCGCCGCATCAGCCGGTCTCACTCTCCGCCCGGACACCAGCAGCGTCGTGCGCGCCCGCGCCCATCGCGCTCTGGTGACCATCAAGCACATCAGAATCGGCTGATGACAAACGAGTCAGCATGTGCCTCGCCATGGTCCAGGATCGGTGCCGCCCGACTCGCTGTCACCGGCGTCGCTGTCACCGGCGTCGCTGTCACCGGCGTCGCTCCGGGCGTTCGGGCCGCGCAGGCCGACCGGCGCGTTCGTGGCGGCCTTGCGAGCGGCCGCCTCCTGCGAGGTGACTTCGGCCGCCGGATATCGATCTAGCAATGGCGGAGGAACGGCCGGATCTCCCGAATCGCTCACTATTCCCGCCTCATGCTGAGATCGCCTGGCGGGCGGGGAGGCGCCGCCGACTGGCCAGTCTCGCGGTCTCCGCGTCGGCCGGAGCAGTCGCGATTGTCGTCGCAGTTGTGCTGCTGCCTTTGACGGGGCACGGCACATCAAGGAACACGCCGAAGTCCTCGCTGCCTCCCGCGGCTCCGGTCACCTTGCGGACTGCGGTTCAATTCCGGCAGATCGCCGTCAATGAGGGCCCAGCGCCTTGTCCGCCGAACAGTCCGGACTACGTGTTCGGCGACCAGATACCGGCCTGTTTCAAATTGGCTCGCCCAGGGATGACCATCACGAAGGTGGAGTCAGCCCAGATCTTCCCCGGTCAGGGGTACTACTCCATCGTTATCCGGCTCATCCCCAGCCAGGTCGGTCAGTTGGCGGCATTGACGACGTTTGTGACCCGCCAGCATGCCCCTCGTAACCAGCTGGCCGTGATCGTCGATGGGAAGGTAGTCGCCGATCCCACGGTCCAGACGCCTTTGAGGCATGGCGCTCTTGAAATCATCTTCCCGACTCGCGCCCAAACCGAGCGGATCTTTCGTGAGCTGGTCGGACGGTGATGCCAGCTCCGTGCCTTAGCTCAGGGTGGCGAGTTGCTCTGGGGTCAAGGGGCGGAGGACGTCGAAGTAGTTGCCGTCTGGATCGATCATCACGACCCACCCGACATCTGGGCCCTGGCCTACGTCGGCGCGGCGAGCGCCCAGCTGTTCTAGCCGGGCTACTTCGGCGGCCTGGTCCTTGGGCCGGAGGTCGAAGTGCAGGCGGTTCTTGGCTGAGGGCTCCTCCGGCACGCGCAGGAACAGCAGATCGGGAACGACGCCATCTTCCTTGCTGCCCTCGGGCGGCTCGAGGACGATCTGGTCGTCCTCCTCGAACGTCCGGCGCCAGCCGAGTGCGCCTTGCCAGAAGTCGGCGAGTCTGGCCGGTTCCGTGGTGTCTATGCACACGCACTGGATTCGTATGTCCATAGCGACGACCTTGGAGCGGCGCGCTGGCTCTGTCCACCCGTTTTACGGTCTGCGAAGATCGGCGTTATGGACTATGTCATCGCGCAAGTCAACGTCGGACGGCTGGTCGCGCCGCTGGACAGCGCCCAGCTCGCGGGGTTCGTGAACCAACTCGAACCGGTGAACGCCGTCGCCGACGACGCGCCGGGATTCTTGTGGCGGCTGCAGACCGAGGACGGCAACGCCACCGCGCTGCGCGCGTTCGAGTTCGACGCCGAGGGTGCTGACGGCGGAATCCTGGTCAACATGTCGGTCTGGGAGACGGTCGAGTCGCTCGCGGCCTTTGTCTACGGCGACGCTCACCTAGGGGTGCTGCGGCGTCGCCGCGAGTGGTTCGAGCGGATGACCGTGGCTTACACCGCCCTGTGGTGGATTCCGCGCGGCCACGTGCCGACGATCACCGAGGCCGAGGACAGGGTCAAGCATCTCCGCGCGCAGGGCCCGACGCCGCACGCCTTCACGCTTCGCCAGTACTTCCCGCCGCCGGACGCGGACGACCCGGTGCCGGTAGACAGTCCCGAACACTGGACCTGTCCCGCGTGATCGCAGGTTAAAAAATTTCAGCTGAAAATTTTGCGGTGGCTCGTTCGTCGATTCCAGAGGTGGGTGACCGGACGGCCCGGTCGTCAGGTCGGCAGCGCTGACCCTAGACCGTCGTACCTGTCCTTCGGGCCACGACAGCGCTGACCCTAGACCGTCGTGCCTGTCCTTCGGGCCACGGCAGCGCTGACCCGGAACCGTCGCGGGAGCAACGTCTGCGGGCCGGCGCTGTTGCAGCTCTCGGCGCGATGGCGGCAGCGTTGACCCGCTGCCGCTGTCGGAAACCGCTCAGAAGCCGGTCACGTGGTAGTTGTGCAGGAGCAGCGCTAGGAAGTGTGAGGCGATCTGGCAGCCAGCGAACGCGAGAGGAAGCGCCGTCCAGGCGGCGATCTTTGAATAGCGGACCAGCGGAAGCAGCGCGACGATCAGGCCGCCGGTGATCCACCAGGTCAGGTTGCTGGCGAAGTAGGCGGATTTCGCCTGCGCGATGCACGCTGGCGTTGCCGTGAACATGAACACGCAGGTATCGCGCGCGCCGTGGATCGGGAGCAGCACGGACGGCGTCACCGGCCAGAGTTGCCAGACCAGCAAACCGAGCGCGATGGCGCCTAGATGCCACCAGTGCGACCGTTCGGCGTTGGACGAGCGCACCTGGTAAATCTGGATGATCGCGAAGATTAGCGCGATGACGACCGGCAGCGCGAGGACCACGGCTGTGACGGAGTTCGAGGCTGTCTGAGTGAGGACACCCGCGACCAGCTCGTACATCACTCCGACGAACACGATGATCCAGGCCGTAACACCAGCTTGGAAGGGCAGCGTCAGGAAAGGCGGCGTCGGCTGCTGCGCTTGTGTTGCTGTACTGTCCCAGGCTCTCAGTGGGTCACGACCTTCGCGACGCATGCGGCTATATCTCAGGAAGCAACACCCAGCCTACTGGTGGGTTACTCCTCGCCGGAAAAGCGTTCCCAAGCCGACTGCCTCGTCATGCCCATCGCGGCGCCGATCCTGGTCCAGGTGATCCCGCGGCCGCGGGCGGTGCGGACCCAGGTGCCGAGCTCGCGCTCGACTGCCGAGTTGGTAGCCGCGATGCCTGGCAATGCGGCCAGGAGTTCATCGTCAGAGAGGCGCTCTTCCCAACTGGCCCGCTTGGGCAAGTCGGTGGAGGCCATGGAGCCTTCGTTGATGATCTCGACGCAGAGTGAGACGCACTCGTTGCAGATATAGACGCCGGGGCCAGCGACCATCTTCTCGACCTCGGTCGTTGGTTTCTGGCAGAAAGTGCATCTGATGACGGGCTTCTGCTGGTCTTCTGTTGTCGTTGTTTCGTTCTCTGCGGTTGTCATTGCGGGGTCCTTGCGGGGATGGTGTGTCAGGCGTTGCCTGACGCGTGGTGTCACCCTGACCTTACGACGTCAGGTGCTGCCTGACAAGCTGGTGTTCGGTCTAAGACCCGGATGGCGGCTGGTCGCTGACGGTCGCGGCCTCGCCCGGCCGCCTGAACGGCTTGCCGGACGAGACCGACGACCGCAGATTGGGGCCTAGGCGAGTCTGGTGCCGTGGTCTAGGACGACTATTTCGTCGGCTTCTTCCAGGTCGGTCAGGTCGTGGGTGATTAGGAGGACGGAGCGGCCGGTGGTGGCTGCGAAGAGGTCGGTCAGGAAGGTGCGGCGGGTTTCGGCGTCTAGGTGGGCCGTCGGTTCGTCCAGGACTATTACCTGCGGATTAGCGAGCAAGATCCTTGCGAGAGCGATTCGTTGGTGCTGACCGCCGGACACGGCCGCGCCGTTCTGGCCCACCTGGGTGTCTAGGCCCGCTGGAAGTGACTCGATCCAGGCGGTGAGGCCTACTTGGTGGCAGGCCTGGATGAGCTCGGTGTCTGTGGCGGCCGGGCTGGCCAGCCTGAGGTTTTCGGCGATTGTGGTGTTGAAGAGGTGAGGGTCTTGGGAGCAGCCGCCGATTACCCGCCTGATGTCCTCGGCTCGATAGCTGGCCAGTTCGCACGGGCCGAAGGCTCCTTGGGGGCCGGTGCCGGTGATTGTTACCTGGCCGCTGGTTAGGTCTCGGAAGCGGAGCAGGACCGAGGCGACGGTGGATTTGCCGGCGCCGTTGGGGCCGACCAAGGCGATTCGGCGGCCCGAGTGGAGGTCGAGGCTGAAGTTGTCCAAGGCCACCGGGCCGTCCGGACGGTAGCGGACCGTGGCGTTGCGGATTGTGATGGTGGCCGCTCTGACCGGCAGCGGCAGCGATAGGGGGTTGGGTGGATCGGACACTGGGGTGGGGGCGTCGATGATCTCGGTGACCCGGCGGGCGCTCGCGCGTGTCTGATTGAGGGCGATCGCGGCGGCAGGCAGGACTGCCACCGCCTCGAACGTGGCCATGGCCGTCAGCGTCGCCACAGCTAGCGGGACTCGGTTGATGGTGCCCGCACCTACGGCGTCGACGCCGAGCAGGAGCACGCCCCAGACGGTGAGGCCCGCTACCAGGGTTGGCAGGGCCGTGCCCAGGCCGGAAGCCGTGCCGAGCCGGGTCGAGCAAGCCGCGAGTTCGGACTCTGCTTCCTTGACGCGCGCCAGCGCGTAGTCGCGGGCGCCGAACGCCTCCAGGTCGGCCGCTCCGGATAGCACGTCGGTGACGGCTGAGCCGAGCCGTCCCCGAGCTAGCGTGGCCCGGCGGCCGGCTCGCTGACTGGTGCGCAGGCAGAGCAGCGGCACCACCGCAATGCCGATGATGAGGCCGGCGGCCAGAACCAGACCGGCCCGGCCGACCAAGGCCAGGCAGGCCAGGACCGCGCCGCAGCCGACCACGGCGGCGGCGAATAGCGGGTTCAGACCGCGGACAAAGAGGTCCTGGGTCGAATCGACGTCGCTGACGAGGCGGGCCAGCAGATCTCCGGAATGAAAGGCGGGCAGCCCGGCCGGGGCCACCGCCTCCAGTCGCCGCCAGATCGCCACCCTGACCCTGGCGAGTACCCGGAACGCGACATCGTGGGAGGCCAAGCGCTCGGCGTAGCGGAAGCCGCCGCGTCCGATGCTCAGCGCCCGGACCGCGACGACGGCCACCGACAGGGCCGCGATGTCCGGATGCTGAGATGCGCGCGCCAGAAGGAACCCGGACACGGCGAGCAGCGCGACGCCGCAACCGGTCGCCAGCGCTCCGACCAGCGCGGCTATCACCAGCCGACCGCGCAGCGGCTGGGCCACGGTTATCAGCCGCTGCAGCGCGGTCTCCGGACGACCGTCCGGAGCCCGCGCTGCTGGTATTTGCTGACCCGTCGAGCCCCGGTTACCGGCGAGGTCGCCGCTGGTCACTACCTCGCCACCAGCCGATCGCCATTGGCATCATCGCGGTCGCCACCGACCGGGTCGGTCAGCTCGCGGAGCCGCCCGTCCTCGATGAGCACTATCCGCCCGCCGACGGATGCCGGCAGCTTGTGCGTCACCGTGATCACGGTTCGACCGACCGCGAGCGCGTCGATCGTCGACTCGACCTCGGTCGCGCTGGCCTGATCCAGGTGGGCGGTCGGCTCGTCGAGCAGCAGCAACCGCGCGTCCCGCAGGAACAGCCGCGCCAGCGCGATCTTGCGGCGCTCGCCTGCCGATAGCCGCAGCGCTCGCTCGCCGAGTTGAGTGTCGTACCCATCTGGCAAGCTGGCTATGAACTCGGCCGCGCCAGCCAGGCCGGCCGCGTGCTCGACGGCCTCCCTCGGCACTCCAGGCCGCCCGAGCGTGATGTTGTCGGCGACCGACCAGGGGAAAAGCGCGGGTTGCTGCGGCAGCCATCCGATCTGCTCGCGCCACGCGCGGGCCCAGAACACATTGGCCCGCGCGGCACTCAGCTCGGCATCGCCGACCAGTACCCGTCCGTTTTTCGGCTCTATGAATAGGAGAAACAACCCTAGCAGCGTGGTCTTGCCGGCACCGTTTCTGCCGACCAGGCTGATCCGATCGCCCGGCCAGATGGTCAGGTCGGCCTGGCTGATCACCGGCGCTGGGCGTTGGGGAGCTGGGCGTTGCGGAGCTGGGCGTTGCGGATACGCCAGCGTCACGCCGTCCAGCCTGATCGGCTCACGCCGCAGGTCTGGCATGGCAACCACCGGCGAGGCGGGACCCGGGTTCAGCGGCCCGACGCACTTGGCCTTCAGCGGGCCGGAGGGCCTGGCGTTCATTGGG
>DATNFM010000390.1:0-9199 GCA_035606435.1 Streptosporangiaceae bacterium | reverse complement strand
AGTTAGAATCCACCCATCCATTGATATTTCGGCGTGAGCGCGGCCACCGGGACGTTAGCGCGAGCCGCCGTGGAGTGCAGGCATGGACGGTGCCGCGGACCGGCCGACTGCAGTATCAGCCAGTACGGCCGCCGGAAGACTCACTGACGACGCCGCTCCGCTAGTCGGGCGGCGTGATGCGCTGCGGGCGTTTGGCGAGGCGCTTGACGCGTCTAGCGCTGGATCGTTTCAGTTCCTGCGGCTGATCGGTGAGCCTGGGGCTGGCAAGACTCGGCTGCTGGGCGAGGTTGCCAAGGAGGCGTTGCGGCGGGAGCTGACTACGCGGTGGGGGCGGTCGGCTGAGTTTGAGCAGGAGCTGCCCTTTGGGGCGGTGGTGGACGCGCTCGATGATCAGGTTGAGGCGTCGTTGCCCGAGGTGGCCGAGCGGCTGGGGGCGGAGACGTCCGTGCTGCTCGCTACCGTGCTGCCGGCCATCCGGACGATCTCCCCGGCCGAGGTCCCCCAGGGCCAGGACGAGACCGGCCCGGGCAGTGAGTCAGGTACGGCCGCGAAGACTGGCCCGGGGAGCGACCTGACGAGCCGGCTGCGCGTCTACCGGGCCATCCGGCGACTGCTCGAAGACCTGGCCGTGCCTGACGGGCTCGTGCTGATCCTTGACGACGTGCACTGGGCCGACAGCGCGTCGGTCGAGCTGCTCGACCACCTGGTCCGGCATCCGCCTCGCGGCCGCGTTCTGATAGCGATCGCCTACCGGCCCGCTCAGGCGTCGGCTCGGCTCGCGGCCCTGCTTGGCTCGGCCGGGGCCTATGGCCGCGAGGTGACCGTCGGCCCGCTGACCGTCGCTGAGGCCCAGGAATTGCTGGGTCCGGGCGTGAGTCCTTCGCGCTGCGAGGCACTGCACGAGCAGAGCGGGGGCAACCCGTTCTACCTGGAAGCCCTGGCCCGCATGGAGCAGCAAGGTCAGCACGGCCGACAGGGCCAGCCCGCGCGACGCACGGGCGATCTCCCTCACGAAGGCAGCGAGTTGCCACCCGACGTGCGCACCATTTTGCGGCTCGAGCTGGACGGGCTGTCCGAGACCACGTTGCTGGTCGCGCAGGGCGCGGCCGTGGCCGCTGACGAGTTCGAGCACCGGCTGGTCGCGATCGCGGCCGAGGTTGGCGAAGGCGACGCCCTCAGGGCACTCCTTGAGATGGGCTCGCGCGACATCGTCCGACCGGCCTCCACCGGGCGGCTGCGCTTCAGGCATCCGCTGGTCCGACGCGCGGCTTACGACTGCGCCGCACCGGCCTGGCGGATCGCGGCGCACGCGCGGATCGCGGCGCACTTGGCCGAGGTGGGCGCCCCCGCCGCGCTCAGGGCACATCACGTCGAGCGGTCGGCGCCGTTCGGCGACCAGGCGGGCATCGGCACGCTGATCGAAGCGGCCAGGGACGCGGCCGCGCAGGCACCGGCCACGGCGGCGCACTGGCTTGAGGCGGCGCTGAAGATCATGCCGACCGGACCGGCCAGCCCAGACGGCCAGACCACCCCAGACGGCCAGGCCACCCCAGACGGCCAGGCCGGCCCCGGCCGCCAGCTTGAGCTCTTCCTCGAGGTCGCCAAGCTCCGCGCCGTCAGCGGCCAGCTCACAGAAGGCCGCGAAGCGGCCAGGGAAGCCCTGCGCCGCCTCCCGCCCACCGACTACGCCAAGCGCGCCCTGGCAGCCAGATTCTGCGCCCTCATGGAACGCCAGCTGGACCGCCCGCACGAGGCCCGCTCGGTCCTGCTCAGCGAACTCCGCCGCATCCCCGACCCGCAGTCCCCCACGGCCGTCCCGCTCCGCACCCGCCTGGTCGCCGAGAGCCTCATGCGCGGTGACATCCGCGCCGCCCAGGCCGTCCTGGACCTCATGCCCGAGGACCCCGCGAACCTCGAATCCAGCGTCGCCGTAGCAATCGCGGCGCTACGACCGCTGCCGGCCTTTGCCCTGGGCCGGATCCAGGACGCGGCTCGTTTCATCGAGAACGCGGGCCAGCTCGTAGCCGCCGCCCCGGACGAACAGCTCACCGACTGGCTCGACGCCATTGCCTGGCTTTGCTGGACCGAGACGGTCCTCGGCCGCTACGCGAGCGCACTGGCCCATTTCGACCGGACGATCGCGATCGCGCGGACCAGCGGGCAGGGTTACATCATCAGCAACCTATTGGCCGGGCAGGCCCAGGTCCTGACCATGTTCGGCCGGCTGGAGGAGGCGTTCTCGGCCGGCGAAGAGGCCGCCGAGGTGGCCCGGATGCTCGGCTCCGGCTTCCAGCTCGTGTTCGCGCTCGCCCAGCACTGCCTGGCGGCCAGCTGGTCCGGCGACGACCAGACCGCCATTCAGCTCGGCGAAGAGGCCGTCAGGACCAGTGAGAACAACGGCGAATGGTCGGGCACGCACGCGCGCTACGCACTGGCGGTCGCATTGATCAACGCGGGTCGCCGGGAGCCGGGACGCGACGCCATGATCCAGGCCTGCGACGGGTCGAACCGGCCCAGGCTCGACCGGCGCAGCCTGCTGAGAGCGTGCGAGATGATGGCCAGCCTCGAAGCCGACTGCGCCAATCCCGGCGAAGCCAACCGGTGGGCCGATCTCGCCGTCAAGCTCGCCTATCCCGGGATGGAGGCCACGGCCCTGCTCGCCCGCGCCCACGCGCTGCGGATCACCGACCAGAAGGCCGCCGACTCCGCGGCGCAGGCGGCGCATGCCGCTCAGTTCTTCGACGGCACCGGCCTGCTCATCGACGCCGGCCGGGCTCGGCACTGCGCCGGCCTGGCCCACGTCGCGGCCGGCGACAAGGACCAGGCCCGCGTCGAGTTCGCCGCCGCGGCACAAACGTTCACCCGATGCGGCGCCCGCACGCTGCTGGCCGCGACCGCCTACCAGCAACGCAAGCTCGGCGTCCGGGTGCCGGTCCAAGGCCGACGCGGAGGGACCAACGGCGGGACCAACGCCCTCTCCGAACGAGAACAGGAAGTAGCCAAGCTGGTCAGCGAGGGCTACTCCAACCAGCAGATCGCCGAATCGCTGCACGTCAGCACCCGGACCGTCGAGACGCACGTGTCGCACATCTTCACCAAGCTCGGCGTCACCAAGAGATCCGGGATTCAGAAGGCCATCAGCGAGCGTTCATAGATCACCAGCGTCATCGATCAGCGCGCGTCCACGCAGGCATCAGCACGAGCACATATCAGTGTTTTCCACGATGCGCGGCCGCCGCCGGACAGTGCAGTGTGGACCCTGGGGGCGGCAGCTAACGCCGGCAGCGAAGAACGCAGCGGGGCACAGGAGGAGCGAATGACCGGCCGCATCCCGCGGTACACCCTCGACGGGGTTACGGACGCCGAGGTGTCATCGCATCCTTTCGCGACCGAGGACGGCCTGGGGCTTAACCTGACCCGGTTCCTCCGGGCCGACTGCGACGACGTCGTCCTGCTGGTCCACGGCCTGACTTCCTCCAGCGACGTGTTCATCATGCCCGAGCACCGCAACCTGGTCAGCTACCTCCTGGACGACGGCTTCACCGACGTCTGGACGCTTGACTTCCGGATGAGCAACCGGTTCCCCTACGACACCGAGACGCACCAGTACAACCTGGACGACATCGCCGACTGGGACTTTCCGGCCGCGCTGGCTGAACTCCGCCAGCACGTTGGCGATCGCCGGGTGCACGTCGTCGCCCACTGCCTGGGCTCGCTGTCGTTCATGATGAGCCTGTTCGCGGGCCGGCTGCCCGGCATCACCAGCGTGACCTGCAACAGCGTCGCCCTGACGCCACGGGTGTCGAAATGGTCAGCCGCGAAGCTCATCTACGGCCCGCCGGTGTTCCAGTACGTGCTGGGAATGGACTCCCTCGACCCGAGGTTCGCCCGCAGCCCGAAGTTCACCCGCGACTGGGCGCTCGCCCGCATGGTGGACCTGGCCCACCGCGAATGCCGTGACAGCGCCTGCCACATGCTCAGCTTCATGTGGGGCAGCGGCCGCCCGGCCATGTACGAGCACGACAACCTGCTGCCCGTCACCCACGAGCGGATGGCCGACATCTGCAGCGCCTGCGGCACCAACTACTACCGGCACGTCGGCAAGATGGTGCGAGCCGGCCACGCGGTCCGGTGCGACCCGCAAGACAAGCGCCACGCCGACCTGCCCGACAACTACCTGGCCAAGGCCAGCGAGGTCACCACCTCGCTCCTGCTGCTCACCGGCGAGCACAACCGGGTCTTCACCGACTCGAACATCGTCTGCGCCCAGAAGCTCGCCGGCACCATGCCCGGCCAGTGCGAACTGGCGATCCTGCCTGGTTACGGCCACCTAGACCCGATCATCGGCAAGAACGCGCACCTGGACGTTTTCCCCAGGATCGCCGAGTTCCTCAAGCGCCAGGCCACCTGACATGACGCCGCCCGCACCCGCCGCCTCAAGGGCCAGCCAGACCAGCCCCCCAGAGCACGTCGACGTCGTAGTCGTCGGCTCCGGCTTCGGCGGCTCGGTCTCCGCCTACCGCCTGGCCCAGGCCGGCCTGTCGGTAGTCGTACTCGAGCGCGGCAACTCCTACCCGCCGAACAGCTTCCCGCGCACCCCGGCGGAAATGAGCCGGGCGCTCTGGAATCCCGCCGCCGGGCTCCACGGCATGTTCGACGTCTGGCGCTTCAGCGGCTGCGACGCCGTCGTGTCGAGCGGCCTCGGCGGCGGCTCGCTGATCTACGCGAACGTCCTGCTGCGCAAGGACGAGCACTGGTTCGTCGACAAGGATCCGCTGCCGAAGGGCGGCTACGAATCCTGGCCCGTGACCCGCGCCGACCTGGACCCGCACTACGACGTGGTCGAACGCATGCTCGGCGCCACGCCGTACCCGCTGGACGCGCCCGGGTACGCGGCGACCCCGAAGACGCACGCGCTGCGGGACGCGGCGGCCGAGCTTGGCCTTAGCTGCCAGCTCCCCCCGCTGGCGGTCAGCTTCGCGCCGAGACCGGGGGCCGCTCCGGGTCTCAGCCTGCCGATCGTGGACCCGGATTACGGCAACCTGCACGGCCTCCCGCGCAGCACCTGCCGCCTGTGCGGCGAGTGCAACATCGGCTGCAACGCCGGCGCCAAGAACTCCATGGACTACACCTATCTCTCGGCCGCCCAGCACCACGGCGCCGACCTGCGGCCCGGCCGTGAGGTCAAGGCGATCAGGCCGAGACCGGCCGGCGGCTACGAGGTCGACTACATCCGTCACGACCTGACGAAGGAGCCAGGCCCCGACCCAGGCCGGGGCCAAGACCGGCCCCAAGCAACGCCTCAAACAAAAATCATCACCTGCGACCGCCTAGTCCTCGCCGCAGGCACCTTCGGCACTTCCTACCTGCTGATGCGCAACCGCCCCTACCTCCGCAACCTCAGTGCGGCCCTCGGGACACGGTTCAGCAGCAACGGCGACATCCTGAGCTTCCTCGTCAACGCCAAGAACCACGACCGCGCCCGTTCGCTGGACGCCAGCCACGGGCCCGTGATCACGACCGCGATCCGCCTGGCCGACGAGCAGGACGGCCCGGGGAACGGGCGCGGCGCCTACATCGAGGACGGCGGCTATCCGGCGTTCATCGACTGGCTGGTCGAGGCCGCCCACGTGCCCGGCGACTCAAGGCGCCTGGCGCGATTCGCCTACGAGCGACTGCACTCCATCGTCGAGCGCTCGCACGAGACCGAGATCTCCGACGAGATCTCCCAGCTCATCGGCCCCGATTCGCTGTCCACCAGCTCGCTGCCGCTGCTCGGCATGGGCCGGGACGTCCCCGACGGCCTCCTCTGGCTGCGCGGCAACCGCCTCGACCTGCACTGGAGCACGGAAACCAGCGAGGCGTACTTCGATCGCGTCATGGCGACCATGCGCCGGATCGCCGCCGTGCTCGGCGGGCACTACGTGGACAACCCGATGTGGCGGCTGCGCAAGCGGGTCATCACCGTGCACCCGGTCGGCGGCGCTCCGATGGGACGCGACCGGGCGGTCGGGGTGTGCGACTCGTACGGGGAAGTGTTCGGCCATCCGGGGCTCTACGTGGCCGACGGAGCCGTGATGCCAGGCCCCGTCGGGCCCAACCCGTCGCTGACGATCGCCGCCCTGGCCGACCGGATGTGCACCAGGCTGATCGAGCAGCGCCCGGCCAAGGCCACCAACGGCCGCAACCCGGGCGGCACGCTGCCGGCGGCGAATGGCAAGCACCGGCCGCCCGTGCACCGCCCAGATAAGACGTCACTGTCGTTTACCGAGGAAATGAGCGGGACGTGTACCGCAGCCGCGCGTCCCGGCATCTTCGCCGCGCCTGGTCAGGGGAGACCGGAACCAATGTCGTTCCGGCTGACCATTACGGCCGACGATGTGGATCGTTTCCTGAATGAGCCCGAGCACACCGCCCGGGCTGAGGGATGGATTGATGCCGCCAGAATCGGGGGCCGGCGTCAAGTCCAGCGGGGCTGGTTCAACCTATTCGCGCCCGACGACTCACCGGACCGCCGCCTCATGCGGTACCGGCTGCAGTTCGAGGACGCGACGGGCCAGCCCCGCACCGTCATCGGCCACAAGGACATCTTCCACGGTCCGCCGACGCAGATCTGGCCAGACACCTCGACGCTGCACGTCAAGATGCTCGAAGGCCACGTGGCCGAAGGCCAGGATGACCTGGCCCGCGTCCTCGCCTCGGGCACCCTGCATCTGCGCCTCACCGCGTTCGCGCGGCAGTTGACCACCTTCAGGACCGCGGGACCGCACGGCGCCGTCGCGCTCGAGCGATTCGGCCGTTTCTTCGCCGGCCAGCTCTGGGACGTGTACGGGCCGCAGCACATTAGCTCTTGAAAGCTACGCCCGGACAAACACAATTTTTTATGCATAAAAATTGGTAGGGGTTCGTTTTGTGGCATCCTGAGCGTAATGAGTGGCCAGGTAACTCGGGAGGCCCGATGCGGCGCATCAAGAACAGGCGGGGAACGACTGTCGTGGCCGTACTCACCCTGGTGGCGACGGCGCTAGTGCCGACGGCTTCCGCCAGCGCTCAGGCCTCGGCTAAGACCGTCACGATCAAGGTCGTCGGGATCGACCGGACTGGCGCGCAGGTCGCGGTCCTCGCCAGTGTCGTGCCGCCGCACGGGAACGCCATTGCGTCCGCCGGATCCACTTATCACCTGAAGCCGGGTCCCTACTTCATATCGGGCGACGTACCGACTCTAAGTTCGGACCCGAACGCCACGATCCAGACGATCGTCGCGCGCAAAGTCGACGTGCGCGCGGGCGGCACGATCAAACTCGACTCCCGCGGCGGCAAGCCCGTCTCGGTGTGGCTGAATGGCAAGGAACTGAGCCCGGATGCCGGGGGGTCGCTTCAAGCCGAAGCCTGCGTCGCGGACGGCCACGGTATCTCGGCCGCCTATCTGAACGGCCGTATCTACGTGAAGCCGACCCGCACCGCCGGCGTGAACTTCATCTGGGCCTGGAGTTCTGGTCCGGCTGCCGGTAGGCACTATGACCTCACCGGGCTGACGAAGAACAGCCTGCCCGCCCATCCGGTCTTCCGGGTGCGGACCGCTCAGCTGGTCAAGACGGTTATCCAGGTCAAAGCGGGGACGATCCCGGGCACCAGCGGAAACCTGGCCACTTCGTCTGAGCTCAATACTCTGTGCACGATGAACGGCTACCAGCAGCCGCTCACGGTGCCGTCGAGCGTCACGGTGTACCGCTCCCCCGCCCTGTGGTCATCCCAGGTCAGCACCCGCCTCGGGTCGCACGAGTGCGGCTTCGACAGTGTGTACACCCAGGAGAAGGCGGGCCGCCATTACACGGTCACGATCAGCGGCGCGGCGCGCGGGCCGTATGCGGCGGTGCCTTTCGTGAACGACAACAAGCTCAGCTACGATCCGCAGTTCCAGTTCGTCGCGCCGGCTTTTCAGAGCTTCGACAATTGCTTTAAGTCCAGCGTGTCGCTCGCCCGCGGCGGTCATATCGTCGCCCGGCGCAGTGGCGGCATCTTTAGCCTCTTCAAAGCGGCCGTTCACCCCGGGCGCTGGTATGTGCTGACCACCGATGCCCATCAGGTACTCAAGAGCGCGAACCTGACCAGGCTGCTGTCGCCGCGGACGACGCTGGCCTGGCGGTTCAAGCTCGCTAAAGGGTTCCTCGGAGCGGTGCCCGTCGCCGTCACCTCGCTGGTGCCGCAAGGTCTTGACATGAACAACCGGGCCGCTCCGGGCTCGAAAACCACGGTGCGGGCGTCGTTCAGCCAAGGCAAATACGCGCTGCCGCCCAAGCCGGACGTGCCGGTGCGTTCCTTCACCGTCCAGGCCTCGTTCAATGACGGCAAGACCTGGCACGGGGTCCCGGTGGTCAAGCACAAGGGCTTCTGGACGTTCGTCGTGCCCAACCCGTCCTCAGGCTTCGTGACGTTGCGCACGGTGACCGTCAACGTCCACGGCAACGGCAGCACGGAGACCATCTACCGTGCCTACGGGATTAGGTGACGCCTGATGTTGCGCAAGACGACAGCCGTGGCCCTGCTCACCCTGACGGGCGCCGCGCTGCTGCCGGCGGCGTCGGCGAGTGCGCTGGCCTCGGTCAAGACGGTCACGATCCACGTGGTCGGCATCGACCGGACCGGCGCCCAGGTCGGTGTTGCCTCCGAGGTCACGGCGGTGCACGGGAACTCCCAGCCCGGAATCGGGCCCGCCTTCCACGTGAAGCCCGGCGTCTACTTCATCTCCGGCGATGTACGAACCGCCGCTTCGGGCTCGACCGCGGCCAGCCAGACTTTCGTAGTACGCCTGGTCGATGTCCGCACGAGCAGAACGATCAAGCTCGATTCACGCGGCGGCCGACTCGTCTCGGTCTGGCTGAACGGCAAGGATCTCCGGGAGCCGCAAGACGCCGGGGTCTGCGTGGCCGACGGCCATGGCTGCGGGACGAGCGGCATGCAGGAGTCGGTCGCGGTGCCGTCCAGCATCACGGTGTTTCGCAGCCCGGCCGCCTGGTCGACCATCGGCTCCCCGAGCCGACCTGACCGGGCTGTTGTCCCCGCGGACCACCCTGGCCTGGCGGTTCAGGTTCGCTAAGGGAGCGGTCGGAGGGGTGCCGGTAGCCGTTGCCTCGCTGCTGCCGAATAGTCTCGACCTGAACAACCGGGCCGCTCCGGGTTCGACGACCTCGGTGCGGGC
>DATNFM010000389.1:0-10350 GCA_035606435.1 Streptosporangiaceae bacterium | reverse complement strand
CCGTAGTACCGGGTTCCGCTGCTCGAATTCCACAGCTGAAGACCAAGCCCGTAGGCCTGCGTCCAGCCCTCTCCCGTTCCGTCGGCGATCACGATCGGCTCGCGCATCTCGGCCAGCGTGTCCGCGCCTATGATCCCGGCGTCGTCGCCGGCCAGGAACTTGGCGAAGCCGGACAGGTCGGTCACCGTCGTCCAGAGTTGTCCGGCCGGGGCCATCGCCTCAGCGTCGTGCTCGGGCTCGGCCAGCAGCACGTCGGCGTACGGGTGCACGGCGTAGCCGCGGGCGTAGGGCCGGCGCGGCCTGGTCGTGGTCCTGGTCATGTGCAGCGGCGCGAGTATCTCGTCGGCCACCACCTCGTGCCACGGCTTGCCGCGCTTTGCGGCCACCACCGCGCCGAGCAGCGCGAAACCGACATTGGAGTAGTGGAACCGGCGCCCGGGCCGGAATCTGGCCGCTTCGCTGCCCAGCGAGGCCGCGGCCAGGTCGGGCAGCGAGGTACCGGGAGTGCGCTCCCACCACGGGCCCGCGGTCTCGGCCCGCAGGCCGCCGGAATGCGAAATCAGCTGTCCGATCGTCAGCTGTGCGACCTGCACCGAGCCGCCGATCTCGGTCAGCGACAGGTGGTCGCCGAGCGGATCGGACAAGCTGAGCTGGCCGGCGTCACGCAGCCGCAGCACCGTCACGGCGACGAAGGTCTTGGTAATGGACCCAGCCCGGTACTGGGTGTTGGCATCGGGAGTCCGGCCCTCGGTACGGCCCCGGCCGCCCGTCCAGACCAGCTCACCGTCGCGGGCGAGACCCGCGGCGATGGAAGGAAGCCGCTCCGTCGCCTGGTCGCGGGCGAGCCTTGCGTCAAGCAGTCGTCGTGTTCGGTCCTCAATCATGGCGGCTACGCTACCGGGAGTAGATCGAGCGCCGAGCGATGAGATCGTGCGCCGAGCTGGCGGAAGGACAACCTTGCCATTCTCGCTTCCCGATAGCGATGTCACCGCGATCATCGACGCTCCGCCCACCCCGCTGACCGTCCCCTCCCCGGACGAGAAGTACCTGGTCGTGGTCGGCTACGAGGCTCATCCGCCGATCTCGATGCTGGCCAGGCCGATCCTGCGGCTCGGCGGTCTGCGGCTGGACCCGGCGCTGGGCGCCCGGCAGCGCACCAGGCGGTTCAGCTCGCTGTCGGTGCTGCGGATCAGCGACGGCTCGCTAAGGCCGCTGGCCTTGCCGGCCGAGGCCCAGGTGAGCGTGCCGGCCTGGTCGCCTGATGGGCACCGGTTCGCGTTCATGGTCGATGAGCCCGATGGCGTGGGCGTGTGGCTGGCCGATGCGGACTCCGAGGAGGACCCGGTTCAGCTGCCTGGCGTGCGCGTGGTCGACGTGCTCAGCAGCGAGCCGCCGAGTACCGGCGCGACGATCAGCTGGACCAGGGACGGCACCCGGCTGCTGGTCCTGAGCGCCGCGCGTCCGCCGGAATCAGCGACCTCCGCCCAGGCCACCGAGGCGATCGAGCCGAGGATCGATGAGTCGGTGGGCAAGAAGTCGCAGATGGCGACCTACCAGGACCTGCTGCGAACGACGGCCGACGAGGACCGGTTTGAGGAACTGGCGACGACGATCCCGCTGCTGATCGACCCGGCCACCGGGGCGAGCGAGCAGCTCGGCCCGCCCGGGCTCTACCAGTACCTCGAGGACTCGCCCGACGGCCAGTTCCTGCTGGTGTACCGGTTGCAGCGGCCGTTCTCGTTCCGGGTTCCCAACGGCCTGTTCGCCCGGCGCACGGAGATCTGGACGGCGGCGGGCGAGCCGGTACGGGTCATCGCCGACCTGCCGGTGAGCGACCAGGTGCCGATGATGGGCGTGCCGACCGGCCCGCGGCTCGTGACCTGGGACGAGCGCTCGCCGGCGAAGCTGATCTGGGTGGAGGCACTCGACGGCGGCGATCCAATCGCCCCGGCCGAGCACCGCGACCAGGTCAGATCCCTGGCGGCGCCGTTCGAAGGCGAGCCGGAGCGCCCGTTCCGCCTGACCCATCGCTGCCTGGGCTGGAGCAACATGGATGCGGCCGGGGTGATCATGCTGACCGAGCATGACCGGGACCGCCGGTGGCTGACGACCTGGCTCTGCGACCTCGGCGACCCCGGCCAGAACCGGGTCTTGTTCGACCTGTCGGAAGACGACGCGTACGCCGATCCCGGCGACCCGATGCTGGTGTTCAACCCGGACGGCAGCCGGACGATCCGCCAGCACGGCCAGGCTATTTACCTGCGCGGTGACGGTGCCACGCCGGACGGTGACCGGCCGTTCCTCGATCGCTACGACCTGGCGACCGGCCAGACCACCAGGCTGTTCCACAGCGGAGCCGACGCCTATGAGTCCGTGCTCTGCCTCGTCGGCGGGCAGGCCAGCCAGGCGGTGATCTGGCATCAGAGCCAGGCCGAGCCGCCGAACTTGCTTGTCGTCGACCTCGGCGGTGACCACAGTGCCGGATCGCGGGGGGTCCAGGGGGGTCGTCCCCCCGAGCCAGCACCGCGCCGGTCGCTGACCTCCTGGCCCGATCCGCATCCGGCCCTGACCGGCATGGTCAAGCGGCTGATGCTGACCGACCGGGGCGACGGAGTGCAGTTGTCCGGCATGCTGCACCTGCCGCCCGGCTACGACCCCGACCGCGACGGCCGGCTGCCGCTGGTGATCTGGGCCTACCCCTACGACTACGGCAGCGCCGACACGGCCGGTCAGGTTAGGCTCACCTCCAACCGGTTCACCCGGCTGGTGGCATCCGACCCGGCCTGGTTCGTGCTGCGCGGCTACGCGGTACTGGCCAATGCCGCGATGCCGGTGATCGGCGATCCTGAGACCAAGAACGACACCTACATCGAGCAGACCTGCGCGGCCGCCGAAGCCCATATCAAGGCGCTGGTAAGCGAGGGCATCGCCGATCCGGCTCGGGTGGCGGTGGCCGGGCACAGCTACGGGGCGTTCATGACCGCGAACCTGCTGGCCCACACCGACCTGTTCGCGGCCGGGATCGCCAGGAGCGGTGCCTACAACCGGACGCTGACGCCGTTCGGCTTCCAGAGCGAGCGCCGCAGCTTCTGGGAGGTGCCGCACGTCTACGACCAGGTGTCACCGTTCAGGTACGTGGACCAGATCACCGCGCCGCTGCTGCTCGTGCACGGCGAGCAGGACGCCAACTCCGGGACGTTCCCTGTCCAGTCCGAGCGGCTCTATCAGGCGATCCAGGGCACCGGCGGTACCGCCAGGCTGGTCATCCTGCCGTTCGAGAGCCACGGCTACGTGGCCAGGGAGTCGGTGCTGCACGTGCTCGCCGAGCAGTTCGCCTGGCTGGATCGCTGGATAGGTGGTTCAGCTTGACCGGCCTGCGCCGCAAGGTCAAAAGCCACCGCAAAGTCGTTTTCATAGAGAAAGATTTGCGAAGCTTTTGACCTTGTTACCTGAGGCTACCCGAGCCAGTCGACTCGGAACGGAGACCGGCGGCGCAGGTCGTCCTTGACCAGCCGGCCCAGCTTGCGGGTCTCCCTGCGGTTGATCAGGCCGCCGGCCACGGCGCCGGTGAGCAGTGGCCCGAGCGAGAACGCGCTCCGGCCGGCTCGGGCCGCGAGTCGGCGCTGTAGTTGGCGGGCGATCGGCGAGCCTGCGGCCAACACCAGGCCGCCGGGGGCGATCCCGACACCGCGTCGCTGAGCCCAGGCAGCGACGTAAGAAGTCATCCGCTCGATCAGGGCGCCGGGTGCGCGCATGCCGTACACCTCGTGGAGTTCGGCCACGAGCTTGATCTCGATCCCGACCACCGACAGGGTCTCGGTGGCGATCTCGACTCCGGCGGCCGGGACGAACGGCAGCACCGCCCAGGCGCCCACCGCGACCCCGACGGTGGCCGAAGCGCGGGACGCGCCCTCGATCAGCGCGTCCGCGATCTGATCGGGCGTGCGGTCCGGGTACTGAGCCCGCAGCGTGGCCAGGTCCCTGACCGGCAGCCTCGGTGCCATGGTGAGCACCTGGGTGCTGAGCCACCGGCCGCCCGTGGTGACGCCGCGCCCGGTGACGTGAACCCCCCGCCGGGCGACATCGCTGATCGCCGCTCCCAGCCGACGCAGGCTCCCGACCCGATCCGGGTTCCTGGCCAGCTTCCGCGCGAGCCGGCGCCGCCGCCAGCGACCGCGCCTGCCGCCGGCGGCGCGCTCATCGGACTCGACCAGCTCGACAGCCTCGGAGACGGTGTCAAGCGCGGCCTTGGTGACCTCATCTGGTTCGTTGCCCGCCTGCTCCATATCTCTTCAGGTATCACATCTCGGGCCAGGTGGCGCCCCCGCCTGGTCTTCCCGGGAGAAATGCCGCGAATATGACGGATGCCGGGTATCGACCTGTCTCGTCGCCCCGATGCCAGAACTGGCCGTTGGCTGTGGCACACTCCAAGCCATGAATGAGGAGACGTTGGTTGTAATAAAGCCTGACGGTGTCGCGCGTGGCCTGACCGGCCGGATCATCGACCAGTTCCTGGACGCTGGACTGAAGCTGACCAAGCTGGAGTTGCGGAACGCGACGGCCGATCTTATCGAGCGGCATTACCCGAACGACGAGGGCTGGCTGTCGTCGGTAGGTCGCAAGACGCTCGATGACTACGAGCGGCTCGGGATGGACCCCGACGAGTATTTCGGCGCGAGCGACCCGCTTGTCATCGGCCGGGTGATCAAGGGCTGGCTGGTGGACTATCTCACCCAGGGCCCGGTGGTGGCCATGGTGCTGAGCGGCAACGAGGCGATCGGCCTGGTAAGGAAGCTGGCCGGCGCGACCGTGCCGACGGTGGCCGACCCGGCGACGATCAGGGGGCGGTTCAGCTCGGACTCCGCTGCCGCCGCCAATGCCGAGAAGCGGCCCATCCAGAACCTGGTCCATGCCTCGGGTAACGCGGAGGAAGCGGCCTACGAGATCGGCTTGTGGTTCGGGGAGGCAGGGGACGGGGAGAGGGCAGGCCTGGGTGGGAATGGGGCGGGGAGTTAAGAGCTAGTTAAGTAACCGATTGCCCGCCTCCGGGCCGTGTTTGGCCGGGTAGCGTGGCAAGTGGCGCTCATGACGTCATCGGCATAGTCAACAACCCGTCAACGGGAGGCGTGGCTGATGGCCGGGGCGGTTTGGCCGGGCTGTGATGAAGGCATCTCTTCGATGCTTCGAATCGCATGAGGTCCCAGGAGCGGGCCAAACTGCCAGGAAAGCTCGCATAGAGTGCCGTTCGGAGCATCAATACGGCTGCCTGCGGGGGCGACTGAGGAGGAGTGCGTGGCTAGGTCTGTTGCGCCAGTCCGCCGTTCCCCGGCCCGCCTGACCTATCGGGCGATCCTAGCCTTGGTGACGACTTTCGTGTTTATCGCGGGCTGGTCGCTTGGCCACGCGCTGACGGCACCCGGTGGCGGCACCGTCTCCGAGCGCGTCGCCGAGTGGGCCCGCACCCACTACCTGAGCCCGCTCGTCACTTTCGGGGAATGGCTGACGTACAACCCGCCCAAGAAGGGCGGCAACCCGAACGTGCATTTCAACAAGCTCGGCGGCAAGACCGTACGCAGGACCAAGGTTAAGAAGCATCATCACGGCTTCTCGCCGATCATCCCGGCGAACCTGGGCTCGCTGGCCGGTCATCCTCTCGCAGGCGAGGGGCAGTGGCGAGAGGTCGAGGCGGTCAAGGGGCATCCGGCCGTCTTCAAGACCTACATCAGGTTCAGCAAGACCTACTCCTCTTACTACGCCGGCGTGGTCTCGATGGATCAGCGGCTGGTCAAGTTCGCGTTGCGGCCAGGCACGCTGGACCCGGGCGCCGGTGACTGGCATGCCCCGACGTACATCCTGCCCGGACACCGGAAAGGCCTGATGGCCACGTTCAACAGCGGCTTCCGGCTCTACGCCTCGGCCGGCGGTTTCTACCTGAACGGGCACTTCGACGGCAAGCTGGTCAAGAACGCGGCCTCGGAGGTCTACTACCGCGATGGCCGGCTCGTGATCGGCGCCTGGGGCCACGGCAAGCTGCACATGGGACCCGACGTGGTCGGTGTTCGCCAGAACCTGCGCCTGATCGTGATGCACGGTAAAATTCCCAACTCAGTCGATTCGAATGTGACGACGACGTGGGGCGCGACTCTCGGCGGCGGTTATTACGTCTGGCGCTCGGGAGTCGGGATAACCGGCGACGGCAGGATTATCTACGTGTACGGACCTGACCTGAATGTCCGGGATCTGGCCAAGCTGCTCAAGCGTGCTGGATGCGTGTCGGCGATGGAACTGGATATCAATCCGGACTGGATGTCGTTCATGTATTACCTGGCGAAGAAGCACCCGGGAGATCCCACAGCGGTGAACCTGTTGCCTAATCAGGTTCAGCCGCCCACGCGGTACTACAGTCCCTCAAACCGAGACTTCACGGCGGTCTTCGCCCGATGACTGTGCCAACCCCGGCGGCCAGAGTGACCGAGCCGCAGAGCGGACGTACGGCCTCCAAGCTCACCGGGCCGTTCCGGTGGTTCACCGCGGTGGTTCAGACCACCAGACCGCGCCAGTGGCCTAAGAACCTGCTGGTGTTCGCCGCGCCGCTGGCCGGCCACACGATGGGCCGTCCGCACGGCTTCTGGTACGCGCTGACCGCCGCGATCGCGTTCGTGGCCGCCTCCTCGGCGGTCTACCTGATCAACGACGTCGTCGACGCCGAACGGGATCGCAGCCACCCGTACAAGAAGAACCGTCCGATCGCGGCCGGCCGCCTGCCGGTGCGGCACGCGTTGGTGGTTGCCGTCTTCTTGGTGCTGGCGGCGCTAGGTGCTGGCCTGGCGATCAGAGCACCGCTGCTGACCGCCACGATCGCCGCTTACCTGACGATCTCGTTCCTCTACTCGGCCGGGTTGAAGCACACCCCGATCATCGAGTTGGGCAGCGTGGCGTCCGGCTTCGTGCTGCGAGTCATCGGCGGCGCCGTCGCCACTCACGTGCCGCCGTCCGGCTGGTTCCTGCTCGTGTGCAGCCTCGGCGCGCTGATGGTGGCGATCGCCAAGCGCTACACCGAATTGACCGTGCTCGGTGCCGACGCGGCGAAGCATCGCCCGGCCATGCGAGGCTACTCAGGACCGGCACTGCGGATCGCGCAGCGGGTCGTCTCCGCCGTGATGATCGCTTCCTATATCGTCTGGGCAGCGAACGAACCGGCGGTGCGGACCAGGGTGCTGCATTTGATCAGCTCGGTGGCACTGCTCGCGGCGCTGGTCAGGTTCGACCGGCTGACCGCGCGCGCCACGAGCAAGCCGGTCGAGGACCTGATCTCCAGGGACCCCGTGATGGCCGGCTGCGAGATCTCCTGGCTGGTGCTGTTCGCGCTCGGTCTATAAGTACTGCGCCTAGGGGCGCGTCCAGGCGCCTCTGGGCGCCGCAAGGGAGTTCCGATGTTCGAGAACCTGGGCCGGCCCGCCCGGATCCTGCTGCTCGGCGGTACGAGCGAGATCGGTCTTGCGATCCTCGGCGCGCTGCGCGCGCCGGCGAACTCGCAGGTGGTGCTGGCCGGCCGCGACGAGGCCAGGCTGACCGCGGCGGGCAAGGAACTGCAGTTCCAGACAACGCCGCTGGTCTTCGACGCACTCGCGCTCACCGAGCACCAGGCCCTGATCGACTCGGTCTTTGCCGACGGGCCCGTCGACCTGGTGATCGCGGCCACCGGCATCCTCACCCCGCAAGAAGAGGTGGACGCCGACCCGATCCTCGCGGCCCACATGATCGACACCAACTTCACCAGCCACGTCACCACGCTGCTCGCGGCCGTGGCCCGGCTGCGGACTCAAGGGCACGGGACGATCGTCGTGCTGTCGTCGATCGCCGCGATCAGGCCGCGCAAGGCCAACTATGTCTACGGCTCGGCCAAGGCCGGCCTCGACGCCTTCGCCCGCGGCCTCGCCGACGCGCTGCACGGGTCCGGCATCCGGCTCCTTCTGGTCAGGCCCGGCTTCGTCATCGGCCGGATGACGGCCGGGATGACCGCCGCGCCGATGTCCTCAACCCCGGCCCAGGTCGGCCAGGCCGTGGCTAAGGCGCTGGAGGGCAAGGCCAGCCAGATCTGGGTGCCGCCGACTCTCAGCGTGCTCGCGAATGTACTCCGGGTCGTTCCGCGCCCAGTGTGGCGCCAGATGCGCCGGTAGCGAGCCGGTTATCAAGTTCCGCTGTCACGCCAGCGGCGACTGGTTTCTTTAGCTGCGTCGGCGAAACATTGGTGCCGGTGTTTTTACTTCAAGGATTAGTTCCAGCGAAGGCAATCTCTTTACCGAGCTATTAGCGCTTTATTAATTGACCTCAGCATTGGGCTGCCTGGCGGCGGGCATGATCATTTCCGGCCGGAACCGGGCGTCTTACCGGAGCCTCGGGCCGCGCCGATGATCTAGTGAGGCAAGGAGGCGTTCGCTGTGAGCACCGCAGGCTCGACCCTTACCCGGACCCAGCAGGAGCCGATCAGGTCGCGGCAATTGCACGTGGCCATGGTCGCTCCGCCCTACTTCGATGTGCCGCCGACGGCTTACGGCGGCATCGAGACGGTGGTCGCTGACCTAGTCGACTCGCTCGTTGCGCGTGGACACGAAGTGACCTTGGTCGGGGCAGGCCGCCACGCCACCAGGGCGCAGCGGTTCGTCACGACCTACGACGTCGGACCTGCTGACCGGCTCGGAGAGCCGATGCCGGAGATCGTGCACGCCGCCAAGGTGGCTGCCATTCTCGAGTCGCTCGACGTGGACGTCATCCACGACCACACGATGGCCGGGCCGCTGATGGCGCGTGGTCGGCTGACGCCGACCGTGGTGACGGCCCATGGCCCGGTCCAGGGCGATAGCGGGGACTTCTACCGGGCGCTCGGGGACACCGTGCAACTGGTGGCGATCTCCGATGCCCAGCGTTCGACCGGACCCGACCTGCCCTGGGCAGCGACGGTGCACAACGCGATCAGGGCGGAGACGTTCCCGTTCAGCGCGAAGAAGGAGGACTACGCGCTCTTCCTCGGCCGGTTCCATCCGGAGAAGGCGCCTCACCTGGCCATCGATGCCGCCCGGGCCGCCGGCCTGCCGATCGTTCTGGCCGGCAAGTGCAGTGAGCCGCTCGAGCGGGCGTACTTCGCCCGCGAGATCGAGCCGAGGATCGACCGGGACGTCACGATCTTCGGCATCGCCGACGCGGCCGCGAAGCGACGGCTGCTGTCCAGGGCGGCGTGCATGCTGTTCCCGATCTGCTGGGAAGAGCCGTTCGGCCTGGTCGTGATCGAGGCCATGGTCTGCGGTACCCCGGTCGTCGCGATGCGCCGAGGCGCGGTGCCCGAGCTGATCGTGAACGGCGAGACCGGGATCATCGTCGATGACCTGGATCAGATGCCGGAGGGAATCGCCCGCGCCCGCGAGCTCGACCCGGTCGCCTGCCGCAAGCATGTCGAGGCAAGCTTCACGGTCGAGGTCATGGCCGAGGGCTATGAGATGGTCTACAACCAGGCGCTGGCCGTGGCACCGGCGCCCTGGATGACGGCCGTCGCTGACCGGGCGCCGCTCGTCTAGCGCGGGTCGGCTGCCTAGAGGCGCTTGCGCTGCTGGCCGCGGCCGGGCTGAGCGAAACTGCTCGGCCTGGCCGCGGTTCTGTGTTCCTGGCTGCGGTTGCAGCCGCAGGTATAGGATCTGGGGACGTGGGGGGTCAAGGTACCCGGGCGACGCAACGTCTCGCTGCGCTTGGCATCGCTTACCGCGTCCATCAATACGCACATGACCAGCGAGCCAGTTCGTATGGTGTGGAGGCGGCCGCCGCAATGGGCATGCCAGCCGCGCGCGTATTCAAAACTCTCATTGCCAGCGTGGACGGCCAGCTCACCGTGGCTGTCGTGCCGGTATCCGGGCAGCTCAACCTGAAGGCGCTGGCCGAGGCCGCCGGCGGCAAGAAGGCCGAGATGGCCCAGACCGCCGCCGCCGAGCGCGCCACCGGCTACGTCACCGGCGGCATCTCGCCGATCGCCCAGCGCAAGGTGCTCCCCGTCGTCATCGACTCGTCGGCGACCAGCTTCGAGACGGTGTTCTGCAGCGCAGGCCAGCGCGGCCTGGAAGTCGAGCTGGCCCCCGACGACCTCGTCCTCGCCACCGGCGCGACCTTGGCCTCGATCGCCAGGCCAGGAAACTTAGCCGGCCCGCGGGGCGCGCGTCGGCCGCGCGCCCCAGCCAACCTTCCGACAGCGGCAGCGGGTCGTCAACACTGCAGCTATCCGGCCGAGGGCTACGACAGCATCGGCCCGCAGACGTTGCTCCCTGTGACGGTTCCGGGTCAACGCTGCCGTAGCCCGAAGGGCAG
>DATNFM010000388.1:0-2457 GCA_035606435.1 Streptosporangiaceae bacterium | reverse complement strand
GTCCAAGCTGGCGAAGCGCTTGGCAAGGGCGGACTTGCGGTTCGCAGCCTGATTCTTGTGAATGATGCCCTTGCTCGCGGCCTTGTCAAGCTTGACGTAGGCGGCGCGCAGGGCCTCGTTGGCCTTGTCGGTGTCGCCCGCGCCGGCTGCCTCGCGGAAGTTACGCACGGCAGTCTTCAGCGAAGACTTGACGGCCTTGTTGCGCTGGTGGGCCTTCTCGTTCTGCTTGTTGCGCTTGATCTGGGACTTGATATTCGCCACGCGAAAAGCCTCGCTAGATTCTCTACAGGGTGAGACGTCATGGGTCGGGCCGTCGCCAGGTCAGGCAGACATGCAAGCGACCAAGCAGTAAGGATATCGGGGACTAGCCGCAGACTCAAACCAAGTGGCTATTGCGCGCATCGGGTGTACAGCAGTACCAGGTTGAGCGGATAGCTCCAGGCGTGCCGCAGGCAGAACGTGCCTGGATCGCTCGGGGGGCCATAGTGCCTGGCCGGAGGGCCGACTGCTGGAAAAGAGATGATCCAGATCCGGCCGACGTGCGCGAGCCGGTGCCAGAGCACGGACGGGTCGACGTTGAGCCCGTACAGGGAGTTGCGGGCGCCCGGTGAAGTGTCCAGGCCGATGTCCCGCACTCGCCGGAAGTCGGCCGGGTAGGCATCGGTGATTAGCCTCTTGCCCAGGTCAGGGAAGACCACGACGTCGCCGCGGTGGCTCTGGGACCGCACCAGGGCGGCCGCATCTCGCAAGTCGTTGTGGCTTTCTGCTGGACGGGCGAGTGGCTGAGTGGCAGCGGCCGCGACGACTAGCGTGACGCCTACCGCCTTGACCGCCTTCGCGGGCAACCGACCGGCGATCGCGGCGATGAGCAGCGCTGCTCCCGGCAAGCAGAACAGGAGGTAGCGCGGCTCCCAGATGCCGGCGTGGCCAGCAACTGCCGACTGGCCAGGGCTATGGGCAATGGCGAATTGCGAGGTGATCAGCAAGATCGCCGCCGGGACGACCAGCCATGGCGTACTGAGCCTGATAAGTGGGGCCGACCCGAGGGCAGAGACCTGCTCGCTGGACGGACTATCCGGCTGAGCAACGGCGACCGATTCACGAGCTAGGGCCAGGCGCCACGACAACACCGCGATTGCCGCGAGCGCTGCCATGCCGGCCCAGAATATGGCCAGGCCCGGGCGATGCTCCCAACCCACTTGACCGACCTCGGTGGCGGCGAGCCAGGCCGCCGGCGACACAAAGGCGCCTGCGGCCACGACAGCCAGTGCGTACGGCCGCAGCCGGGCCCGGCTAACGGGGCTGGTCAGCAGCGTGACACCGTGCGCAACCGTGACCAGCAGCGTGAAGATGTTCACCAGCCCGCAGACGGCCAGGACCAGGCTGTACCAGGCAGCGTCCCTGGCCGTGCCGGTCTGCGCGTACACGACGTAGCGGTAGGAGGCGAGGACTACGAAAAAGGTGGCCAGTGCGAACGGCCGGGCGTCCTGGGCGTACTCCGTGGTGAACCAGCAGGACGCGAAGACCAGCCCGGCGATAAGCCCCGTCCTGGTCCCGGCCAGCCGGGTGCCGATGACCGTCATTAGCGCGGCCGCGCCGGCCATGGCCAGCACACTCGGCGCTCGTATGATCGCCTCGGACTGCCCCAGTTTCGCGACTAGGTGCATAACCAGGTAATAGGCGCCGTGGACGGCGTCGATATGAGCAAGCACCGCCAGCATGGCTCCGAACGGACGCCGGATGGCCGACAGGGTCGCGGCTTCGTCCTGGGTGAAGGACAGGCGGGAGATCTGCCAAGCACCAAGCAGGAACGCCACGGTGCCGGTGATATATGGCGCCAGCCTGCTAAGTCCGGTGCCAGGATCGGAGCCGATGGGGTCCGGCTCGGCGACCTCGGCGGTGCCGCTCGACGCGCTGGCCTGTTGAGAGGCCGCCAGCGGGGCTAAGGTGTTTTCCACGGTCGACGGCCGTGGAACTCCAGGATGGAGTGACTCCTGACTCATGGACGGCACGCTCCGGTGTTGGCATCAGATGACCGCATTGGAGTCGGTTGGGTTACCCGTACCGTCGGCGGCTACGTCAGCTTAGCCGTCTTCAACAGGCGCATCCCGTAGGCGCGCAAGCCGAGCACGGCCCCGGGCATGCGAACATAGACGGCGACGGGAAGTGCGGGTGCGCCCACAGCGTCATGCCTGCAGTGCGGGCCGGGTAGCCGTCCCCGGGGAATGGGCGGCTCGCCGCTACCACCGTCCGACTTCTGCAAATCGACTGACTGACTGACCGTAACCGAGACCGACTGGAATACCGTGCCACCACTGTCCGACCGCGCGGCCGTGCTGCCAGAACCTTCCCGCACCGACCAGTCGGTGATCAGGAACTTCTGCATCATCGCGCACATTGACCACGGCAAGTCGACGCTTGCCGATCGGATGCTGCAACTCACCGGCGTCGTCGGGG
>DATNFM010000387.1:0-22064 GCA_035606435.1 Streptosporangiaceae bacterium | reverse complement strand
TACCGGCTGCCGGGCGGGAGGACCGGTTACGCCAACACCAGCGCGCCCAAGGTGCCCGCGAACATCGCGCCGTCGGTCGATGCCATTATCGGCCTCGACAACCTGAACCTGCCGCATTCGTTCATGACCAAGCCGAGCCCGCAGGTGGGGAAGCGTCCGAGGACGCAGCCAGCGGTGAACACCGGCGGACCGCAGCCGTGCTCGCAGATGGTCAGTTTCCGTAATAGCGTCTCCGGCAAGAGGTTCAAGGCGTACACCGCCGATCAACTCGCTTCCGCCTATAACTTCTCCGGCCTGTACAAGTCGGGGGACTTCGGCCGGGGCGTCGCGGTTGGCATCGTCGAGTTCGGCGAGCCGAACTCGACCCAGGACATCAGCGCCTACCAAGGGTGCTACGGCACGCACACCAAGGTTAGCTACGACAAGGTCGACCACTTCGGCCAGCACGGCGCGGGCGAGGGTGAAGCCGCGCTCGACATCGAGACCGTGCTGAGCCTGGCTCCGGCTTCCAGCATCATCGTCTACCAGGCCCCGAACACCGGAGCCGCCGCGTACGACATCTACAAGACGATGGTCGACCAGGACAAGGTGCGCGTCATCTCCGAGTCCTACGGCCTGTGCGAGCACTACCAGGACCCGCGGGCCGCTAACGCGGTGACGCTGCTCTACGAGCAGGCCGCGGTCCAGGGCCAGACGATCGTCGCCTCCTCGGGTGACGCCGGCTCGGAAGCCTGCCTGCCCAACGACGGGAACAAGAACCGGCTGAGCGTGAACTTCCCGGCGAGCGACCCGCTCGTGCTCGGCATCGGCGGCACCAGGCTCAAGACGCCGAGCTTCCCGCCGGCTGAGGTCGTGTGGAACGACGGCGGCGACGGCGATGGCGCCGGCGGTGGCGGCAAGTCGGTGTTCTACGCAGAGCCGTCGTGGCAGAAGGCGTTCAAGATCAAGTCCAAGGTCCGTGAAGTGCCGGACGTGTCGGCCGACGCCGACCCGGAAACCGGCTACATCATCGTCCACAAGGGTGACCTCGGCGTCATCGGCGGGACCAGCGCGGCCGCTCCGCTGTGGGCCGCCCTGATCGCCCTGACCGACGCCAAGTGCTCGTCGTCGCCGGTCGGCTGGGCGAACCCGGCGATCTACTTCGCCGCTTCGCCGAAGGTCAAGGCCGTCGTGCTCACCGACATCGGGCCCGCCCCCAACAAGGTCAACAACAACTACACTCACCCGAGCAAGGGTCACCCCTACCCGGTCACCAGGGGCTATGACGCAGCCACCGGACTCGGCACGCCTCGCGGCGCCGCCCTGGCGGGCGAACTGTGCAAGCTCGACGCCGAGCCGGGCGGGTACTGGCTGGCGACCGCCAACGGTCGCGTGTCCGCGTTCCACGAGCCGTTCCACGGTTCGCTGGCGGGCAAGCACCTGTCGGCGGCCGTGGTCGGCATCGCCGGTACCAGCAAGGGCGGCTACTACCTCGTCACCGCCAAGGGTCAGGTCTCGGCCTTCGGCGCTCCGTTCCACGGCTCGGTGAAGCACCCGAACGGCCGGGTCGTCGGCATCGCGACCAACAAGTCGGGCAACGGGTACTGGGTCGTCACCAACAACGGTCACGTGTACGCGTTCAACGCCCCGTCGCGTGGTTCGGCGCATGCCTCCGGTGTCGTCGGCATCGCGACTGACCGCCAGACCAACGGGTACTGGGTCGCGACGTCGAAGGGCAAGGTGTTCGCCTTCCACGCGAAGAAGTTCGGCGCCAAGAAGCTCTCCGGTGTCACCGCCATTGGCTCTAACCCGAGGCGCCAGGGCTACTGGCTGGTGACTTCGAAGGGCAAGGTAGCCGGGTTCGGCATTTCGTCGGACGGCAGCATGCCGGCGAACGTGGGAACGGTCGTCGGTCTAGCCGGCGATCGGGCCTCAGGCGGCTACTGGCTCGCTACCGCGACCGGGCATGTCGGCGCCTTCTTCGCCGAGTGGCACGGCGACCAGCACGGTTCGAAGAGCAAGATCGTCGGCATCGCCGGCGGCTGATTCTGTAGCTGAGCGAGGGGCCGGGCCGCTTCGCGGCCCGGCCCCTCGCCTTTGCGGCACGACTCTTTTTGAGTTCGCTTAACATGATCGGCGTGGAGATCACCAGCCCGGCTAATCCGAGGATTAAGCAACTCGTGGCGCTTCGTCGGCGGCGGGTTCGCGATGATGCCGGGGTCACGCTGGTTGAGGGTTACGAGGAGCTGGAGCTAGCTCTGGCTGCGGGAATCAAACCCCTGGAAATTTTCATCTGCCAAGAATTTATCGACAGCGGGCAACTGCGACTGGCCGACCGCGCGGCCGAACGGGGCACCGAGGTCGTTCACGTGAGTCCGGTGGCGTTCAGGAAGATCGCGTACCGCGAGTCGCCCGACGGCTGGCTGGCGGTCGTGCCGGCGGTCGGGACCGGCCTCGGCGGGCTGGAGGTCGGCGCCAGTCCGCTCGTCGTGATCTGCCAGGGGGTCGAGAAACCGGGCAATCTGGGCGCAATCCTGCGGACGGCCGACGCGGCCGGGGCCGCGGCCGTGATCGCGACCGATCCGGTGACCGACTGGGGTAACCCGAACGTGATCCGGGCGAGCAAGGGAACTGTGTTCAGCGTTCCGGTCGCGGCTAGCAGCTCGGAGCTGGTTCTTGACTGGCTGGCCGAACGGTCGATCAAGCTGGTGGCGACGACGCCGGGGGCGGCGATGTTGCTCACGCAGGCGGACTTCTCCGGGCCAGTGGCGATCGCGGTCGGCTCGGAGAAGTACGGCCTGCCGGAGGAGTGGCTGTCTCGGGCTGATGTTCTGGTCCGGATCCCGATGTTCGGGCGGGCGGACTCGCTGAACGTGGCGACGGCGGCCGCGGTCGTCTGTTACGAGGCGGTGCGGCAGCGGTTGCCAGGCTGATCTGGTCGGTCGGCTCGGCCCCGGCCTAGAAGACCTTCAGGGCGGTGAGGTCGGCTGGGGTCAGCCTGCCTTCGATGGCGGTACGTGACCAGTCCGCGCGGGCACTGATGTTGCGAAGGAAGTCGGGGGCGTCGAGGGTGACGCGGCCTAGCCGCTCGCCCTGGCCTTCGCCGACCGTGATAGTGCGGGCGGCCGGGCCGGTGATGACGAACTCGATCGAGCCCCGCAACTCGGTGATCGCGGCTTTGCTTTGCTGGGGCAGGGCCGACTGGGCCCAGTCGAGGGCCGGTGCCAGGCGCAGGTCGTCCGCGGGGGGCTGCTGGCCGGTTAGCGGGCCGCGCGGGGCGAACAGGTCCATCCTGATGTGGACGAAGTGGTCGAAGCTGTAGGCCGTGGGGATGGCTTCCGCCGGATAGGTGCCGAGGTCGCCGAGCGGCACCTCGAACGTCTGGCCGATCAGGCTGCCTAGCACCGGCAGGGCGGCGGCGCTGACCGACTCGTAATCGGCCAGCACCTGCTGGGCGCTCATCGAGCGCCGGTGGTCGACGTAGGCATCCTGCGCTCGTTCGGTCGGCAGATCGCCGATGTCGGGAAGCTTGGACCGGTCGACAACGAGCCAGAACAGGGCGCCCATATGCGACACCACGTCCTGCACCCTCCAGCCGCTGCAGCCGCTCTCCGCGGTCCAGTCGGCGTCGGTGAACCCGGCGCAGATCTTGAGTAGTTCGGCCCGGTCCGCTTCTAGTCCGTCGATCGCGTTCGTCATCGCGAACCTCCGTTGGGATCCGATGGGAGTCGTTGGAAGTCGGGTTGGATAGTGTTCCAAGGTGAGATAGCGTCACTATATGAGTTGGGACCGAGTTGCACAAGATGAGTGGCACGGACTACACAAGTGACGTGCTAGACGGTGTCTCTTCTGCTTCCGGTGCGGGTTCTGGTGGCCCGGGCTCCGCTGGAGGGCCGGGCCCCGTTGGAGGGCCGGGCTCCGCTGGAGGGCCGGCGTCGCTGCGGGCTGAGCAGGTGGCGCAGACCAGGGCGGCGCTTGTGGCCGCGGGACGGGTGCTGTTCGGCCGGGACGGGTTTGCGGCCACCTCGGTCGAGGACCTGGCTCGCGAGGCTCGGGTGACGACGGGCGCGCTGTACCACCACTTCCCGACCAAGACGAAGCTGTTCGAAGCCGTGTTCTTGATCGCGCACGATGAGTTGTTGGCGGCGGCCGCCGACGCCGCGGCCGGGGCGCCGGATGAGGTGGAGTCGCTCGGGCGGGCGTTCGATTCGTTCCTGGACGCGATGCTGGAGCCCGACCTGCAGCACATCGTGATTATTGATGCGCCGGCGGTGCTGGGGCTGGCTCGGTTTACCGAGTTGGACGAGCGGTATGCGGTTGCCGGGATTGTTGCCGCGCTCGATGCGGCAGTTGCGGCTGGGCGGCTGGTCGTGGCCGAGCCCGAGACGTTGGCGCGGTTGCTGCTTGGGTCGCTGACCAGGGGGGCAATGCTCATCGCTAATTCGGCTGAGCCCGCGGCGACGCGGGACGAGGTGGCAAGCACGGTGCGGGCGATGCTGGCCGGGTTCGCTGCTGGATCCGGCTCGCGGTGAGAGCGTCGGCGCGGCGCGGAGCGGCGCGGCGCCGCGCGGAGCGGCTCGCATTAGCAAGGAATTCGATTCTGACTCGCTGGCCGGGCAATCTGACTCGCCGGCCGGCCTATCTGACTCGCCGGCCCATCTGACTCGCCGGCCTATCTGACTCGCCGGTCCGCCTATTGAAACAGGCGGGTCGAAGAACAAATGGCGCATCGGGCGCTGGCTGAATGGCCGTGATCAACTGACGGACCGGGTGAATGCGCATATTCACCGGGTTTCTAGCCGGTGAATATGCAGATTCACCGGGTTGGATTCACCTGGCGATGATCAAATTGACTCGCTGACGCGGTACGGGTGTGACGACTGCGTTTGACGAGGTCCATGGGGTGACTGAGGCTCGCCTGAGCGGGTCGCGGCGCTGGATTGCACCCGCGAAGGTCGGTCCAGCGGCCGAATCGGGATCGATCCGAGCAGTTATCACGAAGAGTTTTCTGCGAGGACGCCGAAAGGGCTTCGGGATCATGGAATTCGGTCGCAAATGTCGGATTTTGGGCGAAGGGTTTCGTTTGACGAAGACTTTGCGGCCATTTCGCGGCGATTTTCGCGGCAAACGCTTCGGGATCATGAAACCTAGGGGCGCGCGGGCCAAGTGCGGTCATGACTTTCCTTCCTGGCCGTCCCGGACGCGGTCGGGCATGACGCGGTGGGCCACGTCGCGGTCAGCCACGTCGCGGTCAGCCACGTCGCGGTCAGCCACGTCGCGGTCATTCAAGACGCGGCGGGTTAGCCCGATGAGCACGATAAGGGTGACCGCGACTGCGATAGGTGTCCAGATCCTGGCGAAATCGGTGATGCCGCCGAGTCCGGTGACCTGGCCGACGGCGAACGAGCAGGCGGCGTACATGCCGACTGGGAAGACGGTCGCCCACCGGAGAACGTGGTAGCGCAGGCGCGGCCTGATCACCTCGCTGATCACCAGCGGGATAAGCCAGGCCATGGCCACGCACCACAAGGCCAGTGCCAGGTCGTCGAGCAAACCGGTCCAGGCACCGGCCGCGTCGGCCACGGCGATCTTGCCTGCGGCTAGCGTCCCGATAGCCAGCGCGCCGCCGACTACCCACTGGTCCCCCGCGCCAGTGCCGAATGAGCGGAAGTCGAACCGCCAGAGGATCACGGCGTAGGCCGCCAGGCCGACCAGGAACAGGGCCATCGCAGCATAGAGCAGCCAGTCCGCCCGGTAGCTCACAGCCAGCGTCGCGCTGAGCGCTGCTACGCCCTGGATGGCGACGCTGACCAGGAACGAAGTCCCGGCCGCAGGGGTCGTCCAGTTTTTGACGACCGGCCAGAGCAGCACGGCCAAACCGAGGGCAGCCGGCACCAGAAAGGCGGCGCCAACCCAGTCGAGGCCAACAGCGAACCGGGCACCAAGCACCGTCGTGGCGGCGACGCTGCCCAGCGCCGGCGGTGAGCTAGCCTCCCGGACAGCGCAGGCCGGCGCCGCTGCCCAGCGCACGACAAGCACTGCCCAAGCCACCACGGCCAGCCAGAGCATGACGTCCGACGGCACCAGCCAGCCTTCCAGGAAGAGGTCGATCGAGACGATGCCGCAACCCATCGCCATCGCCCACGACCCAGCCGGGAGTTGGTCAGCGAGACGCACAGGCCTACCGAGACGCACAGGCCTAGATTGCCACCGAGTCGGCCCGGTCCGGCCACGGGCTCGCGAAGATAGGCAGCCGGAGCAGAGAAGTCCGGGGCCGACGGCAAGCTAAGCGGTGTCGTGGCCGCCGTGTACGGCAGCTCGGGAGGCCCGAGGGTCCTTGTCGATCACCGGGCCGGTCCGGCGGCGGGATCTGCGGTAACTGCTCGGCCAAGTCCGCTGCCACCCAGCGACAGAGGCTGGTTGCGACCGGCTATGCCACGCCGAGTCGTTTCCCCCTGGAGCCAACGGCGGCGTGCTGGCCCGCGGCTCCCGAAGTACTCAAGGCGTCACTGTGCTCCGGTGCGTCTGGGTCGACGATCGGACCGCGGGCGACGTGGTGTTCGGCGGCGGCGCCGCGACCAGCCTGACCGACGCGACCGCTAAGACGAAGCAGGTAATCGCAGTCACTGAGCAATGAGTCATGGTCGATCGCCTCTTCCCGATCACGGGGGCTGACCGGGCCGGAAACGGCGGGAGGGCCGGCCGCGAAGCGGCCGGCCCTCCTTAGTCAATCGAGAGTTACTTGACGGTGTAGGAGTACGGGAGCCCGACGAGCTCGTCCGCACCCTGCTGGCCGTACGGCGGAACGTTGGTCAGGAAGTCATCGACGTACAGCGTGCCGCTGACTACCGTGCCCGACGCGCCGCTCGGCGTGATCGTGACGTTGATCGTCGCCGTCTGGCCTGGGTTGATGACGATCGGCGAGAACGTGGTCGCCGGGTTAATGGCGGCCGGCTCGAGGTCGCCGGTGTCCGAGGTGACGGTGGTGTCGAACGCCTTGGCAGTGACGCTCATGGACATGCTGACCGTGCCCGCCGGAGCGCCGCTCGGGTACGGCCCGATCTCGCTTGGCGTAGCGAACCAGAAGCCGTTGTTGAGGCTGCCCGACGTGGTGGTGAAGCTACCCGACGGCGACGTGCCGATGCTGCTCACCAGGTCCGGGTCACCCTGGTTCGGGCCGTAGTCGAACTCGATCGGCAGGCTTGCCGTCGCGCTCACCGAGACGCTGGTCGCCTCGGTCGGCATGAACCATTGCGGGGAACCCACGACCAGCGGCAGCGCAAGGCCCGACGCCTGGCTGAACGGTGCCAGCGCGAGGGTCGTCGACGAGTTGAGCCTCGGGTCGACGAAGAAGTCCTCCGCCTGGTGCCCAGTGTTGGTGACCTTCACCGGGATGGTGACCGGGGTGCCGGCCGCCAGCTTCGTGCCGGTGCTGTGCGGCAGGGTCTTGGCGCTCACGCTGGCTGCGTTGAACGCGACGGTCCCGTGGAACGGCTGGGAGAGCTCGTCGCCCACGACCGGGTCAGGGAAGTCGATGATCAGCGTCCAGGTGCCCTTGATCGGGTTGGCCGCGTACGCCGTCAGCGACAGGCCGTTGGTGCCGTTGATGGAGTTCTGGCCGTAGCCCGCGACGTTGCCGTTCGGGTCGACCAGGTAGGCACCGACATTGTCCTTGACGTCGTTAGTGAGATCGACGTTGGCGGTGATGTTGGCTTCGTTGTGCTTGACCTGGAACTCGTAGTAGTCCTGCTGGCCGGTGTGCGCCCCGCCACGACCATTGCCGCCGGTAAGCACGCCGCTGAACGCGCCGCCGTGCCGAACGTCGATCATGGACCGCAAGGTCACCGGCAGCGTGGTGGTGTCACCGGAGGACGAGTCGAATACGACCGTGCCAGAGGTGTCGCCAGCCGCGGCCGGGGTCCGGACGTGGAAGTGGATCTGCTTGCTCTGACCTGGCTTCAACCGAACGCTGCTCGGCGAGGCCGCTCCCCAGGAGACGTAGTTCTGGGTCGCGACCGACCAGGGAACGACGCCGTTGGCGCCGTTGTCCGCCTTGACGATGCCGAAGATCACACCGGTCCAGGTACCAGCGGCCGGGTGCTGCACGTCGATGGTGTCGTGGTTACCGACGCCCTGCGGCAGCGAGTGGGCAGCGAACTTGCCGGTCGGGTCGATCAGGATCAGGCGTACCCGCTGATTGTTGCCCTTGGCCGGGTTGCCCGGGTAGGCATCGTCGGCCTCCAGCCGCGCCTGGCCTGCTGGCACGTTGAAGGTGAAGGTGCCGTAGTTGTTGGGCACGCCAGAGAAGTTCGTGAACGTCGGGCTGGTGCCGTCGGTCAGCGTGACCGAACCGGACTGCACGTTCTGGTCAGGACCGAGTTGGCGACCGCTGATGCTGACGTTCTGCGTCGTGGTTCCGGTGTTGGTGATCGTGGTCCTGAAGTCATGCCGACGGTCATTGCTGACCGCGCTGAACGCGTTGACCGACTTCAGCAGCGTGGTACCGGTCGCGGCCGGCGAACCATCCGGGGTCTTGATCGACTCGGCGAGCTGCACTGCCTTGTAGGTGTTCAGCAGGCCCGAGCCTTGCTCGATCGCCGGGGCGCCGAGGTCGGTGGTGGTGCTGACCAGGATCTGCTTGACCAGCGCCGGCGTCGGAGTGGCGCCGCCGTGGGTCTGCCGGTAGGCCTGGATGACGAGCGCAGCGGCGCCGGCCACGAACGGCGACGACTCGCTGGTGCCACCGCTCTCCTCGACCGGCGAGGACTGGCCCTTGAAGTTGACGCAGCCGGCGAAGACCGGGCTGGCGTCACAGGAGGCGAAGCTCAGGTCGCCGGGGGCGACCAGGTTGATGGTGCCGGCGGTCTCGGTGTAACCACCGGAGCTCAGCCCGCTGATGTTGTTGGTCAGCCAGCCAGTGGTGGCGAAGTCACGCGCCGCCGCGTAGTTGGTCTGGGCGTAGAACCGGAAGTCCGTCGAGCCGCCGACCGCGATGACCTTCGGGTCAGACGACGGAGAGCCGATCGTGTTGGACACGCCGGCGTCGCCACTCGACACGCTCACCACGACGCCGGCCGCGACGGCCGCGTCATCGAACTGCTTGGTGGCATCCAGCGCGCTGATGTCCGGGAACGGGTTCGAGCCGAAGGACTCGTTGATGACGTTCACGTGGTCGGTCTGGACCGCGTAGTTGATCGCCTGGAGGAAGTTCGACTCGGTGGTGTCCTCGAACGTGCCGAAGACGTTCAGGCCGACCAGGCTCGCGCCCGGAGCGACACCCTCGATGCGGATGTTGCAGGCGGTCGGGTCAGGCTGGGCCGAGAAGCCGTTCACGTCGTAGGTGTGCAGTCCCTGGCCGGCGATCGCGTTCGCGTCCAGGAAGGCCTCGTCGCCGCTGGTCGGCTGGCCAGGTCCGTCACCGGTGAAGTCCTGGTAGTCGACGAACGCCGAGGTGTTGTTCGCCCGGATGAAGTTGATGTTGTTCGGGTCGACGCCGTCGGCGATCCAGGCCACCTTAACCCCGGCACCGGTGATGCCAAGCGACCGCGCGGTCGGCTGGCTCGGGTTGTCGGAGTCGGTGTTGGTCGAGGTCAGGCCCTCAGGGTCAAGCTGCGGCGTGGTGGCCGAACAGGCGCCGGGGATGTTGTTCGGCGTGAGGTCGGCCGGGTTGTTAGCATCGCGCTTGATCTTGCCGGTGCGCTTGGCCGCCGTGACGGCGGGCTCGAGCGGCTTGGCCCCGTGGATCGTCACGTCCGGAATGACCTTCGCGACCAGCGAGTTCGCCTTGAGGCGCGCGAGTTCGCCCTTCGACACCGTGGCGGCGAAGGAGTCGACGAGGCTGTACTGCTTGATGTGGGTCGCGTGGACCTGGCGCAGTTCCGAGATCAGCGGCGACTGGGTAGCAGTCGCGGCGGCGCTCCGCATGGAGGCGGCCCGGCTGCCGACATGGGCGGCAGCGAACTGCTTCTTCAGGATGACGATTACGTGCTGGTTGACGTTCTTGGACAGCTGAGCAGCCAGCGCATGGGTCATCGGTCCGTACAGCGAACTGTGGGTTTCCGGTGCGGCGCTGGCCGCGACCGCGGTGACCGAGGAACCGGCCACGACGGCGAGCACGGAGCCCGCCGCCAATAGGGATGCTCTTCGAGCTCGGATGTGCACGGGCCGTGCACCGCCGGTACTGCGTCCTGGCATACTCGCCTCATCCTCGAGGGGTGGCCAGGCGGCCACCGTAAAGGAGCCGACCCCCCTGGGCGCCTAAGTTGCCAATCCAGGTCGCATAGAAATCGGCAATATACAGGTCGCGAAGTTAGCAGCCAGAGGACGGCGAGCGCTTCGGGCAAGGCATAACGTTTCCATAACGGCTAGGACTGTCTTAACCAACTTGTCAGTTAATCGGCCGGCGGGCCCAAAAAGACAGCCGTACACCCTTGACTACCTTCTGGTTGAGAGTTATGGGTCCGTGATTGGCATCCCGGACTGGCCCGTATTAGTTCGCCGACGCAGTCTTGGCCAAGCGGCCTGACCGGCCTCTGAGCTTGACGTTGTAGACCTTGGCCTCGTATCCGCCGAACGGGTTTGCCGGCAACTTGGTGAACCAGATCAGCACGTACCGGGCCCGGACGGGAGCGGCCAGCGGCAGCGCCACGCTGCCACGGGCATTCCGCGCGCTGGCGACGACCACCATGCCGGTGAGGCCAGGAGAATTGCCGACGCGCATATCGACCGCTGCCCCGCGACCCTTGCCAAGATTCAGCCGCACCGAGGTCACGGTGACCAATTTGCCCAGGTCAAGCAGCAGGCCGGTGCCACGCTCGAGATTGCCGAACTGGGCCGTCGTGTAGATGGATGTCTGCCAGGCCGTTCTGAGGCTGCCGTCGATCGCCAATGGCGCGCCCAGCGAGTCGTCACCTGTGACCCCGCCCTGACCCACCGCCGTCGCCGTGACCGGCCTGAGTACCTTCGACTTGACCGGCGGCTTAGCCGGCGGATCAGCCTTCGGGCTGCTCTGGCTACCGTGATGGCGACTGCTGCTCTTACCCGCCGCGCCCGCCGCACCCGCTGTGCCCGCCCCGACCGCGCGGCCAGCGGGTTTGCCCCCCGCGATGTAGAAATAGCCGCCGACCCCGAGCGCCGCCACGACGAGCACGGCCAGGACCGCGCTCCAGTTGACGCGCGGCCGCTCCCGCAGCCTGATCGGCACGACCGGCTCGAACACGCTCGCGGCCGGGATCTCCGGCGCCCGATAGGCCGAGTCATACTCCGCTATCAGCGGCGCGGCGTCGGTGTGCACGACCTCAGCGATCGCGCGGATATGACCGCGGGCATAGAAGTCCCCGCCGCACGCGGAGTAGTCATCCCGCTCGATGTCGCGGATGATCGTTTCTCTTATCCGGGTGCTGCCGCTGACTTGACCTACCGTCAGCCCAGCCTGATGGCGCGCCTGTGCTAGCGCCTCGCCGATGCTCACTACGACGCACGTCCTTCAACTTGGGTCGGCGCCCTAGCTTCTCACGGGGCACCGGCCACCGCGCCCGTACCTGCGGCTTTAGGGCAACCAATAGCGAACGAACGGCACCAGAACGCTCGGCCCGCCCGCGCTCAGTCACCCGGCGCGGGATTCACCCGCTCGGCGCGGGAGCTTGGTCGCGGTGAGTAGGTGCCCCGACAACCGGAGCCCCGACAACCGCGGCACCATCAGCCAGTGCACCGGTGATCGGAGCACTAACAACCGAATCATGCAGGCGCCGAACCTGCGCCAGCGCGGCGTCGTGGTGGCGGCCGGCCACTGAACTGGCTGGATAGCCACACAGTAGCGCGAACGGGTGACGCTCGGCCAATTCGCTCCACATGGTCTCGACCTCAAGCGCCGCGCTGACGACGCCGGCCTCCCAGAGCCGCGCGACGCCGCATTCGACGATCCTTATCGGCCTGTGATTATGGGCGGTCTCCGCGACCCGAGACGACCGCGCCACCAGCGGGCTGGCCACCCGCCAGAACCCGCCTGGATCAGGCCAGCCCGCGACGACAAACCGCCGCGTGGTCTCACTCACATCCAGGCCTAAATATCCAGTCAGATCGAGCCCGTCGTTGTCGAGCCGAGCCTGGACCATTGCCCGGTGCGCGGCCCCGCCGATGAACACAGCCGAACCGCCACGCTCAATCGCCGGGCGCAGGAATTCGCTGACCCGGTCGGCAAACTCATCGTCGTCCCGATAAAACATGACAAGGTGACTCGATGAACGACCACAATCCGGTTCCACGACTATCTCCGGCAACGCACGACTGTAACTAACGCGGGAGTATAAACCCATTGCTAAGAAATTTCGGATCTGCGAGGAATCTGATCGGCGCCCGCTGACTTCCGGCCAAGCGCCAGGTGCTCCCGGCTGAGCGTCGACAGCTCCGCTAGCAAGGTCTGCGCGATAGCCAGGTCCGCGTCCAGCGGCCGATCGGAGGTCTCGCCGGGGAGCGCGGAAGCGGCCACATCGAACGCCTCCGCCAGGACCGGCGAGCCGGGACCGGGCCGCAGCCCCCGCAGCCGCAACGCCCTGACGGCCGCGACCACCTCGCACGCGAGCACGATCCGGTAGGCGTCGACCACCTCGGTGGTCGCCCGCGCCGACTGAGTCGCGAACCCGGCGTGTTCCTCGACCCCGCGAGACAGCACCGCGCTGCCCAGCGCGGCCGGAGCGGCGAGCCGGCGGATGTCGGCGACCGCCGAGTGCGACACGTACTCCAAGATCATGATGCCGGAGCTCGGCGGCCGGTCGGTCGCCAGGAACGGCGCCAGCCCGGTGAAGGCCGGCTCGACCAGCGTCCCGAGCCTGGCCGCGGACAGCGCGGCGGTCTGGAACAGCGCGGCCCGCACGGCGTCGAGCGCGAGTCCGGTGTAGGCGGCGTGGAAGTTGCCGTTGTGCCACACGGCGCGCCCGGCCACATCGATCAGCGGATTCTCGGCCGACGCGTTCAGCTCGACGGCCACCGTCCGAACGGCCCCGGCCACGGCGTCCAACGCCGGCCCGTGAACCTGCGGCAACGCCCGGTACCCGTAAGGATCCTGAATCCGGGCACCGCCGCCAGCCCCGGCCGGAGCCCCTCCAGCCAGCAACCCCCGCAGCGTCGCCGCCACCACCCCCTGCCCCCGGTAGCTCTTGGCCCGCTGAACCGCCGCCGCATACGGCTCGACCGACGCGGCAACGGCCCGGTGCGACAAGGCCGCGATCACGACCGCGGCCGCCAGCAGCTCGTCCAGATCCGCGCAGGCGAGCGCCGCCTCCCCGATCGTCGCCGCGTTGCTGGACAAGAACGCCAGCGCATCGGCCGAGGCCAGCGCGAACCGAGGCTGCCGCGCCTGGCTAGGCAGCCAGTCCCGCTCCCCCAGCAGGCAAAGCGCCGTGACCGCCAGCGCCGTGAGATCGCCGGTCCCGATCGCGCCATAACGCGGCACCGCCACCGCCAGCCCGCTATTAACGACCTCCAGCAACGGGTCGAACACACCGGGGTCGACTCCCGAGCCGCCCGCCGCGATCTGGTTGACCCGCACGACCAGCATGGCCCGGCTGAACTCGGCCGCGATCAGCGGACCGCCGCCACCGGCATGACTGCGGAGCAGACGCAGCCCGTGCGCCTCGGTGTCAGAAGCCGCGACCCTCTGATCGCGATTAGCGCCCACCCCGGTGCTTCGCCCGTAGATCCCGCGCGTGGCCCCGAGCTCGGCCGCCGCGCTCGCGGCCGCCGCCGCGCGCTGCCGCCCGGCCCGGCTGACGGTCGCCGTCACCGTCCCGCGAGCCAGATCACGGACCTTCTCGCAGCTCAGCGTTCTGCCGTCGAGGCGTACCACGGGGTCCTGCCGTCAAGGAATACCACAGGCCGAGCCTAGTCCGGCTGGTGCGGCGGCCCGCCGAAGTACCTCGCCGGGGTCACTCCGATCTCACGCCGGAACGCCGCCACGAACGCGCTCGGCGACTCATATCCCACCCGGCGCGAGACATTGCCCACCGGCTCGCCGGCCGCCAGAGCCGAGATAGCCGACTGCACTCGCAGCAGCGTGCGCCAGCGCCCGAACGGCAGCCCGGTCCCGACGACGAACGCGCGCGCCAGCGTCCGCTCGCTGGCGCCCACCACCCGGCCCCACTGGGCGAGCGACCGGCCGTCCGCGGGATCGTCGACCAGCGCGTCCGCTACCTGCCTGGCTCGCTCGTCGTCGGGTATCCGAACCTCGATCGCGGTCATCGGCACCGGCTGCAGCAGATCGACGACCAGCGTCTCCGCGTGCTGACGACGCCCGGCCTCCAGCTCTGGCTCGGCGAGATAGCCGATCAGCTCCGCGAGCAGCGGGCTGGCCGCGACCGGCGTGAAGTCGGGCCAGCTGATCGGGCACAGCTCCGGCCGGATATACAAGGTGCGCATGGTGGCGGTGCCGGCCGACAGCGTCTCGTGCCGCAGCCCGGCGGGTATCCACAGCGCCCGCGACGGCGGCAGCGTCCAGGTGGCGGTGCCGGTCCGGACGATCAGAACGCCGGCGGCCGCCCAGGCGAGCTGGTGATCGGAGTGGGTATGCCAGTCGAACGTCAGGTCACCCGGCATGGGGAACGTTGCGACGAAGACAGCCGTCCTTGACTCGCCGTCGTCCTCAGCACACTGCATGTTTTAAAGTCATTTTCTTAGGAGTAAACATTGGCGGTGGTCTCTAGCTAAGCGCAGACCACCAGCCTCGCCCGTGGCAACTCCCAAACCCGTGTGCGGCGGTCACTTGGTAACGGTGAGGGTTCTCCGGGCAGACTTGGAGCCGTGCCAGCCGGTGCCCTGGTAGGTGGCCACCAGGTGGTAGGTGCCCGGCTTGAGCTGCTTGCTCTTCAGGGAGCAGGTGCCCTTGCCCTTGGCGAGAGAGAAAGCGCAGAGCTTGACCGCTCCGGCCTTGATGGTGACCCGCCCGGCCGGGATGCCGCTCGTCCGCGGCTTGACCTGAACGTTCAGGTGCTCGGCCCGCTCGTGGCCGAACTTCACGGTGGCGGCCGACAGGGTCAGCTTGGCGGACGTCGGCTCTGGGGTGATGGTCAGTGACATCCGCTGGGAGCGCGACGGGTCGTAGGTCTGGTCGCCGCCGTAGCTGGCGGTGATGTCGTACTGGCCAGGGCTGAGCCGGCCGGCACCGAGGGCGCAGGTGGCTGCGCCGGCGGTGAGAGTGGCATCGCAGATGGTGGTCGAGTTCGCCGCGATGGTAACCGTCCCGGTCGGGATACCGCCGCTGCGCGGGGTGATCTTGACCGAGACCTGCACCGTTGGTTCGCGATCGTAGGCGGCCTTGGCGGCCGACAGCGACAGGCCGGCGATGGTCCTCGTCGATTCGTCGTCGACGAAGGGCTGCTGGTTGTCCTGCGCATCGAGGTAGGACCCGCCGGCGGAGCAGTTACCGGCCCTAACGCAGGAGACGATATTGGTGCTGGAGAAGTTGCCGGCATCTAGGTTGCCGGCGACCCGCCGGGCCGCGCCCCAGGTGCCGTGGATCTCCTCGGCGATGTAGGCCCTTGACCGCCCAGACGAGTCGAACCGGTACAGGCCGCCGATCACGCAACTGCCGGGCCCGCCGCACGACAATGTCTGCTCGGCGGCCGATGGCACCGTGTCGATCCCCAGGACCTCCTGCGCGGTGCCCCAGGTGCCGATGCCGCTCGACTCGGTGGCGACGAGCACATGGTCGTGCCTCGTCGAGTCCTGGAAGACGCTCGTGAAGGCACAGTCGCCGATGAAGTTCCCGCAGGACACCAGGGGGAAGCTAACCAAGCCCTGGTTGAGCTCGAGCGACCCGGGCACCGTCTGGGTGTGCCACTGGTCGTCAAATCCGTCAGATACGAAGTCCTGCCAGCCAAACGAGGCGTCCTGGTAGGTGCCGCTGACGGCGCAGGTCCCGCCCAGGCAGGAGACATCAAGGATTCCGGCGTCTCCGTTGGGGTTGTAGCCGCTGATGGCGCTGACACCGGGAAGTTGCTCCGCGTGCCAGCCGCTGGCGCTCTGCTCCGCGATGAGGGGAAGCCGATGGCCGCTGAGGTCGCTGTAGATGCCGCCAGCCTCGCAGTCCCCCGGTGCCCAGCACGAGATCGAGTTGATTTCGGAAGGCGCGTGCATGCCGTCGAAGGCGGGGACGGCCTGCACGTCCGACCAGGAGCCGTTCGTTTCTGAGGCGAGGAACGCATTCGGAATCACTTCTGGCTGCCCGCCGGACCCGATAATGACCGAAGGCAGCGTCACGCCGGCCGCGCAGTACCCGTCAACGGTGCAGGACAGGGAGGTAACCGCGGCCGTGAACTGCCGATGGCCAGTGTGCACGCGAACGAGGGTGTGCGCGGGGCCCCATTCGCCGTTGACGCTGTCGGCGACGAAGGGCTGGAACTCGCCATCGGCATTCGGGTAGGAGCCGCCGATAGCGCAGTCGCCCGGAGATTCGCACGAGATCGCGTCAACGGCATCAAACGGGCCCTTGTTCAGGGCATTCAGGCCCGGTATGGCGCTCGCCTGACCCCAGGTGCCGTTGACCTCGGAGACGACGAACACCTGCCCCACCCCGGCGGCGTCGTGATACGTCCCGGCGGCCGTGCAGCCGCCCCGTCCTGAGCACGACATCTCATCGATCTCCCCGTCCGTGGCCTTGAGGCCGGCCAGCGAGATCCGCTTCGCCTCGCCCCAGTGGCCCACCGGCGAGTTCGAGATGGCCGAGGCCGGACTGGCCGCCACTGCCAGGATGCCGATCACGCCAGGCAGGAGTGCCAGCGCCGCGCCCGGCCTTCTGAAGCTGCTCCACCGTCTCATCCCAACACCTTGGCCGAGACGGCTGGAATTCCCCTGACGTGCCGGTGAAACGGTTGTCCGTCTCGCGATACGAAGTGGCTGGCTAGGCCGTTGGACCGGGCCCGTCACCTCCGTAGCGTCGGACTCATGAACTCCAACCACGAAAAGCTATGTCCGAGCCCGGAATGGGCGCAGTACCTGCAGCAGGACGTGCTGCCGGCCCTGACGAGCCAGGTGGAGCTGGGCCCGCACATGCTGGAGATCGGCCCCGGCCCGGGCGCCGCCACCGACTGGCTGCGGCACAAGGTCAGCCGCCTGACCGTGCTTGAGGTCGATCCGGTCGCGGCGGCCAAGCTGTCGGAGACATATCAAGGCAGCAACGTCGAGGTGGTCGTCGGCGACGCGACTCAGGCCGCCTATCCGGCCGGAACGTTCGACTCGATCGGGTCGTTCACGATGCTGCATCACGTGCCGACCCAGGCCCTGCAGAACAAGATCTTCGCTGAGGCTTACCGGCTGCTGAAGCCGGGCGGCGCGTTCATCGCCTCAGACAGCCTGGCGAGCAACGACCTGCACCACTTCCACGTCGATGACACCTACAACCCGATCGAGCCCTCATCCGCGCTCACCCGCCTCCAGGTGGCCGGATTCGGCCAGGTCACCGTCATCGTCGACGACATCCTGAAGTTCATCGCCCGCAAGCCAGCCGGGGACGCGTCATGACGGCCGCCGTCGACTTGCGGACCGCGATCATCGGCCTGGTCGGCTTCGCTTCCGCCGAGGACCAGATGCTGCTCGCGGCCAGCCAGCCGGGTGAAGCCGGGGATGCCACGTGCTGGGCGGCGCTGCCGCTGATCGCGCACAACGCGGAGTTCAGGAGCCAGCAGGCCGAGCGCCTGGCGGCGATTGCCGAAGGCCGGACGCCGGCCGAGTACGGCGAGATCGACCATTCATCGCCGCAGGTCTACGAGCGCTATCGGACCCTGACCGCCGGCCAGGTCGCCATCGAAGCCAGCGCGTCGGCCGGCGACCTGGTGGGCCGCCTGTCCCTGATCGCCGACGAGGACCTGCTTGACCCGAGCCGGAATCCCTGGCTCAAGAGCCGCCAGCTGTGGCTGCAGATCATCGTCCGCGGCTTCTGGCATCCGACCGGCCACCTGCTCGACTACTACCTGGCGCACGGCCAGCCCGACCGGGCGGTGGCGCTCGCAGCGCACGCGGTGGCGACGGCCAGCTACCTGAACGCACCCGGGCCCGCTCACGGGATGGCGTGCTACAACCTGGCCTGCGCGCAGTCCAGGACGGGCGATCTCGACCAGGCCGCCGCCACGATCAGCGAGGCGATAGCGCTCAACCCCGACCTGCGGGCGAACGCCGCCCGCGATCCTGATCTGCAAGACCTGCGGACGTAAACGGCCGACGGTAGTCCGGCGTCTTTTGAGCAAGAGAATCGCCAGGACAATCGCGTGAGGTAGTCATGAGAATCGCCGCCGCCTTTCTAGCCGCCGTTCTGGCCGTTTCCCCGGGGAGTTCCGCCCCAGGCAAGACCCGGGCGTCCGGAGTCGTGAACGGGTGCGTCAGCGTGAAGACCAGGGCGCTGACGATCCCGGCGGGCACGGGCAAGTGCAAGACGGGGACGCAGAGCATCTCCTGGCGGGCCAGCGGACCGGCAGGACCGGCCGGGACGCCGGGGTGGGGGCTGACCGTGCCGGGAACGCAGTCCGTGCATGCCCTCGACGACGTGATCTTCGACGGCACCCACCTCTGGGGGACCGACGAAGCACACGACACGGTCGTGGAGGTCGACCCCGGCGGTCGCACGATCATGCGCACGCTGTCCGCTCAGAAGTACGGCTTCGACTTGCCGACGATCCTGACCAGCGGAGGCGGCGATCTTTGGGTACTCAATTCGGCCGACAATTCGGTCACCGAGCTGACAACTAGCGATGGTTCTTTCGTGCGCCGGCTGTCCGCCGCCCGTTACGGCTTCTCGACCGCGGGCAAGCTGGCCGCCTCCGGCGGCCACCTGTGGGTGAGCGACCCGGCCGCCAACGCGGTCACCGAGATCAACGCCAGCAACGGCGCGATCCTGCGCAGGCTGACCGCCGCTAGGTACGGCTTCAGCTCGCCCACCGCGCTGAACTTCGCCGATGGTCACCTCTGGGTGGCCGACCGGGACAATAGCTCGGTCACCGAGGTCAACCCCGCAAACGGCGCGCTGGTGCGCAGGATAGAGGGCTTGCCCAGCCCGGCCGTCCTGGCTTCATCTGGAGATCGGCTCTGGGTTCTATGCGGAAACAATCAGAAGCGGTTCGGTTTGGCCGTCGAGGTCAACGCCAGCAGCGGCGCCGTCGTCCGGCGCGTCGACGGCGCGCGCCTCGACCTCGGCACTGCGTTCAGCGCCGCGTTCGCGGGCGGGCGGCTGTGGTTCTCCGACAACAACTCGACGGTCGAGGTCAATCCGAGTACGGGCACCTTCGTGAGGAAGATCCCGATCTTCGTCATCAGCGATGAGATCGACACCCCGGGCGCTCTGACCTCGGATGGTCGGCATTTGTGGATGGCCGCCGCCTTCGGGCTCAGCGAGTTTCCGGCCGATGGCCCGGATGACACCGGGCCAGGCATCCTCGGCTGCGTCGCCACCCAGAGCAGGGCGCTGACGATTCCGGCGGCCGGCGCGAGCTGCGGCCACGGCTCCGCCGAGATCGGATGGCTACGCAACGGACCCGGGGGCCAGCCCGGTGCCGCCGGGTGGCCCGGCGTCATCACCGGCGCGAGCTACGGCTTCGGCGCCCCCAATTCCGTCACCGCCGCGGGCGGGCGGATCTGGGTGACGAACGCCAGCGGCAACTCGGTCACTGAGATCAACCCCGGTGACGACAGCCTGGTGCGCAGGCTCGCCGACAATCGGTACGGATTCAGCTCCCCGGTCGCCGGGGCCGCGAACGGAAACCGGATCTGGATCGCCAACCTGGACGGCAACTCGGTCACCGAGATCAACGCCGCCAACGGCGCGGTGGTGCGGGTCATCTCGGGCGCGAAGTACCAGTTGAAGCAGCCGATCGCGCTGACCTACGACAATGGGGCGATCTGGGTAGTCAACGCGGCCGGAAATTCGCTCACCGAGATCAGCGCCGCTGACGGCAGCCTGGTGCGGGTCGTTTCGGCCGCCGCCGATCATTTCAGCCAGCCCATCGCGGTGGCCGGCGACGGCACCGACCTCTGGGTGGCCAACTCGACCGGGAACTCGGTCACCGAACTGTCCGCCAGCGACGGAAGCCTCGTCCGCTGGCTATCGACCGGCTACAGCTTCGGGTTCCCGGACGGGATCACCGCCGCCGCCGGCCACATCTGGGTGGCCAGCAAGTCGAGTTGCATGATCACGGAGGTCGATGCCAGCGACGGAAGCCTGACCGGCGCCCAGACGCTCTGCGGCAACAACGTCTCGGAAGGCGAACCTGAGGGAGTCACCTCCGACGGCACCGACGTCTGGGTTGCCGAGGCCGGATCTAAGCCGGTGGTCACCGAGCTCGACGCCACCGCCTTCAGCATCGTCCGGCAACTCGGCGGCGACGGAGACGGTTTCGGCTTCGCGTCGGCCTTTCCGGTCGGGTTGACCGCTGCTGCCGGGCACCTGTGGGTCGCCAACCCGGGAAGCGACTCGGTCACCGACCTGCCGCAGGCCGGTGCCAGGACGCCGGCCGCCACGGCCGTACAGGCGTGCGTCAACGCGAAGAGCAGGGCGGTCACCGTCCCGGCCTCGGGCTCTGGCTGCCCGGCCGGGACCACCGCGATCATCTGGAACGTCTCCGGCCCGGCTGGACCCGGGACAAGCTCCGACCTAGAACCCGTGTTCTCGGGCCCGCGGTATCACTTCGACGACCCGGAGGCGCTGGCCACAGACGGCGCTCATGTCTTTGTCGCCAACGCCGGCAACAACTCGGTCACCGAGGTCGATGCCAGCAACGGCAGCCTGGTGCGCGTCCTGTCGGATCCTGGCTACGGGTTCTCCAATCCTTCCGCGATGGCCTTCGACGGGACTCACCTCTGGGTCGCCAACGCCGACGGCAACTCGGTCACCGAGATCAACGCCAGCGACGGCAGCCTCGCGCGCATCGTAGAGGACCCCAGCTATGCGTTCTCCCAACCCTCGGCACTTCTCACCGAGGGCGGTCAGCTGTGGGTAGCAAACCGCCGCGGCAACTCGGTCACCGAGATCAATACCAGCGACGCCAGCCTGGTGCGCACGGTCCAGGGGCCGAGTTACGCGTTCGAAGGCCCGGGGGCGCTGGCATTCGACGGCAGCGACATCTGGGTCGCCAACGGGTCTGGCAACACGGTCACCGAGCTGAGCGCGACGGACGGCACCCTGATCCGCAACGTCAGCGACGGGATTGAAAATCCTCAGTCGCTGGCCTTCGACGGCCGCCACCTCTGGGTCGGCGACGGCGGATTCAGCTCCGACATCGCCGAGATCAACGCCAGCGACGGCACTTCGGCCGGCGAATCCTTCGGATGCGCCAGGAAGATGATCTTCGACGGCTCGCACCTGCTGGCCTCCTGCACGGCCGTCTTCGAGCTGGACCTCAGCAGTGGCGACCTTAAATGGGCCCCGGGCGATTCCGGCGACCTCGGCGATTCCGAGACCACTGACCTCATCGTGGCGGGCGGTCACCTGTGGGCGACCAGTTCAGCTCCGGACAGTAACTTCTTTATCGCTTCGCTGGATGAATTCAACCTGCCGCCCAGCTGATCTTAGTTCGGGCGGACGTAAACGACGGGCGGTGGTTCGGCGTCTTTTGAACAAGAGAATCGCCAGGACAATCGCGTGAGGTAGTTATGAGAATCGCCGCCGCCGTTCTAGCCGCCGTTCTGGCCGTCTCCTCGGCGAGTTCTGCCCCGAGCAAAGTCCAGGCGTCCGGAGCCGTGAATGGGTGCGTCAACGTGAAGACCAGGGCGCTGACGATCCCGGCGGGCACTGGCCCGTGCAAGAAAGGCACGCAGAGCGTCAACTGGAACGTCACGGGACCGGCCGGGCCGGCGGGGACGCCAGGCTTCGGACTGACCGTGCCGGGCACGCGCTTCAACTTCTTCACCTCGGTCGTCTTCGACGGCACGAACCTGTGGGTCGACGGCCCCAGTGCGAGCCAACACAGTGCGAGCCAGCACAGTGCGAGCCAGCACAGTGCGAGCCAAGACAGTGCCAGCTCGGTCGCTGAGGTCAGCCCGGGCAGCCGTTCGATCCTGCGCCAGTTCTCCGGCGGGAAGTACGACTTCCAGCTCCCCGCGGCGATGGC
>DATNFM010000386.1:0-11506 GCA_035606435.1 Streptosporangiaceae bacterium | reverse complement strand
TTCGGCTTCGCGATCGCTCCAGTTGCCGGCAACGCGAAGGTGGCGAGCGCCGAACTCATCGTCACCACGGCGATGACAAAGGCCGTTTGTCCAGCGTGTGACCTCATCCGGTTCCCCTGACCTCGGCGGCTACCGCCAGCTACCTTCCCGAGCTATCCATGACAATGCAGCTTATGTGCCCTCGTGGGGCTACATGTCACGCGTCGTGATAACCCGGCCACGCCGATCGGCACCGGCAATGTGCCCTGAGCTGGCGTCTAGGCAAACGCCAAAGGCAGAACGGCGTTGGCAAAGCTCTAATCTTGTTCCATGGTGGCGAAATCGGAGTCAGGTGACCCAATCGAGCCGGTCTACGGTCCCAAGGCATTGCAGGACTTCGACCCGGCGCGCGACCTCGGTGAGCCGGGGGAGTACCCGTTTACCCGGGGCGTATATCCGACCATGTACGTGACCAGGCCCTGGACCATGCGCCAGTACGCCGGGTTCTCCACGGCGGCCGACTCCAATCGCCGGTATCAGCAGCTGATCTCGGCGGGCACGACCGGCTTGTCGGTCGCGTTCGACCTCCCGACCCAGATGGGCTTCGATTCTGACGCCCCGCAGGCCAGCGGTGAGGTCGGCAAGGTGGGAGTGGCAATCGACTCGATCGAGGACATGCACATCCTGCTCGACGGCCTGCCGCTCGATTCCGTGTCGACCTCGATGACGATCAATGCCCCGGCGGCAATCCTGCTGCTGCTCTACGAGCTCGCCGCCAGCGAGCGGGGCATACCGGCCAGCAAACTCACGGGCACTATTCAGAACGACATCCTGAAGGAATACATCGCCCGCGGTACGTATATCTATCCGCCGGGACCCTCGCTGCGCCTGGTGGCCGACACCTTCGCGTATTGCGGCTCGAATATCCCGCGCTGGAATACGATCTCGATCTCCGGCTATCACATGGCCGAGGCAGGCGCTACGCCCGTCCAGGAGATCGCTTTCACCCTCGCTAACGCGAAGGAGTATGTGCGTACCGCGCTCGCGGCCGGCCTCGCGGTTGACGATTTCGCCCCGAGGTTGTCTTTCTTCTTCGTCGCCAGAAGCACGCTTCTGGAAGAGGTCGCCAAATTCCGCGCCGCCCGCTCGCTATGGGCGCAAATCATGCGCGACGAATTCGCCGCGCATGATCCGAAATCGCAGATGCTCAGGTTCCATACTCAGACGGCCGGCGTCCAGTTGACCGCGCAGCAGCCCGAGGTGAACCTGGCCAGGGTGACGATCCAGGCACTGGCCGCAGTGCTCGGCGGCACCCAGTCCCTGCACACCAACGCCTACGACGAGGCGATCGCGCTGCCGACGGAGCGCGCCGCCCGGCTGGCGCTGCGGACCCAGCAAGTGATCGCGGCCGAGACCGACCTGACCTCGACGGTGGACCCGCTGGCCGGTTCGTATGTGATCGAATCGATGACCGCTGAGGTCAGAGACCACGCCGCCGACCTGATCGCCAGGATCGAGGAGATGGGCGGCGCGGTCGCCGCCATCGAGCAGGGCTTCCAGAAGGCAGAGATCGAGCGCTCGGCTTACAGCGTCGCGCAGCAGATCGACTCGGGCGAGCGGGTCGTCGTAGGGGTGAACAAGTACATCTCGGCCGAGCAGGAGAGCTATACGCCCCTGCGAGTCGACCCGGCGATCGAGCGCCAGCAGGCCGAACGGCTGGCCGCGCTGCGGTCATCGAGGGACGCTGATGCCGTCAGCCGCAACCTTGCCGAGGTCAAGCGAGCGGCCGCAGGTCGCGATAACATGTTGTATCCGCTCCGTGCGGCTCTGCAGGCTAGGGCGACGGTCGGTGAGGTATGTGACGCGCTGCGCGAGGTGTGGGGCATCTATCAGCCCGCTGACGTCTACTAAGAGGCCAATAAAGCGTGCCTAGGGATGGCATGGCCGGTTGGTTGCGGGCCGGTCACAATCGGGCAACGGCAGCATCAGACGGCGTCTGGCGCTACCATGCTTAGTTATACCGGAGCACATCGCAGCGCCGGTGAAGATGCGACGAGGGTGCCTCTATCAGCGCTTTAGCACGCCAAGCGCAGGTGTGATCAGAACCGCAGGTGTGATCGGACAATCGCGGTTACGGCAACAAGAAAGCTGTACCTCTGGGCAGGGTGCCCGTTGGTGATGTTTGTTGATCCAGCGGTGGGTAGATGATTCGCGTCGTTAACGTTGTCGACGCGGATTTTCTCATTCCCGGGTACCAGGCTCACCGGTGCCGCCGGGCTCCAGCCGCGATACGACAGCTTGAAGGACCGAATGGACACGCTCTTTGCCCGTGAGATCTGCCATAGCCAGATCCGGGCGACCGACCTGGCTGGGCGACGGGCACTTCCGCGCAGGCGACGGCGGACGCGGCAGAGTCCGATGCTCGGTGACCGGCAAAGCATGTTTTGTCAGCGTAGTTGCGGCCTGATCGTTGCCATGGGGGAGCGGGCACATGGTTGAGCACGACCTGACCGGCGAGCTAGACGCGTTTCTGGCGGCGCACGAGTCAGAGTTGATCGAGTTCCGGCGGGACCTGCACGCTCATCCCGAGGTCGGATACTCCGAGCACCGCACGACCCGCCGGATCTCGATGGTCCTCGAAGGCGCTGGCCTGCGCCCGGCGATCTTGCCAAAGGGCACCGGGATCATCGCCGACATCGGCGGCGAGGTCGGCGAGCCGCCCATCGTTGCCCTGCGGGCGGACATCGATGCACTTCCGATCATCGATGAGAAGACCGTGAGCTACCGGTCGCTCAACCCTGGCGCCTGCCATGCCTGCGGGCACGACGTGCACACGACCGTCCTGGTCGGCACCGGCCTGTTCCTCGCCAAGGCCGCCGCTTCTGGCGCGCTGCCCGGCAAGGTCAGGCTGATCTTCCAGCCGGCCGAGGAAGCACCGGGCGGCGCTCTGGACGTGCTGGCGGCCGGAGGCATCTCATCGGTCGACCGGGTGTTCGCGCTGCACTGCGATCCCAAGCTCGACGTTGGCCGGATCGGGACCAGGGTCGGTGCGATCACGGCCGCGTGCGACAAGATCAAGATCAAGCTGACCGGCCCGGGCGGCCACACCGCCCGGCCGCATCTCACCGCCGACCTGGTGTTCGCGCTCGGGAAGATGATCACGGAGCTGCCTGCGGCTTTGTCGAGGCGGATCGACCCGAGGTCCGGGCTCAGCCTGGTCTGGGGCCGGGTGAGCGCGGGAAGCGCTCCGAACGCCATCCCGGACGTAGGCGTGATCGAAGGTACCGTCCGGTGCCTGGATGACACCGCCTGGCACGCGGCACCCGACCTGCTCAAGGGCCTGGTCGAGTCGGTGGCCAGTGCCTACGGCGTGACGCCGGATCTGCAGTACGACCGGAACGTGCCCCCTGCCGTCAACGACGAACTGGCCACGGCGATGGTCGCCGCCGCCGCCGACCGGGTGCTTGGCAGCGACTCCATCGCCGCCGCGCCGCAGAGCCTTGGCGGCGAGGACTTCGCGTGGTACCTGGAATCGATTCCGGGCAGCCTGTTCCGCCTCGGCACCCGCACACCGGGCTCGATGGATGAATTCGACATCCACCAGCCGCTGTTCGACGTCGACGAGCGCTGCATCGCCGTGGGAATCAAGGTCATGGCCGCCACGGCGATGATGGCGCTCGGCGAGGGTTGCGGGCCGGCCTCGGCCGTCGGTCCCATCGACGGAGCGGTGACCGCCGTCCCCGCCAGCGTGGAGGACGTCACGCTCGCCGGCCCGTTATTAGCTCGGTCTGGGAGCCGTCGGCCGGCCTAGGTCGGTCGGCCTAGGGTCGGTCGGCCTAGGGTCGGTCGGCCATCGTCTGGTCTGCGCGGCTGATAACGATTTCGGCTGGGCAACGTAACAGTTGCGGCTTGCGCACGGCTGGAGTCTGTCCTGCTAGCCCGTGCATATGGTGGGGTGGAAGTCGCAAGGTGTCGCTAACTGGAGCGCAGGCAGACGTGTCCGTACCGAACGAGCGGAATAGTCCGATCGGGGAACCTCCTACCTCAGCGGGCAAGCAGAAGGCTGACGGCAGGCGGGTCTTTCGCATGTCCACTCCCCAGGTGATCTGGTGGACGTGGGTCGGCATCATCGTCTTGAGCCTTTTGGACCTGGTGATCCAGGGTCATGGGCACAACTTCCTCACGCTCAAGATCGTCTTCGGTGGCATGGCGATCACCGGTGCGGTCTATGCGCTCACGCTGTGGCCGGCCGTGATCGCCGACAACGGCGGCGTCAAGGTCAGGAACCCGATCCGCACTTACGACATCCCGTGGGGTGCGGTGCACGGTGTCTACCTCGCCGACTCGGTCGAGGTCCAGTGCGCGCGCCCGGCACCGAAGAAGGACAAGACGGTCTACAGCTGGGCGCTTTCTTCGCCCCGGCGCACCCGGGCCAGGGCCCAGTTGCGCGCCTGGCAGTGGGACCAGGGCAAGCGGGCCCAGCCGAGCGGCTACCGCAAGATGCCGGAGCAGGCCCAGTCGCTGGTCAGGATGACCACGGCCGAGATCATGGCCAGGGAACTCGCCGCGATGTCGGAAGAGGCGCGGTTCAGGTCGGTCATGAAGGGAGTCGATTTCAGCGTCGACTCTGGCGACGACGACTCCGGCGCCGACGGCCCCGGCGACGACGGCCGGAAGCCGCGGTCGGGCAAGAAGCCGGCGGACGACCCGGCCTCGCGTGACACGGCCTCGCGCGACTCGGCGGCCCGCATCCGTGACGGCGCCGCAGGCGAGGCTAAGACGGCCGGAGGACGCGCTGCGGCCGCCAAATCGCAGGCCGCCGCGTCGGACAGCCAGTCGGCGCAGGGCCAGGAAATCGATCCTGATGCGCCCGAGCCGAGCGCGGTGGACGGGCCGCCCGAGTACGTGCGCGGCACCTTGTCCTGGCCCTCGCTCGCCGCTGTCCTGGCCCCGGTGATCGCCTTCGTCGTCTGCCTCGTCGTCCAGTAAGCCGGGAGATCGGTCAGGGGCCCACGGAGCGGCAGGGCCTGGTGCGGAGCGAAGTCACGTAGTCCGCCGGGGCGCCGGCGGCCTCGGCGGCGTCGGCCATGATGCCGAGGTACCGCGCCGACGGGAGTCCGCCCTCGTAGTCGTTCAGCACGTACAGCCAGGCGAGCGCGTCGCCGTCCAGGGCTGACACCCGGACCTTCAGCTTGCTGTAGTAGCCGAGCGTCGCGCCATCCCAGCGGTCAAGCGCGCGTTCATCGCTCTCGGAGACTTCGTAGAGCACGACGAAGACCCGGGAGTCGTCTTCCTCCACGACGGTGGCCAGCGCGCCTTCCCAGCCGAGATCCTCGCCGCCGAAGGTCAGCCGCCAGCCTTCGAGCCACCCGATGCCTGCCTGGGGTGAATGCGGGCAGCGCTCGATCATCTGCCCAGGATCCATGTTGCTGCCATAGGCCGCGTACAACGCCACGATTGATTAGCGTACGAGGCTTGGGAGGCGCAAGTGCAGAGGTTGACACCGTCACTTCACGTGTCCTGTCCCGGCCTCACGATTCTCGACCCGAGCCATTGGCGTCAATTGGGCAAAAAGCGGCCAAAAAGCGGCACCGCGACGAAGAGCGCTTGGGTGAGGGCGGGCCGGGAGGCTGGGTTATCGGGTGGATAGGACAGAATTAAGTAACGTGAGCCAGTCGCGAACGCGCATCGTCATCATCGGAGGCGGCCCGGGGGGTTACGAGGCCGCCCTGGTTGCCGCCCAGCTTGGTGCCCGGGTGACGGTCATCGAAGACAACGGCCTCGGCGGTGCCTGCGTGCTGACGGACTGCGTGCCGTCCAAGACGCTGATCGCGACCTCATCCATGATGGCCGCGCTCGAAGGCACCAGGGATCTGGGCATCAGGTTCGACCCGACCGGCCCCGACCTGGCTGACCCGGACGAGGCCCAGACCGCCCCGGCCACCTCGGTCACCCGGGTCACCTCGGTCACCTCGGTCACCTCGGTCACCTCGGTCACCCCGGTCACCCCGGTTACGCTGGCCGATCAGCATTCAGCCTACGCCTGGGCCGATGCTCCCAAGATCAACTCCCGCATCCGCCGGCTCGCCCAGGCCCAGTCGGCCGATGTCGCGGCCAGGCTGGCGGCCGAGGGCGTCGATGTCATCTGCGGCAACGGCCGGCTGGTCAGCCCGGGCCTCATAGCGGTCGGGGACCGTACCATCGAGGCCGACACCGTCCTCATCGCCACCGGCGCCCGCCCGCGCGAACTCGAGGACGCGATCCCAGACGGGGAACGCCTGCTGACCAGCAGGCAGATCTACGATCTGGACGAACTCCCGTCCGAGCTGATCGTCGTCGGCTCAGGCGTGACCGGCGCCGAGTTCGCCAGCGCGTTCCAGGCGCTCGGCTCCCAGGTGACTCTGGTCTCCTCGCGCCAGCACGTGTTGCCCCATGAAGACACCGACGCGGCGATGGTGGTCGAGGACGTGTTCCGGCGGCGCGGCATGCGAGTGCTCGGCCGGTCACGCGCGCAGTCGGCCCGCCGGACGACGGACGGCGTCGAGGTCACCCTGGCCAGCGGCGAAAAGGTGCAGGGCAGCCACTGCCTGCTCACGGTCGGCATGGTGCCGCTCACCGACGGCCTGGGGCTCGACCAGGCCAAGGTCGAAGTCGACGAACGCGGCTTCGTCAAGGTCGACCGGGTGTCGCGGACCTCGGCTCCCGGCGTCTACGCCGCCGGCGACTGCACCGGCGTGCTGATGCTGGCCTCGGTCGCGGCCATGCAGGGCCGGATCGCGATGTGGCACGCCCTAGGCGAGGCCGTGCATCCGCTGCGGCTGAGCCACGTCGCGGCGACGATCTTCACCGAGCCCGAGATCGCGACCGTCGGCGTCAGCCAGGAGCAGGTCGACAGCGGCAAGGTCAGGGCCACGGTCGTCAAGATGCCGCTCGCCACGAACGCGCGAGCCAAGATGGACGGGTTCAGGGACGGCTTCGTGAAGCTGTTCGCGCGTCCCAACAGCGGAGCCGTGCTGGGCGGCGTCATCGTCGCGCCCCGGGCCAGCGAGTTGATCCTCGGCGTCTCGCTGGCGGTCGAACGCCAGATCACCGTCGACGAGGTCACCCAGACCTTCGCCGTCTACCCGTCGCTGACCGGCAGCATCACCGAAGCCGCCCGCCGCCTCATGGAGCCCACGGAGTAGCCAGGACCCGGTCGACAGCGACATCGGAGCCTCTCTGACCCGAGTTGTATCAGGCTAGTGCGTACTCTTCGGGCGATCCGGGCGCCGACCGGGGGACATGGTCCCGGCGGGACCGGGCGTCGCCCGTTCGGGCGCGTGCGCCGGTGCCCGGAATGGGCGGTCTGCCCGGCGCGCTGGCGTTGCCGGGCCGCGGGTTACGCGCGGTCTTAGCCCGGGTTACGGACGTCTTAGCCCTGGTTACGGACGTCTTAGCCCTGGTTAGGACGCCTTAGCCCGGGTTAGCGCAAAATTTTGTCGGTTTTATCCCTGTTCCGAAGTCCGTAACTCGGGCTAAGACCGCGTAACCAGGGCTAAGACGTCCGTAACCCAGGCCAAGTCAGCGTCACGGGCTAGGTGGACCGGGACGGAACGACATCAGATAGGCACCGAGGCGGTTATAACGACACCAGAAAGGCACCGAGGCTGTTGCTTCCCGGGAAGGAACAGCACCGGTGGACACCGGTGCTGTGGCCCCAGCCCGGCCAGCCCAGTCAGCAGCGTTGCCAGCCCGGTCAGCCAGGGACAAGAACGGCCTTAATGGGCCGGCCGCCCCAGATCGGGGTCGTCCGGAGCCTCCAGGCCGTGCTGGCGCAGCCGGGTCGCCCGGATGTCATCCGCGTAGGACGCGACCGTAAACACGCTCCCGACCAGGATCAGTGTGATCATCATCGCGGCCAGCCAGCCCGGCGCGGGCAGCAGTACCAGCAGCACCACGGCCACGATCACGCAGACCGGGATGATGATCGCCAGGTGGCGCACGACGGTACGCAGCCGCCACCCCGCGTCCATCAGTTCATGCTTGACCCAGTCGTTGTTCTCCTCGGGCAGCCTGAACCCGAGCGAGAACAGAATCCAGCGCCACGGGTTCGGATCGCCCTCTAGGCGAGGCATGGTTCACCCCGCCAGTTTGCAGATGGCATAGCCGGCCGAAACCGTCTGCCCGACCTCGACCGCCAGTTCGCTCACGGTTCCAGCCTTGTGCGCGGTCAGCGGCTGCTCCATCTTCATCGCTTCGAGCACGACGATCGTCTCTCCGGCCTGCACGGCCTGGCCCTCGGCCGCGACGATCTTGACGATCGTGCCCTGCATCGGGCTGACCAGCGTGTCGCCGTCGGCGGCCGATCCCTGCTTCCGCCGCGACCGGCCTCCGGAAGCCCGGCCAGGAGCCCGCTGACCAGCCGCCCAGGCCGCCCCGCCAGCCCCGCTACCCGGAGCCCCGCCGCCCCCAGCCAGCCATCCAGGCACGACAACCTCAAGCCGCTTGCCGTTGACCTCGACCACGACCCGCTCGCGCTCGCCAGCCGCGCCTCCAGCCGCGCCTCCAGCCGCGGTTCCAGTCTCGGCCGGGCCATCGTAGGGCTCGATCCCTCCGGTGAACTCGGTCTCGATCCACCGCGTGTGCACCGAGAACGGCTCGCCAGTGAACGCTGGATCGGACACCACTGCCCGGTGGAACGGCAATACGGTCGGCATCCCGCCGACCTCGAACTCGGCCAGCGCCCGCCGGGCCCGGGCCAGCGCCTGGCGCCGGTCAGCCCCGGTCACGATCAGCTTGGCGATCAGCGAGTCGTACATCTGCGGCACGGTCATCCCGGCCACATAGCCGGAGTCGACTCGAACGCCGGGGCCGGATGGCGGGTTCCAGGCCGTCAAAGTCCCAGGTGCGGGCAGGAATCCCCGCCCGGCGTCCTCCGCGTTCAGCCGGAACTCGATCGAGTGGCCGCGCAGCGGCGGGTCGTCGAATCCCAGTGGCTGGCCGTCCGCGATCGCGAACATCGCCAGCACCAGGTCGATCCCGCTGACCTCCTCGGTGACCGGGTGCTCCACCTGCAGCCTGGTGTTGACCTCAAGGAACGAGATCGTCCCGTCCCGCGCGACCAGGAACTCACAGGTTCCGGCGCCGACATAGCCGGCCTCGCACAGGATCGCCTTCGACGAGGACCGCAGCAGCGCTTCCTGCTCGGCGGTCAGGAACGGCGCCGGCGCCTCCTCGACCAGCTTCTGGTGCCGCCGTTGCAGGGAGCAGTCCCTGGTCGAGACGACCACGACAGACCCATGAGAATCCGCCAGGCACTGCGTCTCCACGTGCCGGGGCTGGTCCAGGTACCGCTCGACAAAGCACTCGCCGCGTCCGAACGCCGCGACCGCCTCCCGCACCGCCGACTCGAACAGCTCAGGAATCTCGTCCATTGTCCGGGCGACCTTGAGCCCGCGCCCGCCGCCGCCGTAGGCGGCCTTGATCGCGATAGGCAGCCCGTGCTCGGCCGCGAAAGCGACGGCCTCGTCCGGCCCGGAGATCGGCCCGTCGGTCCCCGGCGCGAGCGGCGCGCCCACCCGGCGCGCGATGGCCCGCGCCGCCGTCTTGTCACCCAGCGCCTCGATCGCGGAAGGCGGCGGCCCGATCCAGGTCAGCCCGGCCGCGATCACCTCGCTCGCGAACTGCGCGTTCTCGGCGAGGAACCCGTAGCCGGGGTGCACCGCGTCGGCGCCCGACTCCGCTGCGACCTTGAGTACCTTGGCGATGTCCAGGTAGCTGTCGGCGGCGCTAGCACCGCCCAGCGCGTACGCTTCGTCGGCCATCCGCACATGCAGCGCGTCCAGATCCGGCTCGGAGTACACGGCGACGCTGGTGAGCCCAGCGTCGGCGCAGGCACGGGCTACTCGGACAGCGATCTCGCCTCGGTTGGCGATGAGGACCTTGCGCACGAAACGCTCCTTCTCGACTGCCAAAGTCTAGTGAGGATGGCTATCGAGGAAGTGCCCCGTGGTCACCAAGCACTGTGCCGCCACGCGTCCGGCCCGGGAGCGATTGGCTGGCGCAGCAAAATTCTTTTGTTTGACCAGGAAGAAAGCTTTGCGGGGGCTTCGATCCTCGGCTGGCCGCTCACTGCCCTCGATGCCAGTCGCAGAACGGTCACGACGGCGGCGACCTCGGCATCGGTAGGCTGGCCGCGCACCACGCTGATCAGCGGGCCGCCTTGCTGGGGGCCGGTCATCTACTTCGACTTGCCGACGCCGACGCCGAACTGCCGGTGGACGCGAGCCCAGAACGCGTCCCGCAGCCACTCCCTGGCCTCCTGGTAGGAGCGCAGCGACAGGCCCAGTTCCTTCTCGGCATCGACCAGCAGTTCCTTGTCGATGACCGGCGGCAGGATCGGTCCGGGCAGCAGGTCCCTGATGTTGTCTTCACCCCGGGTCAGGATCCACTTCTGCGCCACGTGCTCACCGGCCTCCTCGACCCGCTCGCGGGACGGGCCCAGCCGAGCCGGCGTCATATGGCCGCCGGTGATGTGCGTGCCCTTGGAGTGCGACCTGAACGGGTTCCTGTGGTCACCGAACAGCTGGGCCGGCGACGGGGTCGGCGGAGTCGTGTGGACGCCGGAGATCGAGGTGACCTGATCGACCCGGACCGGCAGCGTGCCCGCGGCCGGAGGCTGGCTGCTCTCCGGGGTGGGCTGAGGCGCGAAGTACGGCTCGATGAACAGGCGCTCAAGCACCTCGACCGTGTCGGACTCCCAGACCAGGCGCTCGGCCTGGTTCGTGCCGTAGGGCGGCTCTACGCCCCACAGGTGCACCCGGACGCCGTAAGCCTGGGCCGCCTCGACCGCGGGCACCATGTCCTCGTCTCCGGCCACCAAGATCGCATCGGTGATCGCCCGGTGCCGGGCCAGCGCCTCCATGTCGGCGCGGATCTGGGCATCGACGCCCTTTTGCTGGCCGCGGGCGTTCAGGTTGCCGAGCCGCAGCTTGACCAGCGGCATCTGGGCGATGACCCGCTGATCGAAGGTCGGCACCCGGTCCCTGGCGGCGTCGTACCAGTAGACCCGCAGAAGCTGGCCCCTGACCTGATCGTCGGCCTGCTTGATCAGCGCCGAGATCAGCTTGTCAGCGTCGACCCGGTACTCGCGCCGGGATGAGGCGCTGAACAGCAACTCGCCCGCAGACGCGTAGATATACCCGACATCCACCATGATGGCGTATCGGGACAGCAGCGGGAGCGACACTTCTGACTCGGTCATATGACCTCGACTCTAGTCGGCGTCGGTCGGGGTGTCGCGCAGCCAGAGCAATCGCCGGTGCTCTGGCCCCCTTTGGGCCTGTTCTGGTAGCCCCCCAGCTAGCGCCCCTTGTTTGTCCTTGACCGGCCCGAAGGGTATGGGCGGTGGGCGGGGGGGTAGCGGGAGGAGAAGTTAGAGCGGGATGTTGCCGTGCTTCTTGGGTGGGAGCGTCTGCCGCTTTGATCTCAGGCTACGCAAGGCCCTGATGACGGCGGGACGGGTCTCGGCGGGCCTGATGACCGCGTC
>DATNFM010000385.1:0-2390 GCA_035606435.1 Streptosporangiaceae bacterium | reverse complement strand
GTCGATGGGACTGTTGTGCGCATTGCCGTGACCGGGTCGATTGCGACCGACCATCTGATGACGTTTCCCGGCCGGTTCGTCGAGCAGCTGATGCCCGACAAGCTCGACAAGGTCGCTTTGTCGTTCCTGGTCGACTCGCTGTCGATCCGGCGAGGCGGGGTCGCGGCCAACATCGCGTTCGGCCTCGGCTACCTGGGCCTGCGGCCGCTGCTGGTCGGGACCGTCGGCGCCGACTTCGCCGAATACCGCGACTGGCTCGATCAGCACGGGGTCGATACCAGTGCGGTACGCGAGTCGGCGCATCACCACACCGCGCGGTTCGTCGGCACCACCGACCTCGACATGAACCAGATCGCATCGTTCTACCCGGGCGCGATGACTGAGGACCAGGACATCGACCTCAGCGAGCTGGCCGGCCAGGTCGACCTCGTGGTGATCGGTGCGAGCGACCCCGATGCGATGCTCCTGTTCACCAAGCAGTGCGTGACGAACGGCATCCCGTTCGCCGCCGACAGTTCCTGGCAGCTAGCCAGGCTCGACGGCGATCAGGTGCGGTCACTGATCACCGGCGCGCAGTACCTGTTCTGCAACGAGTACGAAGGCTCGCTGATCGTGCACAAGACCGGCTGGTCGGCGGCCGAAATTATCGAGCAGGTCGATGTCCAGGTCACCACGCTCGGCGGCAGCGGCGCCCGGGTCGACCAGGTCGGGCAAGAGCCGATCTTGGTGCCCGCCGTGCCCGACGCTGAGCCTAGGGAGCCGACCGGCGCCGGCGACGCCTTCCGCTCTGGGTTCCTGGCGGCCGTCTCCTGGGGGCTGAGCCTGGAGCGGGCCGCCCAGCTCGGCAACATCATCGCGGTGCACGTGCTCGAAACCACCGGCACGCAGGAATACAAGCTGGATCGCCAAGGCCTGTCCGCCCGGGTCGCGGCCGCGTACGGCGAGGAGGCCGCGGCCGACGTCGCCGCGCACTTCGGCTAGCTGACCTGCTTCGGCGCGAGGAACTCGAGCCGGTTGCCGAACGGGTCATAACTGTAGAACCGATCGTGACCGACAAGCTCGGAATCCCAGATCACGCGCGCACCAGCGGCCTCCAGCCGGTCCGCGAGCTCGGCTAGTCCGTCGACCAGGATTCCCGGGTGCGCCTTGCGAGCGGGCGTAAAGTCCTCTTCCACTCCCAGATGAAGTTCCAGCCTGCCGCCGCCGAACCAGCAGCCACCGCGGCCGGCTAGCCCCGCCGGCTTGGTGAGTTCGGTCAGGCCGAGCACGTCACCCCAGAACTGCCTGCAGGCGTCCTCGCCGCCGACCGGGATGGCGAGCTGAATGTGGTGCAACCCCGCGACCTCGAAGCCCTGGCTTCGCATGTTGGCTCTGCGTTGTGTCATGGTGCCATCGTGTCAAAGGGGCCGGCAGTCGGCGGGTTGGTAGCGTGACTGCCATGCCCGTCCAGCTTCCGCCTGAGCTGACGCCCGTCCGAAAGCTGACCGAATGGTCGATCGACCCCTACGCACTCGCGCTCATCGTGCTCGCCTGCGCGGCCTACCTGCTCGGCGTCCGCCGAGTGCGCCTGGCCGGCGAGAACTGGCCGGCAGGAAGAACGATCGCGTTCTGCGCCGGGGGAGCGGGGCTGGCCTTCATCGCGACCAGCTCGTTCCTGGCCGTGTACTGGCCGGTGCTTTTCTTCGTGCGGGCGTTCCAGACCGTCGTACTGCTACTCGCGGTGCCGCTGTTCATCATGCTGGGCCTGGTGTTCTTCTGGACGCTGCTGCGGGTTGACCCGGTGCCCAGGCAGTACCCGTACCTGGTCGCGCTCTGGGTCACGGCGGCCGAAGTCGTGGGTGACGCCGCGCTCGGCCTGTCGGTGATCGTCGACCGTAACCTGATCGCGGGCGGCTACTACCACGCGCTTGGCCGGCCCTGGGGGCCCTCGCTGGCCTCCGACCAGGTGCTCGGCGGCGGTGCGCTCTGGATTCTCGGCGATCTGATCGGGCTTCCGTTCCTGGCCGCCGTGCTGATCGCGATGATCAGGGAAGACGAGCATGAGGCGAAGGTCATCGACGCCGAACTGGATGCGGCGGATCAGCCAGGCGCGGACGAAGCCGAAGCCAAGCCCTGGTGGGTAGCTGATCCTCGCTTCTCCGACCGGTTCGCACCGGTTGAGTCGAAGATTCCCGATCAGGACTAGTAGCTGCGCCGGACCCGAAATGCCCAGCCGGGGATCGGCGCCAGTTCAGCTGATCCGACGAACTCGTGTGACTTCAGGCCGCACCAGGCCGGCACGTCGGTCTTCGCCGCCGGATCGTCAGCGAGAACTTCGACTACCTGACCGATCCGAACCTCGCCGATTCTCTCGGCCAGCATGATGATCGGCTGCGGGCATTTCTTGCCCA
>DATNFM010000384.1:0-2108 GCA_035606435.1 Streptosporangiaceae bacterium | reverse complement strand
TCAGGCCGACCACCAGGCTCGCGGCGACCGGGGTGGCGTACCGGCGGTTCACGTTGCCGAGGAACGGCGGAAGCACCCGGTGGTTGGCCATCCCGTAGATGACCCGGGCACCGAGCACGATACCGACACCGGTGGTCGCGATCACCGACAGCGCGAGGGAGAACGCCATGACCTTCGCCCAGCCGCTGCCGCCCAGGACCTGGGCGACGTACGGCAGGGCGTTGGTCGCGTTGTCCTGCAGCTTGCCAGGCGACACGACGCCCTGCAGGCCGACCGCGGACACGGTATAGACGATGGCCAGGAAGGCGACCGCCATCATGGCGGCCTTGCCCGGGTTGACGCGCCGGTGCTTGACTTCCTCGTTGACGTAGACGGTGCCGTCCCAGCCGGTGTAGGCGAACAACGCGACGAGGAAGCCCGCGGTGAGGCTGCCGTGACCCCCGATTCCGCTGAGGCTGAACCAGCCCTTGGTAATGGGGAAGGTGCCATGCCGGTGGCTGATGACCGCCACGAGGCCGACAATGGCGAAGCCGATCAGGATCGTGTACTCGATCAAGCCCAGGCCGACCTGGGTCCGGGCGGTGAGGCGAATCCCGATGATCGCGATCACGAGCATGCCGAGGAGTACCACGGTGTCGATGGCAAGGTTCGGCACGACAGCGGTGGTGGTGGAGCCGACGACGGCGAGCACCGTCGGCCCGAGGACGACCGTGGTGCTGACCGTGCCGATGATGCCACCCATGATCATCAGCCAGCCTGTGAGGAAGCCGATGTACGGGTTGATCACGCGGCCGACCCATTCGAAGGCCGCGCCGCAGTTGGCGTTCCACAGGTTGAGGCGGCGGTAGCAGTTGGCGATGACGATCATCGGCAGCGCCATCAGGATAAGGGCGGGCCCGCTGGCGTAGGCGGTCGCCGCGGCGAGTCCGGCCAGCGTCAGCCCTACCGATGCGGCGGGCGCGGCCGTGGCCATCCCGATGACGGTATCCTGCGCTACCCCGATGGCATTCGGCTCGAGCCTGCCCGAGGGGACGAGCCCGGGCCTCGCGACATTAGCCGGGGATTCAACCGACATCTGGGGTCTCCTATCCTGCTGCCTGGCGTTTCACGCGATCACACGCAGCGGAAAGCCTCACTCAGTGTTCGAAAAGGAACGCGCCTCCGCGCTGTCACCGCACCTAGCGCGGCTGAGACCTCCGGTGGTCTTTGAGGCAGGCCGACACGAGAGAAACACCAGCGAGATAGTACCGGTCAGTTTGCCGCAGCAGGCGACAAACCGGAAAATTTCGGCCTCGGCCGACAGTCCCCTTGCTGACAGCATCAGCTGTCACCGATGCTCAGCAGGCTCTGCCGAACGGTCTCGGTGAGCGGATCCCCGGCCGGCAGGACGCGCTCGCAGCGCACGGCGAGGTCGCGAAGCAAGGCCACCGCATCCCCGACCCGGCCTACCGCGTAGAACAGGTACGCCAGGTTGGCCATGCGCGTGAGGGTGTCCGAGTGATCCGAACCGAGAACCCGTTCGGAATCCGCACAGCACTGCTCGGACAGCTGCATCGCGGCCGGCATCCGGCCGGCCGCCTGGTACGCGGCGGCGAGGTTCGCGGTGGTCGCGATCGTGTCCGGATGTCCCGGGCCGAGCACCTTCTCGCGGTCCGACAGCACGCGCTTGTAGTGCGAAATCGCGTCCTTGACCTTGCCCGCGGCCAGGCTAGCCGCGGCCAGCCGGTCCCGGGTGGCCATGGTTTCCGCGTCGCGCGGGCCCTGCAGCCGCTCCCGGTCGATCAGATTGCGGCTCAGCAACCTGGCGGCCGCGGCCAAGTCGCCCGCGGCCTGGTGGGCGGAGGCGAGGTCGTCCCGGGCGCTGAGGGTGTCCGGGTGCCCGGGCCCGCGGAACTGCTCGCACTCGCTGACCGCGCGATCCAGCACGGTGACCGCGTCCGCGGGCTCGCCCGCCAGGATCAGGGCCCTGGCCAGGTTGACCCGGGCCGCGATGATGGCCGGGTGCCCGGGCGCGAGCTCGCGGCCGCGTTCGGCCAGGACCCGCTGGTACCAGTGCACGGCCTCGCTCGCGTACCCGGCGGCCAGGTAGGCGGCGGCCAGGTGCGCGG
>DATNFM010000383.1:0-10840 GCA_035606435.1 Streptosporangiaceae bacterium | reverse complement strand
GCGGCGGATACCTCTGCGGCACCAACAACTACCCGAGCCTGGCGGCATGGGTCGTCATGGACCCATCTCGGTTCGGAAACCCAGGGCCAAGCTCCCCAGTAGAAGTGCAGAGAACATCCAGGTGAACCGCGTCACTATGGGAGGGCTGGCCTGCGGGCTGGCCCTCCTACTTCTGACCACCGCATGCGGCAACGGGCTGTCCACCAGTGGTCCGTTCGGCAGCACGATCCCGGCTTCGGGCAATATTTGCGCCCACGCAAGGCCCGGCGGGGTCGCCTACTCCGGATTCGAAGACTTTCCCAACAGCGGCGGAACGGCCACGATCGACAAAGTCAAGCTCGCGCAGGCCCGGCATCTGCGCCTAGTAACCGCCTGGGTATTGCCTATCAGCAATCCGAACGAAGGCGTCGGCGTGGGCGGAGGGTACCCGAATGCATCGAGCGTAGCGTCCGACGCGCCCGGCGTTCTGTGGGACCGACGGCAACAGATCCCGGGCGCGGTCGTCCGGCACACTCACGGACAAGAACGGATCAACCTGGTGATAGTCGCGAAGCCGACCGGAAAAGATGGTACCTCTACGGCAGTCGACCTGTATTACGAGTCTGGCGGCACGCACTATCTGCTGCACTTCCCATACGGCTTCGAGGTTAAGGTCGCCCGTACCTGCTGAGCTCGCGAAATAGCAACGCAGCCCGATGGCCCGATGCAATAGCCACGACTGCGCCGAGTCAGCCGCAATGAGCCTGAATGCGTTCGGTAATTGTTTGGCGACACACCGTTATAGAAGCTGCTCGCGGACGCAGAATAGACTGCATGACGAGGATCCGGCCAGGCGAGCCTGGTCACGGCGGCAACCAGGTCACCCTCCGGCTGCGGCCTGTGCTCATCATCAACGCAGAGCCGGTCGACGGCTGGACCAGCCTGTGGGAGATCATCTGCCCGGCCTGCGGCGATGACCGCGACCTGGACTTCCGCACGGTCAGCCCGTACCTGCAGAAGGTGCGCGGCCCCTACGACACCGAGGCCGAAGGCCTGGCCGCGTTGTGCCGCCACAAGGGCCTGCCGCTCATGGACGCCAACGCCCCCAAGTGCCCCAAGGCCCCCTCGGCAGCCGGCGTGCAAGGACCTCTCCCTGCCACGCCGGCTGCCCAGCCCGACCTAGCTGGCGAGCGAGTCGAGCGGCGTGCCCGGGTCGGCTAGCGCGGCCGCATCGACTGGCCGGGCTGTCCGCACCAGTTCCATAAGCTGGTCGTTGACATCCCAGATGTTGACGTTCATGCCGGCCAGGACCCGGCCATCGGACCCGACCCAGAACGCGATGAACTCCCGCCCGGGCACATCGCCGCGGAACACGACCCGGTCGTAGCCCTCAGGCTCGACGTAGCCCGCGTACTCCATGCCCAGGTCGTACTGGTCGGTGAAGAAGTACGGCACCCGGTCAAAGCTCACGTCCTGACCGAGCATGGCCTTGGCCGCCGCGCGCGGCTGGTGCCGGGCGTTCGACCAGTGCTCGACCCGCAGGTGCTTGCCGTAGGCCGGGTGGAACGCGTTCGCGACGTCGCCGGCCGCGAAGATGTCCGGGTCCGAGGTCTGCAACCGGGCGTCGACCACGATGCCGTTGTCGACGGCTAGCCCGGCGTCGGCGGCCAGGCCGACGTTCGGCGTGATCCCGACTCCGACGATCACCGCGTCGGCCTCCACGTCCCGGCCGTCGCCGAGCCGAACCCCGCTGGCCTTGCCGTCCTTCACGATGATCTCAGCCACCGTGGCACCGAAGATCAGCTCGGTCCCGTTGGCCTTGTGCAGGTCGGCGAAGACCTGAGCGACCTCACGGCCCAGAACCCGCAGCAGCGGCAGCTCGGCCATCTCGATCACGCTCACCTCGACTCCGGCCGCCCGGGCCGCCGAGGCCGCCTCCAGGCCGATCCAGCCGGCCCCGATCACCGCGATCTTCGAGGCAGCGTCGATCGCCGCCTTGATCGCGTCACTGTCCTGCACCCGGCGCAGGTAGTGCACGCCGTCGGCGTCCGCGCCGGGTATCGACAGCCGGCGTGGCGAGGAGCCGGTCGTCAGCAGCAGCTTGGTGTAGCCGACGGTCTCGCCGCTGGCCAGGGTGACCTGCTTGGCGCCGCGGTCGACGCCGATTGCGGACTCGCCGAGGCGCAGCTCGACGTTGTTCTGGGCGTACCAGTCAGCGGGCAGCGCGTACAGCTTCTCCTTGCCGGACTTGCCCATCAGGTAGTCCTTCGACAGCGGTGGCCGCTCGTACGGCTGCTCACGCTCGTCGCCGATCAGCACGATCGAGCCGTCGAAGCCCTCGTCGCGCAGCGCCTGGGCCGCGTTGGCGCCGGCGAGGCTCGCGCCGACGATGACGAATGCGTCGTCCTTAGCCATGTGAAGCTCCTAATCGAATCGTCGTGAATAATCTTCAGGCCGGCAGGCCAGCCAGCGCGAAGAACTCGGTCCGCGACCGCTGGTCCTCGCGCAATGTCCCGAGCAGGGCCGAGGTGACCGTCTTGGAACCGACGGCCCTGACCCCGCGCAACGTCATGCAGGTGTGCTCAGCCTGCATCACGACCCCGGCGCCGCGCGCCCGAACGGACTCATGCAGGTAGTCGGCGACCTGCTTGGTGAGCCGCTCCTGCGTCTGCGGCCGGGCGGCGAAGTACTCGACCAGCCGGGCCAGCTTAGATAGCCCGAGAATACGCTCGCCCGGCAGATAGCCGACCTGGGCAACGCCGGAGAACGGCAGCAGGTGGTGCTCGCAGACCGTACGGAACGGGATCTCGCGGGCGATCACCAGTTCGTCGTAGCCCTCGGTGTTGGGGAACGTGGTCAGCCGCAGCGGCTTGGGGTCGAACAGCTCGGCATAGGCCTTGGCCATCCTCGCCGGCGTCTCGCTCAGGCCTTCCCCGCTGAGTTCGACTCCGAGCGCGGACAAGAACGCGGCGGCGGCCCGCTCGGCCGCGACCAGGTCGGCCCCGGACGGCTCGGCGGCGAGCATCTCGGCGGGCAGCGCGGCGGGCAGCGCGGCGGGCAGCGCGAAGTCCGCGTTGTCGATGATCAGTTCCTGTGTCATGACGCTCCAGTGGTCGGATGGCCTGGCTCATTCACTTCTGGCTCATTCATTTCGGGCCGATGACTACGGACGACCACGCAGCAGCGCCCGGACCGCGGGTCAAGCGACGGCTGAAGCCCGGCCGCACCGAGGCCGTCGATCAAGCCGTCGATCAAGGCCAGGTTCATCCCGCAGACGATGTCCGGGTACTGCGTGGCCAGCTGATGGAACGGGCAGCTTCCCAGGTTGACGGTGCCCTGCTCGTCTTGCCAGGGCTCGAAACCATGCTGAGCCAGTGCGGCGGTCAGACGTTGCGGATGATCCTCGAGATGCGACCCTGGCGCCCGGCCGCACCGCCCGAGGTCGGCGCCGAGCTGATGGGCGGCGCGGTCGAGAGCCGCCCGCGCGACCTTGCTCTCATCGGCCGCCACCGCCTGGGCCAGCAGCTTGGCGGCTAGCTCGTACTCCCGCTGCGGCACGCTCACCGTGAACTCCCGCCCCGACCGGGCATACACCTTCGCCGGGCGCCCCGCCCCTGGCCCGCGCCGCCCCGGGGGGCGGGCGTACGTCGCACTGAGAAGTCCGAGATCGACCAGCTTGTCCAGGTGGTAGGCGGCGAGCGGCCTGCCTATCCCGACCGCCGTGGCCGCCTCGTCCCGGCCGACCGGCTGACCGCGCCTGGCCACGTAGACGTACAGCTCCCGGCGGACCTGATCTTCGAGCGCGCCCACTGCCGCGATCCCCGACTCATAGTCCTGAGTCTTCGCTTCGTGCCGCATGATGGCACTCTAACACTAAATTCCGCTAGCGCTAGAACCGGCGGTCAAGTTACCGCAAAGCCGCTCGACCACCTCGGCAACCGGCAGGGCGGCCGCCAGCCGGAATCCTTCTCCCGCCCACAGGCTCATCCGGTCGGCGTCGCCAGCCGCCGCGGCGGCGGCCCGCAGCGGCCTGGTCGCGTTATTGATCTCCGGATAGGCGCAGGGCGCGTCAACGTGGGCGAGCATGAATCCGTTGACCAGCCCGCGAGCAGGCCGGCCGCTGAACGCGCGGGTCACCGCGGTCCGGTCGAACCGCGGATCGGCGAGCGCCGCCTTATGCGCCTGCGACGCGCCGCTCTGCGGGCAGCGCAGGAACGCGGTGCCGCACTGCACGGCCGTCGCTCCGGCCGCCAGCGCCTCCTCCACCGCCTCGGCGGTCATGATCCCGCCGGCGGCGATCAGCGGCAGCGAGGTAACCTTGCGCACCACGCCGAGCAACTCGATCGTCCCCCGACCGTCCGGCGCGGCGGGCCCGTTGGCGAACGTGCCGCGATGAGCCCCTGCCTCCGATCCCTGCACGATCAGGCAGTCCGGCCCGGCCAGTACCGCCTGCGCCGCCTCGACCTCGTCGGTGACAGTCACCCACACCCGGCTGCCCCGATCACGCAGGGTCGAAACGAGATCGCCCGGCGGGCTCCCGAAGGTGAAGCTGACCACCGGTACCGGGCAGTTCACCAGGTCGACGACCTTAGCCGCCCAGTCATCGTCGTCCCAGGCCGCATCGCCCAGCGCCGCATCGAGTTGCCGAGCATCGCCGGCCAGCGCCTCCAGGTACGCACCGAGCGCACCGGCATCCTGCGCCGGGCCGCCCGGCACGAACACGTTTACACCGAACGGCGCGCTGGTCGCCGCCTGCACCGCATCGATCTGCTCCCGCATCGCGACCGCGGACTTGTAGCCGGCGGCAACGAAGCCGAGCGCGCCGGCCTGCGCCGCCGCGACCACGAGGTCGGGCGTGGAGACCCCGCCGGCCATCGGCGCGACCACCACGGGCGAGCGATCCTCGAGATTCTGGGCCATGAACACCTGAACCCCGCCGACCGGCTCGCTCTTCCCTCCTGGTAGCGGGAGTAGGTTCTGGCCCGTGAAGTCAAATTCAGATGCCCTTCAGCTTGAAAGCATCCTGCGGGGTCTGGGCAGTCCCGAGCGGGCTGCCGGCGAGCAGAACTACCTGAAAAGCGACCTTGAGTTCGCCGGCGTCACCGTGCCGGTCATGCGCTCGGCAACGGCTGCCTGGACCCGTGACTGCGGCGGTCTCGACCACGACCGGCTGGTCGCACTGATCCGGGCTCTTTGGGAAGGCCCCCTGTTCGAGTGCCGGGCGGTGGCCACCATCTTGCTGGAGCGCAACACCAAGCTGCTCGGTCCCGCCGACACCGGATTGCTCGAGTTCCTGCTGCGTCACTCCGCCACCTGGGCCCTGGTCGATCCGATCGCCACCAACGTCGCCGGGGTACTCGCCGAGAAGCACGACCTCACCGCCACTCTGGACCGGTGGGCGGCCGACTCCGACTTCTGGATCCGCCGGTCGGCGATGCTGGCCCTGCTCCGGCCACTGCGCCGGGGCGAAGGCGACTTCGAGCGGTTCGCCTGCTATGCCGACGCCATGCTGGAGGAGAAGGAGTTCTTCATACGCAAGGCGATCGGCTGGGTGCTGCGCGAGGTGTCGAAGAAGCGACCCGACCTCGTCGCGACCTGGCTCGCACCCCGGATCCACCGGGCCTCAGGCGTCACGGTGCGGGAGGCGGTCAAGTACCTGCCGGACGCCGATCGCGACCTGTTGCTAGCTGGCTATAAGGCCAGGCGGCCAGTCATTTTCCAGTAGGCCGAACAGATCTGTCAGTGGTAGTGTCAGAACTCTTCTCAGGTACCTGACAGGGGCGGGCCGATGACTAGCTTCGAGAGCTTCGACGGAGAGATCGGCCGCACCATCGCCGACTCGATTCCCTCCTGGCCGGTGCGGCCTCATCCTGCTCCCGGAGCACCGAACGTCGTGGTCATCCTGCTCGACGACGTGGGGTTCAGCCAGTTCGGCTGTTATGGCTCGACGATGACGACGCCCAACATCGACCGGCTGGCCGCCGACGGGCTCAGGTACACCAACTTCCACGTCACGCCGCTGTGCTCGCCGACCCGCGCCGCGCTGCTGACCGGCCGGAACCACCATGAGGTCGGCATGCGGTCGCTGTCGAACTTCAGCACCGGCTTTCCCAACATGCGCGGCAACATCTCGAACCACTCGGCGACGATCGCCGAGGTGCTGCACGGCGAGGGTTACGCGACGTTCGCGGTCGGCAAGTGGCATCTGTGCCAGATGGAAGACACCTCGGCGGCCGGCCCCTTCGACCAGTGGCCCTGTCAGCGGGGTTTCGACCGCTACTACGGCTTTCTCGACGGCGAGACGGATCAGTTCCACCCCGAGCTGACCTACGACAACCACCGGGTCGAGCCGCCCATCCCGGAGTCAGGTGAGTACCACCTGACCGAGGACCTGGTCGACCACGCGATCTCGTTCCTGCACGACTCGGTGTCGATCCGTCCGGACCGGCCGTTCTTCCTGTACTTCGCGCCGGGCGCCATGCACGCCCCGCATCAGGCTCCCGCCGAATACCTGGCCAAGTACCGTGGTGCCTTCGACGAGGGCTGGGACGTAGCCAGGGATGCCTGGTTCGCCCGGCAGCAAGAGCTAGGGCTGTTCCCGGCCGAGACCGAGCTCGCGCCGCGCAATCCGGGCGTGCACCCCTGGAACGAGCTTCCGGAAAACCACCGCTTGCTCGCGGCCCGCCTGCAGGAGGCGTTCGCCGCCTACCTTGAGCACACCGACGTCCAGATCGGCCGCCTGATCGAGGCGCTCGAACGGCTCGGGCAGCTGGACAACACCCTGATCCTGCTGCTCTCCGACAACGGTGCCAGCCAGGAGGGCGGAGAGTTCGGCGTCCTGCACGAATGGAAGTACTTCAACTTCGTCGCCGAATCGCCGGACGAGGCCGTCGCCCACCTCGATGACATCGGCGGCCCGAACAGCCACACCAACTACCCGTGGGGCTGGGCCCAGGCCGGCAACACCCCGTTCAAGTGGTACAAGCAGAACACCCATGAGGGCGGCGTGCACGTGCCGCTGATCGCGCACTGGCCCGATGCGATCGCCCCGGCCGACCGAGGCGGGCTACGGGACCAGTTCCACCACGTCAACGACATCGCGCCGACCATCTACGACGTCCTCGGCGTCACCCCGCCCGCGGCCTGTCACGGCTACTCCCAGATGCCGGTGACGGGCATCTCGATGCGGTACACGCTGGACGGCGCGGACGAGCCGTCGCGCAAGCACACCCAGTACTTCGAGATGATGGGCCACCGCGGCCTGTACAACGACGGCTGGAAGGCCGTCACCAGGCACAACACCGGCGTGCCCTTCGACGATGACGACTGGGAGCTGTACCACGTCGCCACCGACCGGTCCGAGTGCGTGAACCTGGCCAAGGCCGAGCCCGGCCGGCTGACGGATCTGGTCGAGCTGTGGTGGCAGGAGGCGCGCGAGCATCACGTGCTGCCGCTCGATGACCGGACGATCGAGCTGTTCGGCGGCCGCGAGCGCGCCGTCGCGGAGCAGCTGAGCCGCGGCCTGGCGGGTCTGGCCGCGGCGGCGGCCGGGAGCGACACCCCGCATCGGCCGAGCAAGCACTACACCTACCGGCCGCCGATGACCCCGATCCCGCCCCAGGCCGCCGCCAGGATCAGCGGCCGCAGCTGGGATTTCGACGCGGTGATCGACCGCCCGGCCGGAGCCGGCGGCGTCCTGTACGCCACCGGCAATCAGAACTCGGGCCTGTCGATCTTCGTCGCCGATGATCGTCTGGTCTTCGACTACAACTACTTCGGCAATCACCAGGTGGCGCAGTCGCAAATCCCCGTCCCGGTCGGCCGCTCGACGGTCGGCGTCCGATTCCGCGGATTGCCGGCCGGACCCGGGCACGCCCTGCTGGTCATCGACGGGGAGGAATGCGGGCGGGCGGATCTGCCATTCGTCATGCTGATCCTGTCCAGCATCGGAGCTAGTGTCGGATTCAATCATGGCTCGGCGGTAAGTACCCGTTATGAAAGTCCCTTCCGGTTCGGCGGGACGATTGACCGGATCGATTTCCAGATCGTGGCCACTCCCCAGCCGGGCGAGATCATGGAGCAAGTCGCGGCCGCGCAGTCACGGGAGACAATGTCGCGCCAGTAACGCTGCACTGCCGGTAACGCTGCACTGCCGGTAACGCTCAGCGAAACGCCGGATACAGCGGCAGTTCCGGCGCTAGCCAGAGGCCGGTCTCCGCGAGAAGCTGACCGACCAGGACCTGGATCGCCGGGAGCTCATCCGCTCGATCGAGCTCGTCGGCGAGCGTGCGCCACCGGTGGCGCAGAAGCTGCCGCTTTGTCGGCGCCAGGCTCGCATCCGGGTTCAGCGAGGCGTCGGCCTCGACGCCGCGGTCCAGAAGATAGGTCATCGCATGCAGGGTCCACGCGGTCGTCGCCAGACGCAGCCCCCTGGACCAGATCTCGTCGTCGGCCAACTCGACGTGAACGGTGCTGACCAGCTCTCGGTATCCGCCCTCGGCCTCCGCCGCTAGGTCGCCCGGCAGCGCGAAGACGCACCAGCAGGTGCTGAACGGCATGCGCAGGTACGCCGCGTCCAGGAACACGCTGTGGAAGCCGGCGTTCTCAAAGTCGATGAACCGGACGCCGCCGGCCGTAATCAGGTTGTTGTCCGGGCAGATGTCACCCGGGGAGAAGACCTCGAACCGCCCGGTAACCAGCAACTCGGTGACTTCAGCCAGGTCGTTGCCGAGCTGGTCAGGGACGGCGAACGACAGGCTGGTCAGCAGGTCAGGGATCTCCCTGATCCGGCGCGGGAGCCATTCGCGGACGCCTGCGGTCAACGACGCTCCGTACTTGCCCGCGAGCGCGGTGAGCTCAGGCTGCCGGCCGGCGGTACGCACCGCAAGTTCGCCGCAAGCCCGCGCCCAGCTGAGCAGTCCGTACCTGGCCGGCCCAGGTGACCTTCCGAGCAGCAGGTCAGCCAGGCTAGGCGAGTCGCCACCCAGATCAGCCATCACGATCAGCCGCTCGTCCGGCTCGGCCGCGAGCAGGTCAGGGGCCAGGCCGGTGCCTGAGGTGAATTCCAGTCCGGCCGCCTCGGCGGCGAAGCTCGCTGTTCCCTCGCCATCGGCCGGATAGGACTTCACTACGACGCTGCCCGCCGAAGACCGGCAGCGCAGCACCACGGACCGTTCGCTGCTCGCCAGCCGCTCCGGGTCGCTCAGCGGCCGGCCAAGCGCGGCCGAGCCCGCTTCCACGAGATCTGTCACGACCAGCAACCCAACCAGCGCCCGCGTGGAGGCGCAACTGGCCCGAAGGCCACTAGACCAGCGGACAAACGACGCGTGATACTGGCAGAAAGGCTGCGACCGCAAGGCCTAACTCTGGTATGCCCGGAATAGGCTGAGTCATAATCTGGGTGAGCCATTCGGTCTAGGGGAGGCACGCTTCGTGAATCTTTGGGGCGCCGGATGACGTGTGCTACCTGTAAAACTCCGCTTGCCGACGACGCGAAGTTCTGCTCCTCGTGCGGCAACCCGACGACCGCGCAGGAAATCGCCAGGGAAGCGCGGAAAAACGTCACGATCTTGTTCGTGGACGTAGTCGGCTCGACGACGCTAGGCGAGATGTTCGACCCTGAGGCGCTCGATCAGATCCTCCTTCGCTATTTCGCGGCCGCGAGTTCGTGCATCGAGGCGCACGGCGGGCAGACCGAGAAGTTCATCGGAGACGCGGTGATGGCCGTCTTCGGCGCCGCGGTCAGCCACGAAGACGATGCCCTGCGAGCGATAAGGGCCGCCTTGGACACGCTCACCAAGGTGAGCGAACTGAACGTCGGCCTGATGGCCAGCCACCGGGTCCGGCTGGAAGTCAGGATCGGCATCGCCTCGGGCGAGTGCATGGTCAGGATCAAGGCCGGCGGCGACTTCAAGGTCACCGGCGATCCGGTCAATACCGCGGCCAGGCTGGAGCCCAGGGCCAAGCCCGGCCAGATCCTGGTCGATCCGGTCACCGCAAGCCTGGTCAAGAACTCGGTCGAGCTCGAGCCGGCTGGCCTGCTCGAGCTCAAGGGCAAGAAGGAACCACTTGCCAGCTCGCGGGTGATCGGACTCCAACTGCCCAAGGACCTGATCGGCGGCTCGCCTGGCGTGCCGATGATCGGCCGGGAAGACGATCTCGAAGACCTGCAGGCGGCGTACCGGCGAATGACCAAGCGCAGCCAGCTCAACCTGGTGACCGTGATCGGTGCCCCTGGTATCGGCAAGTCCAGGCTGGTGCGGGACTTCGTGGCCGACCTCATGCCCGACGGGATCACGGTGCTGACCGGACGGTGCTCGGCCTACGGCCGGGGCATCACCTTCAAACCGCTGGCCGAGATGCTGGACGGCTACGGAGGCGGCTGGACCAAGCTGACGCAGCTCATGGAGCACGGTGGCGACGATGCCCGCCGGGCCACCGACTGCCTGTCCGGGATCGTGCTCTACAACCCGGACGCGCCGGCCGAGCCCACCGGCATCGAAGAGATCTCCTGGTCGGTCCAGTACCTGCTGGAGCAGCTCGGCCGCAGCAGCCCGGTCGTCATGGTCTGGGAGGACTTGCACTGGGCCGAGTCGACCCTGCTCGACATGATCGACCACGTGGTGAACTGGCTCACCGACGTCCCCGTGATGCTGATCTGCGTGTCCAGGCCAGACCTGCTGGAGACCAGGCCGTCCTGGGGCGGCGGCAAGCCGAGCTCCCTGACCATGGAGCTCAATCCGCTCAGCCCGGCGCAGTGCGCCGAGCTGGTAGCCGAACTGGCCGGGCGCGAAGAGGTGACCGCGCACCAGCAGGAAGCGATCTGCGAACGGGTCGCGGCCGAGTGCGAGGGCAACCCGCT
>DATNFM010000382.1:0-12566 GCA_035606435.1 Streptosporangiaceae bacterium | reverse complement strand
CAGCGTGGTCAGGCCGACGCCGCCGGCCGCGAAGGCCCGGTGGAAATCGATCAGTGCGTCGGTCACCGCTCCGCGCCGGCTCAGGCCCTCGAACGTGGCCGCCTTGATGATCCGGTTGCGAAGGCGGACCGGCCCGAGGGCAGCGGGCTCGAACAGTTGCCCGGCCGACTGGCTCACCTCGCTCATCGAGCCGAACCTAGCGCGTCGAACCGGCGTTCGCCGCCGACGTACGTGGCCAGCACGCCGATGCCGGCGATCTCATCCGGGCTCACGGCGGTCGGGTCCTGCGACAAGACGACCAGGTCCGCCAGTTTGCCCTGGCTAATGGAGCCCTTCAGGTGCTCCGCGTGACTGGCATAGGCCGAGCCGATCGTATAGGCGCGCAGTGCCTCCTGCACGGTCACAGCCTCGCCGGGGTTGAACGGCGCGCCCGAGCCGGTCCGTCGATTGACCATGTCATGGATGCCGAGCAGGGGCGCCCCGGCGACCACAGGCCGGTCCGAGCTTCCCGGCAGGACCAGTCCCGCGTCGAGCAGCGAGCGCTGCCGGTACAGCCACGCGTGCCGATCTGGCCCGACCGCGTTGAGCATGCCGTCGCCCAGCTCGCTGGCGAACCGGCCCTGCGGCACGGCGATGACACCCAGCTCCGCGGTCCGGGCGACCTGGCCCGGCTGAGAAACGCCGAAATGCTCGATGCGGTGCCTGGCGTCGACGCGCGGATGCCGGCGCTGCGCCATCGCGTAGGCCTCCAGCGCCAGGTCGATCGCCCGGTCGCCGATCGCGTGAGCGGCGACCTGCCAGCCGGACTGGTGCGCGGCGATGATGGTGCCGACCAGCTCGTCGACACCACCCTGGTAGTAGCCGCAGTTGCCCGGATGGCCCGCGAAGTCGTCATACATGGCGGCCGTCAGCCCGACCAGCGACCCGTCGGTGAAGATCTTCATCGCGCCGATCCGCAGCCAGTCGTCGCCGAAGCCGGTGCGGATGCCCAGGTCCAGGCCGAAGTCCAGGCCATCGTCGGGATGGGCGGTCAGCTCATGCAGGGCGTCGCTGGCGATCATCAGCTCGACCCGGACGTGCAGCCGGCCGGCGTCGCGGGCGAGCTGATACGCGGCCAGCTCGACCGGGGTGTAACCGACCCAGCCGCCGCCGATGCCGGCCTCGGTGACGCTGGTCAGGCCCTCGGCCAGGTATCGCGCACCGGCCCGGTCGATCGCATCGGCCACCACCGACACCGGGTACGGATGCACCAGTTGGCCGACGAGCGCCTGGGCTTTCTCCTGCAGCAGCCCGGTCGGCCGGCCGGCGGCATCCGTGACCACAACACCACCCGGTACGTCGACGGCCTGGTCGACCAGACCGAGGTCGGCGAGCACGGCGCTGCTCACCACGCACATGTGCCCGGAGGTATGCCGCAGCCAGACCCGGCGACCCGGCGCGGCCCGGTCCAGGCCGTCTCGGTCGGGGTGGCCCTGGAGCTTGTTCTGGTCGTAGCCCGCGCCGACCACCCAGCCGTCCGGCGCCGTCTCGCGGGCGCGTTCCGTGACCGCCGCGTAGAGCTCGTCCAGGCTGCGCACCGCCGGGGCGCGCAGGTCGACTTCGTTCAGCGACAGGCCGAACGAGGCCATGTGGTTGTGCGCGTCGTGGAACCCGGGCAGCAAGGCCGCACCGTCCAGGTCGACGACTTCCCGCGCGGTCAGGTCAGCAGGGTCAGCGTCGATCGCGACGATCCGTCCGCCGGCCACGGCGACCGACCGGGCTCGCGGCCGGGCCGGGTCCATCGTGAGCACCTCGCCGTTGACCAGCAGCAGGTCGACGGCGGGGGCCGGCCGGCTAACCATCGACGCTCGCGTTCCAGGCGCTCGTGCGCAGGTCGAAGACGGGGCCGGCGAGTTCGCCGAGCCGTTGCTTGGCTACGCGTTCCGAGTCGGTCCTGGGCAGGTCGGCGGCCGACTGCCAGAAGCGCGGCACCTTGAACGCGGCCAGCCGCTCGGCGCAGTAAGCGGCGAGCTCGGCCGGGGTTACGGCGTCGCCTTCGGCTACGTAATAGGCCTTCACTTCCTCGCCGCGCAGGTCGTCGGGAACGCCGGTCACCGCGGCCAGACGGATGCCTTGATGGGTCAACAGCACCTCTTCCACCTCGCCCGCCGCGACGTTCTCGCCGCTGCGCCTGATCATGTCCTTCAGCCGGCCGGCGTAGTAGACCCGGCCCGCCGGGTCCATCCAGCCCAGGTCGCCGGTGTGAAACCAGCCGTCGTGCAGCACCCGGGCCGTCGCCTCGGGATCACCGTAGTAGCCGTCCATCATCACCCCGCCAGCCAGGGTGATCTCTCCTCGCTCGCCGGCCGGGACCGGCTGCCCGTGGGCATCGATGATCCGCACCTGGCGGTAGCTCAGGGGGCGGCCCAGGCTGCCAGTGCCGACCAGCTCGTCGTGCTCGGCGTCGGTCACCTTCAGGTCAGAGCCGGTCTCGGTCATCCCGAAGGCCTCGTACCAGGGCACGTTCCAGCGTTCCTCCAGCGTCGCGTGCAGGGCCGGCGGGATCGCCGAGCACTGCACCACCCGGACCGCGTGGTCGGCGTCGGCGGGATCGGGCGGCATCCGCAGCAGCAGCGCCGGCATCGCGCCCAGGCAGTAGAAGTACGTCACCCGATGCTCGCGTACCTTCGCCCAGAACGACGATGGATGAAATCCGTCCAGGATCACCAGCCTCGCCCCGGCGAGCAGGGCGGCGGCCACGTTCCACTGCGGGTCGATGTAGTGGAACGGCTGCGCGGTCAGCATGACGTCGCTCTCGCCGAGGTACGGGAAGCCGGTGACCAGGCTCCCGCCGAGCTGAGTCCAGTAGGCGTGGGACAGCACGCAGCCCTTGGGCCGGCCGGTCGTGCCGGAGGTGAACTGGATGTTCGCCGTTCCGGCCGGGTCCGGCGGCCTGAGGCTGGTCGACCCGGGGCTGGGCGTTTGATCAGCTGCCGCTGCGATCTCGTCGGCGGGCACGATCCGGCGCACCCACGGCGCCTGCGCCGCGATCCGCTCCAGCAACGGCAGGAAGCCGGTGCCGGCGACGATCGAGGTCGCTCCGCAGGCGCTCAGCACGTGACCGGCGTCGGCGGTCCGGTACTTGGTGTTGAGCGGCACCATCGCCGCGCCGGCCAAGGCGAGCGCCAGCCAGGTGAGCGGGAAGGCGGGCTCGTTGCCGAGCATGACGCCGACCCGGTCGCCCGGCCGGACTCCGCGTTCGGCCAGCGCCAGGGCGTAGCCGACGGTGAGCCGCTCGACGTCGGCGAACGTGAAGCTGTCCCCAGGGTTGTCTCCACCGTCGAAGATCCAGGCGACCCGGTCCGGCCAGCGGCGGGCCGCGAGGGTGACCGCTTCGGCGAGTGTTCCTGGCAGGCTCGCCTGGTCAGGTTGCATCGCCCGCTCCGGGCGCCACGGTCAGCGCGGCGAAATCGACCTCGGTCGCCATCGCCTCCTCCAGAGCGCAATCGGCCCCCCGGTCCAGGGCCTCCTTGGCCAGAGCCAAAGCCAGCGCGGGCTGGGCCTTGAGCTTCGCCGCCAGCTCAGCCGCCGCGACCTCGTGCTCGCCCACGGCGCTGACCCGGTTGACCAGGCCGAACTCCAGTGCCCGGGCCGCGGTGAACCGCTCGCCGAGCAGCAGCAGTTCCTTCGCGCGGACCGGGCCGACGAGCAGCGGCAGGAGCCGGGAGATCCCGCCGGTGACGCTCAGGCCCACCGACACCTCGGGGAAGCCGAACTGCGCGTCCTCCGCCGCGACCACGAGATCGCAGCCCAGCGCGAACTCGCATCCGGCCCCGAGCGCATAGCCGTGGACGGCCGCGATGACCGGGCCGGGGAATCGCCGGATCGCCCTGGTCACGTCCTGGATCGCGGCGACCCTGGTCCGGGTCTGAAGTACCGACTCCTGCGAGATCGGCTCCTTCAGGTCGTGACCCGAGCAGAAGGCCCGGCCCCGCCCGGCCAGCACGACGACGCGGGCACCGTCGCGTCCGGCGCGGGCGAGGCCCTCGATTAGTCCCGCAGTGAGTTCGGGGACCACCGCGTTGAGCCGATGCGGCCGGTTCAGGTAGACGCGCGCCACCGACTCATCGAGCTCGTAGTCAACTGCCAAAGAAGGCCCCTTCCGTCAGGACCATCATGAGCCCACGGTCGCGCGCCCCTGGCGGGCGGCCGCGACCATGTTGCGCAGCGCCTGCTCGGTCTCGGCGTAGCCGCGGGTCTTCAGCCCGCAGTCAGGGTTGACCCACAGGCAGGTCGGGCCGATCGCACGCACCGCCAGGACCAGCGCCTGCGCCATTTCCTCGACGGCCGGGACTCGCGGCGAGTGGATATCCCAGACCCCCGGTCCTCCGGTGGGCACGCTTTCTCCAACGTGCACTGCAGTGACATGTTGGCAACGTCATCTGTCGGATGTTGACGTAGAGATACGTTAGCGTGCATTCTGACAGCTAGGAGGGTGCGATGCTGCTCAGGTTCGAGGCTGCCAACTACCGTTCGATCCTGGAGCCAGTTGAACTGTCCATGATCGCCGTTGATCAGGACAGGGCGGCAACACGGGGCTTTGAACTCCTTACGGAGCGTGTGCTCACTGTCGCCGGGATCTATGGCCCGAACGCGTCGGGTAAGTCGAACGTCATCGAGGCTCTCGTCTGGCTATCGACAGCGGTAGGACGATCTCTTCGGACTTGGGATCTGTTTGTTCCGCGCGAACCATTCAAGTTCGGCCCGGGACTGGGGACTCCGTCGATTCATGAGGTCGAGATGGTCGTCCGGGACGTGCGGTATGCGTACCGGGTGGAGGTCGACGATGCGGAGGTGCTGTTTGAGGGCCTGTATAGCTACCCCGAGCGCCGGCGGCGGGTGCTGTTCGAACGGGAGGGTCCAGAACTCCACCTGCGGCGCGGGCTCGGGGCCCTGGCTGGCACCAGGGAACTGCTGACGCCCACGACACTGGCTTTGTCGGCTGCGATGAGGTTCGATGACTCGGAAGTCGCGCCGTTCGGTCGTCAGCTGTCCAGGATCCAGGTGCTAGGTGCGCGGCGCCGCGCACCGTGGCGCAAGCAGCCGGCGAGTTTGAGCGAAGCTGGCGGCCTGTCCTTGACAGAGCGCCTGTTCGATAGGCCAGGCTCATGGCTTCAACCAGCTCTTTTCGATGACGAAGAGCTGGTTGACCCCTATGGCCGGGAATCCGCATTGGCGCTGCTTCGGTTTGCTGACCTCGGCATCGACGATGTGCAGGTCATAGATGAGGGGGAAGACACGGCTCGCGTGTCACCGTCCCGGCGTCGGCTGCAACTCATTCACCGGGCCGGAGAACAACAGGTGCCTTTCGACCTCACCGAGGAGTCGGCAGGAACGCAGACCTGGTTCGCGCTCATCGGGCCCGCGCTGTCGGCGCTGCGACATGGGCAAGTCCTGTTGTTTGACGAAATCGACGCAAGCTTGCACCCAAGGTTGTCGGCGCGGCTGCTCGAATTGTTCCAGGATCCGAAGACCAACCCTCGCAATGCCCAGCTAATCTTTACGACTCATGACACCAGCCTCCTCAACTGCCTCAACCGAGACGAGGTTTGGCTGACCGAAAAAGCAGGCGATGGCGCAACCTCGCTTACCGCGCTCGCGGAATACGGCGGGGACAAAGTGCGCCGATCCCTGAACTTGGAACGTGCCTACCTTCAGGGGAGATTCGGCGCTGTTCCTGAGCTTGACCAGCAGGCACTACGGCGCGCACTTGGTCTAGAGCCGAGCGACGCCGGGTGAGCCGCAGAGACAGGAAGGCTGGCGCGCGTCCGCTCAAGCGGAAAGTCGCGACACGACAGCCGCGAAAGACACTAGTCGTCTTTTGCGAGGGGGAAAGGACTGAACCGGAGTACCTTGAGGCCCTCAAACGGCAGCCATCGGTTCGAGATGTGGCGGCAGTCGACCTTCGCGTCGAAACCGGACAGGGCGGATCTGTACCTCGAACACTGACGACAATGGCCGCCGAAGCCCGCAGCAGAGCCCTCGAAGAAGACGCGGAGATTGACGAGTTCTGGTGCGTGTTCGATGTCGAGTGGCCGAGGAACCACCCAGGCCTCCGCGACGCCGTCCACTATGCCCGCGCGAATAGCATCCAGCTCGCCGTATCCAACCCTTGCTTCGAACTGTGGCTAATACTGCATTTTCAAGATCACGCAGCATGGCTGGACAACACCCAGGCGCGTCGTCTACGTCGTCAACTAGATGGTTCTACAGACAAGGGACTCGCTGCTGTCAAGTACATGCCGCTCAGCGCCGACGCCAGGCGCCGCGCCGCGAGCCTGGAAACGCGCCATCTACGGGACGGCACCGCCTTCCCCCATGACAATCCTTCCTCTGGCATGCACCGCCTTCTTGCGGCAGTTGCACCACCGAGCAAGTGACGCATGACTGACCTCAGGATTGGCGGAGGAGAACCCGCGCAAATTTTTCTCCTTATTGCGCTTTTCGCTCTAGGGCGGCGCGAGCCTGGCGGCCTGCGTCCCGAGGCCGGTCAGAGAGCCGATGACGCGGACCGGTGAGCGGGCGGGCGAGTCGCCGTAGCGCTGCCGCAGGTGGTCTTCCCGGTACCGGCCGCAGTCGCGATGCCAGGCGTGGATGCTGGCCAGCCAGTCCTGGATCTGGGTGACGTATTCGCCCAGGCCGGCCCTGGCGTCGGCGTCGAGGCCGTGGGCGTCGGCCAGCGCCGGCAGGTCGTCGGCGATCGTTCGCTCGAACTCACGCAGCCGGGCCGTCATCAGGTCGTTGACGATGCCGACGGCGCTGACCAGGTCGCAGTTCAGGAACTGCTGGACGGACAGCACGCCATTGTGTACCCGGCCCTCGAATTCGATCTCCTTCTGGTAGGAGAACACGTCGTTGAGCAGGCAGGCGTAGTCGCTGGCAGTCTCCTCGATGACGGTGATGGACTGGGCCGCGAAGATCTCCTGCGGGAGCCGCGGTCCGCTGGCGAGCCTGGCCAGGGTCATGGTGAGCGAGCAGCCGAACGTCTGGCGGCGCATCTCCAGGTAGTCGACCGGGTCGGGGATCCGGTTGCCGATCTCGCCGGCCAGTTCCCACAGCCAGCTGTCGACCATGGCCATGACCGCGTCCCGCAGATGCGTCCGCTGGATCGTGGTCAGCGACGGCGCGGACCGGGTCCACAGGTCGGCCAGTCCGGACTCCAGCGGGCCTGCCGGCGCCGGCGCCGCGACGTTCGCCTCAAGCGGCATCAGGGTTCGCAGCCTGCGGTTCTGTGCGCGCGCGCCGGCCAGGTTCCGTCCCAGGCCGAACACCGCCGGGTACAGGTCGTCACCGTAAGAGGCCCAGCACAGCCAACTCGACGCCAGATCCAGTTCGGCCTGGCTGCCTTGCGGCACCAGCCCCGCCGAGCAGAGGGCGTAGTCGAAGCGGCGCAAGTCGGCCTCGGTCCAGGCCGCCTCGCGCGGGACCCCTGGCGCCGGCCCGATGATCCCCATCCGCCGGCTCCAGTCGATCAGGTTCTCCCTTGCGACCTCAAGCAACGGGCTGGGCCGGAACGGGTACGGCATGTAGAACTCAGGCAGCGGGGCAGGTCCCGTGGGCCGGTGGGGGACGTGTGCGTGCCTGCTGAAACGGCCTAGTCCAAGGCTGCCGGGGCCGGGGATCCGCATCGCGGACGTGCCGAGCCCGCCGGAGCTGCCGAGTCCGCCGGGGCCGCCGAGCAGCAGCGCCGCCGGCGACGGCAGGCTCGGTCCGCTCGCGCTGGAGGCGTTCGTGTACCGGCTTGACTGCAGGTGCCACTCATGACAGCCCGGTTGCCAGTCGACCAGCGCCTTGACGTAGCCGAGAACGGCGGCCTGCCCGGCCGGGTCGGTGCCGTTCTCGGCGAACAGCGGCGCCAGTTCGGTCGCCGCCGTGTGCTCGAACTGCTGCATGCGCGACGTGATCAGGTCGTTGACCGACTCGGCGGCCTGCTGGGCGGTCAGGTGCAGGAAGTGCTCGAACACAAGCACCCCGTTGTTGACCTCTCCTTCGGTCTCGATCTCGCGCTGGTAGGAGAAGATGTCGTTGCGCAGGTGCACTGAGTCGGCGAAGGCATCGACCAGCACGCGGATCGGCCTGGTACCCACGAGCGAATCCGGGATCTCGGCCTTCGCCGCGTGCTCGACCAGCACAGCGAACCAGTGCGCGCCGCCGACCTTGCGCCGCCGCGCGAGATACTCGACCGGGTTGGCGATTCGCTCCTCGCTGATGTTGGCCAGCTCCCACAGCGACTCTCGGAGCAGGCTGCGAACCTGCCCCGCGTACCGGCGCCGCCAGTCCGCCGACATGACCGGGACGGTGCGCGGCCAGAGGTCGGCGAGCCCGCGTTCGGTTGGGTTGGCCGGCTCAGGCGGCGTGCTGCCGTCTACCGGCATGAATCGGTCAATGTGGTCAAGCAGTTCGCGCGCACCCTCGGTGTCCTTCGGCCGCTTATACAGCTCGAGGAAGTAGTCGTCGAAGAAGAACGCCCACACGTTCCAGTCGGTGAGCAGGTCAAGTTCGGTGCCGTCGCAGTCCGGGTGGCAGAACGCGCACATCAGCGCGTAGTCCCGGTCAAGCTCCGATTCGTCCCAGACCTGGCGACCATGCTGAGGCTCGAAGAAGCCCATGCTCGCCGCCCATTCCCTGCTATGGGCGCGCGCCCGCTCCAGATGCGGATTCAGCCGCGCGGGGTACGGCATGTAAAAATCCGGCAGGGAGAAAGATTGGCGTCGGTTTTTTTCCTCACCGGATAGGCCAGCCTGGCCCAGGGTTTCTGCTCGGGGCATCGTCGTGTCTGCCAGCTCGATTAGCTGAACGGCCGGGAGACTTCGACGTTCTCGAGTATTCCGAGCGCGTCGGGGACCAGGACGGCGACCGAGAAGTAGGTGCTGACCAGGTAGGACATGATGGCCTGGTCGCTGATGCCCATGAACCGGACGTTCAGCCCCGGCTCGTACTCATCCGGTATCCCGATCTGGTGCAGGCCGACGACGCCCTGGTCCTCCTCGCCGGTCCGCATCGCGATGATCGACGAGGTCCGTCCGGCGGTGACCGGGATCTTGTTGCAGGAGAAGATCGGAACGCCGCGCCAGCCGGGCAAGGCGGTACCGCCCACGTCGACCGAGGGCGGGTAGATGCCCCGGCGGCTGCACTCACGGCCGAACGCGGCGATTGTCCTCGGGTGCGCGAGCATCATCCGGGTGCTGCGCCGCCGGGACAGCAGCTCGTCGAGGTCATCTGGTGTCGGCGGGCCGGAGTGGGTCTGGAACCGCTGGCTGAAGTCCGCGTTGTGGAGCAGGCCGAACTCGGGGTTGTTGACCATCTCGTTTTCCTGGCGCTCCCGCAGCGCCTCGATGGTCAGCCTGAGCTGCTGCTGCAACTGGTTCATCGGCTCGTTGAACAGGTCGGCCACGCGCGTGTGGAGGCGCAGGACTGTCTGCGCCACGCTGAGTTCGTACTCCCTCGGCGCCAGTTCGTAGTCGGCGAACGTGCCGGGAAGCTGCGCCTCGCCGCTGTGCCCCGAGGTGATCGCGATGTCGGCCTCGCCTCGGGCATTACTTGGCCTGGCCGCCGCATCGCCGAATCGGCGCACCTGCTCGGCCAGCGCCGGCGACTGATCGACCTGGGTCTGGAACTGATCGCGCGGCAGCGAGAGCAGCGTGCACGCCGTCGCCGCCACCGCCGTGTAGTCCCACTCGCCGCCCTGAGCCAGCGCGTCGGCGCCGAACCACCCGCCGTCGCCGACTACGCCGAGCACCGCGTCCTCGTCGAATGCTCCGGCGCCGATCCGGTTCACCCGGCCGTGCGCGACCAGGTACAGCTGGTCAGCTTGCTGGCCGCGCTCGGCGATCACTTCGCCGGCCGCGACGTCCTGCCTGGTGAACCACCCGGCCAGGGCCGACAGCGCGTCATCGTCGGCGGCCAGGCCGGCGAACAACGGGATCTCCCTTAACGTCGGCGGCACGACGGCGACCTCGTCGGCAGTCTGCGAGAACTCCAGCCGTCCCCCGCCGACGGCGTAGGTGAGTCGCCGGTTCACCCGGTAGGTCCCGCCGGCCACGTTCACCCACGGCAGCACGCGCAGCAGCCAGCGGGAGCTGATGCCCTGCATCTGCGGAACGGTCTTGGTCGTGGTCGCCAGATTCCGCGCTGCCGCTGTGCTGAGGCTCTGCGCCGGCGTCTGAGCCTGCTCGGGCTGGTCCCCGATGGCGGCGTCGGCTGAATCAACGGACATTATGGTCTTCTCCTATCCCCGGCATTATGCTGCCGGCGAATTCCTGCAAGCCGTTTAGATCGGTCTTAGCCGATCAGAACACGACACAGGGGAGCAAGACAATAGCCATTTTCCTGATCGACGAGCAATATTCAGGCAGGCCGATAATCCCAGTGCCTTAATTGCGGCACCGGGATTATCGGCCGTTATTGATTACCTGAACTGGAAGATGGCGGTGTGGTCGGTTCCGTCGTTCAGCTGGAGGTCGAATCGCTGGCAGGTGCCTGCCCAGCTCTTGGAGGTCTTCCAGACGTAGGTGTAGGTGCTGGTGGACGAGTCGAACGTGAGGCCGCTGCCGCCGGCGGTGTCGGTGAGCGTGCCGGTGTTGACCGGAGCCCCGGACGAGCAGTCGATCTGGGTCGCGGTCGGGAAGCCGGAGGCGATGATGTTCAGCCCGAAGTCGCCGCCGAGGCTGAATTTCATCGGGATCGCCTGCCCGGCGTGGGCCTGGTTCACCGTGGGCGGGTTGTCGACCGGAGACGAGAACCCGGTGAATGAGTAGACGTAGGAGAACTGATCGGCCGTACTGGTAGCGCTGGTGCCGTTCGGGGTCGTGACGGTCACGTCTACCGATCCGACGCTGTTGGCCGCCGGGCTCACCGCGGTGATCGACGTGTCGCTGTTGACCGTGAACGAGGCGGCCGCGGTGCCGCCGAAACTGACCCCGGTAGCGCCGGTGAAGTTGCTGCCGGTGATGGTGACCGTGGTGCCGCCGGACAGCGGGCCGCTGGCCGGGCTGATGCCAGTGACGACTGGCGTGGGCACCGGCACGTCGGCGACGGCGAGCGCGAACGGGCCGTCGCCGGTGGGGATCGAGCTGATGACGGTGTTGCTGCTCGTGTCGATCACCGAGGCGGTGTTGGACGCGTCGTTGGCGACGTAGACGGTCGAGCCCGCTTTGTTGATCGCGATGCCCTGCGGGTCGAAGCCGACGCCGATGGTGCCGGTGACCGTGTCGGTGGCGGCGCTGATCACCGACACCGTCGCATTGCCGGTGTTGGTGAGGTAAACCGTGCTGCCGTCCGGGGTGATCGCGAAGAAATGCGGCAGGCTGCCCACTCCGATCGTGGCCGTGACGGTATTGGTGCCGGCGTCGATCACCGACACCGTGCTCGCGGTGGCGTTGGCGACATACACCGTGTTGCCGTCGGGGCTGACCGCGACGCCGATCGGGCGGCTGAACCCGGTGAGCGTGGCGGTCACGGTGTTCGTGGCCGTGCTGACCACCGACAGCCGGTTACCGATGAAGTCCGGGACGTACAGGGTCGAGCCGTCCGGGCTCAGCGCCAAGCCGAGCGGCTCGCCGCCGGTGCTGATCGTCGCGACGGTCGTGTCGGTGGCGGTGCTGATGACGGAGACCGTGCCGGTTTCGTTCGAGGCATACAGGGTGCTGCCGTCGCCGGTCACCGCCAGGCCGATCGGGAAGGAACTGTCGGCGATCGTGGCGGTCACGTTGTTGGTGGCCGTGTCGATCACGGAGATCCCGCCGAGCGCGCTGGCGATGTAGACGGTCCTGCCATCCGGGCTGACCGCCACGCCCTGGGGCTGAGTGCCCGCCGGGATCGTGGCCGCCGTGGTGTTAGCGGTCAGGTCGTAAGCCGTGACCGAGTTGCTGATGCCGTTGGCCACGTACAGGAACGGATGGGTGGCGGCGGGCCCGGCCGACGCCGGCCCGGCGAGGCCGATCAGGCCGGTCCCCGCGAGGACGACGGCGGTGAGCGCCCCGAGCGGGCGGCGGATGGAACGCAACGGTAACGCCCTCTTGAGAGCGCGCAGGCGGAATGACATAAACGATCCTCCCCTTTAGGCACAGCGGATTGACAGTCGGTTACCGCTGGCAAACAACGGTCAGTATCACATCGGTAACGCTATGGCGCAATGGTTGAATGCAATTCGGGCGAGACGGCGGCGAGCCATTTTCACCATTTCTTCCCGAATAGCGGGGAGTTATCGTTCAAGTGTATTCAGGTTCCGCCGGCCGAAGTATTCTTCCGGCTCGGCTAGGGCGCCTTAGCCGGTTTAGCGCCGGGCCCCGCGCCGGCCACCGCGCATGACTCGCCTCCCCGCTCCGGTCCGCCCCCCGGCGCCGACTCGCCGGAACGCGGCGGTCAGCGGAGTCCTGGCCGCCAGCTGGCGACCTTCGGCTTCGACATCGGCGTGCCGATCGGGGCCTATTACCTGCTGCGCGGCTTCGGGGTGACAAACCTGCTCGCACTTGGCGCAGCCGCCGTCATTCCGGCGCTCGGCGCCGTGTACACGCTGATCGCCAAGC
>DATNFM010000381.1:0-13930 GCA_035606435.1 Streptosporangiaceae bacterium | reverse complement strand
CGATGTTGGGCGGGATCTTGTACTTGCCGCCGGTGACGGTGTAGCAGAGGTGGTGATCGACCGGCACGATGACCTGCTTAAGAGACGGCAGGCACAGCATCGTGGTGTTGCCGATCTTCAGTACCTGGGTGCCGAACTGGTTCTGATCCCAGACCTTGTCAGGGTGCGGGGTCTGCGAAACCGGGAAGCACAGCAGGTGCAGGCGCGGATTGACCATCGGTGTGACGTGCTTGCCGATGACCTTGATCGTCGGCAGGCACAGCTCATTCGGAATGTCCGACACCTTGGCCCGCACCGCCTTGGGGACGAACTCGTCCTTCAGGCCGACGAACGCCGGCACATTCGGATACCCCTTGGCCCCCGGAGCTGGCCGCACCGGGTAACAGGTGAAGTGGCTGAGCCCCGGCGGCTGGGGCTTCTTCTGCTTCGGCGGACCGGTCAGGCTCTTCCAGGACGGCAGGCAGAGCAGGTTCGGCTGACCCGTGATCAGGCCGTCCGAGCCGAACTGGTTGGTGACGATCACCTGCTTCGAGGCCTGACGGGCGGCGCTGATCGTCAGGCACAGCAGGTGCGCGCGCGGGTTAGCGGCCGGGAAGCTAGCCCCGGTCGGCAGGATCTTCGTGACCGGGTTGCAGTGCACGGCGATCTTGCCGATCTTGACAGCGAAGCCCTTCGGCACGAACTGGTTGATCAGCTTGACGTTGTTCGGGACCTTGATCTGGCCGGTCGCGGTGTAGCACAGCTGGTGGTCGAGCTTGGCGGCAGCGGCCTGCCTGGGTGCCGAAGCCTTGCCAGCTGCTGCCGGAGCGGTTGCCGCTGCCGACGCCGCGACCCCTGTGATCAGGGCGCCTAGGCAGGCGATGGCCACTCCGGCTCCGGTGACCATCCTTGCGGCAGGTGACCTTAACCCGAATGGCGATGATGACATGCGAAACATGTGCCCCCTCCAGTTTCTTGACCAGGCGGCCCCCCGGCCGCCCGCATCGGTTAGTGGAGAGCGTGCGGGATGGACGCTGAGAGAACGCCCGCCGGACACTGGGAGGTTGCTGGTAAATCACCAAGAGATTTCCACAGCTAATTATCCGACCTTTTTTGGCGGATTCTGCGGTCAAACGGCGTTGATCATTTCCGCCAAGGCGATCAGGTCGTCGGCGGCGAAGTCCACGTCCGGTGGCGGCGGCGGAGCGGTGCCCGCGTTCGGCCGGCCGCTCGCACCCGGACCGTCGGCCGGTCCCCACTCCAGCGGTCGCGGCACATACGCCGTCCGCAGGCCGGCCCGCTTGGCGCCGGCCAGGTCGCTGGGATGACAGGCGACCATGAGCACCTGATCGGGTCGCAGGTCAAAATAGCCAGGGACAAGGTGATAGACGCGCGGATCGGGCTTGTAGCTCCCAGCGAGTTCGGCCGACAAAATGCAGTCGAACGGCAGCCCGGCCGATTTAGCCAATCTGGTCAGCAGGCCAACGCCGCCGTTCGATAGCGGAGTGAGGATGTAACGCCGCCGCATTGCGGACAGCCCGGACACCGAGTCTGGCCAGGGGCGGAGCCGATGCCAGGCCAGCACCAACTCGGCCCGGTCTTCTGGTCGCAGCGACTGCAGGTCGTGCTCGGCAATGACGTCTTCCAGCATCGCCGCGTGCAGCCGGTCGAGCGACTGAAATGGCTGGTCACCGCCCAGGACCCGTTCCAGGGTGGGCCGGTACCGGGCCCGCCAGGCGTCGGCCACGATCGGCCAGTCGGCTCGAAGACCGGCCCGGGACCCGATCCGGCTGAGCTCGGCCGCGATACTCGATCGCCAGTCGACCAGCGTGCCGAACACATCGAATGCGACAACCTCGAACTCCATCGGCGCTCACCTCGCAGTGTCATGCCCTGGCTCGCGATTGTGCCACTGCCGGCCGGCTCTCGTGAAACCGGCCGAATAGCTGATAGCGCATTAATCGCTGTTGCTTACGAGTTCAGGTCCCCTATCTCTGTAGTTCAAGGGGTTGGGGATTTCTTTTATTGCCCGGCTCCGCTGACGCTATAAGACCCTCTTTGGCAGAAAGCATCCCGGGGCTTCGTCTCCTAGTTCCCAGAGGCCAGTCCAGCCTGGGACTCGCCGACTCGCCCCGGGCCAGCGTGCCCCGAAGGCCGAGCGGGCCGCGCCGGCACCCCGCCCGCCCTACCCCGAGCGGGCAGCGACGAGGGGTCACCGTCGCGGACAGGATCATCGTGGCCTTCGACGAGCAGCAGCCGACGGTGCTCCCACCGACAGGAGTAGCTTCCGGCTCCCCGGCCCCGCCGCGGCCGCCGATCCGGGAGCTGCGGCGCAGGTGACTCCTGGTAGCGGTGAGGTCCCAAACCCCCGCCAATTTTTCTTCCAAAATAAGCCGATAATTCGACCGTTACTATGACATTTTAACTGGGATCTTTGCCTGATTGGCCGACCGAACGTATTCTCTAAGTTCAGGGGCTTAGATGATGGTTGGTCGGGGACAGCTTTGGTAACACACGTTCAATGTCCGGTCTGCGAGCAATTAAACAATATCGTTTCGCGGTACTGCCGCGCCTGCGGCTGGCCGATTGAGGAATCGGCGAGCGGGGACGCGGATCGGCAGGCCATACCGCCCGGCTGGGAGCCGGAGCCGGACCCGCCGCGACGGACGGGCGCCACGCGGCCGGACTTCCGGCTCGACCCGCTGCCCGAACTTGATGAGCCTCGGCGATCGCCCGTCGGCCGAAGGGCGCTGGCTCTCGGAGTCAGTGCGGCGATCGTCCTGGGCGGCGGGGCGATGGCCGGATGGCAGCTTGGCTGGCCGTCGATCGTCTTTGGCGGTAGCGCCGACCCGGCCGCGCTGGTGCCGCCGCGGTCGGTGCCGATCGCCGTGCCCTCACCATCGCAGACGCGGGCAGTGCCGCCGCGGACGAGGTCATCGACTCCGAAGGTGCCGAAGTCGTCGGCAGGTCGGCGGATGGCGCCGACTAGCCCTACCGCTGCCAGTCCATCGGCGCCGGTAAGCCCGGTCAGCCCGAGTCCGGTGGTCAGCCCGAGTCCCGTGGTGAGCCCAAGCCCAGTGGTAAGTCCCAGTCCGGTGAGCAGCCCGACGGCTCCTCCGGCTGACCCGACGTTCGTGGTCCAGGCCTACTTCTCGGCGATCAACGCGGGTGACTACCGGCGCGCCTGGATACTAGGCGGCGACAACGCCGGGCCGCCCAGCCTGGCTGACTTCGCGGCCGGTTACCGCACCACGGCGAACGACGTGCTGACCATTCTCTCGGTCGACGGCGCCGTCGTGACGGCCAGGCTCCAAGCCGAGCAGACGGACGGGTCCGTCATCACCTATCAGGGCACCTATACCGTCCAGGGCGGCGCCATCGTGGCGTTTAACGTTCAGCAGGTCGGCTGATGGCTCTAGCCGGCTAGCCGGATAGCCGGCTGGCCATCGCCTGTGCGCCGTCGCCCGCCCAGGTCCTTGGCGGCGGCCCCGCGGCCGGTCATGGCGAGCATGAGCGAGATCGCGGGCGCCTTTACCTCCGGGCCGGTGCCGTGTCGTTAACTCACTCGACGAACGAGGTCGGGGCGGATCGACAGGTCTGCGCGTAGGTGGCCTAGTTACGTGGCCTGGCGGCTATCTGCCGTATGCGGCTATTTGCTGGCTGGAGGTCCCGACAGAGATACTTCGCGGGGCTGGTCAGTTCCCGGCGCGTTCGACGGTCTTGTTCCGACCGTGATAACCCTGGCCAGCGAGATGGCCGAAGTGCTTGTTGCCTGACGTTCATGGCGACGCCGATTGATTTGCCAGGTCAGCTTGCGTGCTCCAGGACTTGAGAGCATGCTCAGGGCTTGGTTGAGTTGCACAACGGAATCGACTTGATCGATGTGATCGCGCCAGCGCTGCCGGTCCCTTGACCAAGCGCGTAGATAATCTTCACAGAGCTTGGGCGTGATCAGGGCGAGTCGTCCGATGGCGCCTTTGAGCGCAGCGATCTTGCGCTCTTTCTCGGCCGCCTGGTCAGCTGATGCCGTGACCTCTGCCTGCACCATGCCGAGAACGTCGGTAATGAAGCGGCGGCGTACTCCTAGATAGACTTTCCAGTGTCTGGCGTCTGCGTCAGCGATCGAGCCGCCCTGATCGAGTAGCCAGTAAATTCCCTCGGCAAGTACATCTCCGAGTTCCTCCGCACGAGCCCGCTCTGGGTTTCGGAATGGGTCGTACTTGTGCTGAATGACATTTCCCGTCGCGGCCGTCGGCTGAAGTCGACCTTTGCCGTCCAGCAAAAAAAACCAGTCGTCATTATAAATGTCGGGAAAGAACGAGTCGGTGCGATCTGCTGCTACCGCGAGTGCTCCGCCGCCAATGAACTCCTTTTGCTCGCCACCTGCCCTCCGGTAGGCGTGGCAGACGACCGAGTTGTCAGGGAACCCGCCAATCCGAAGGCCGACAGCGTTGTAGTTGGCGAGCAGGCCACTGGCGTCGAGCGCATCTCGTGCCTTCAGCCCCGTGATGTCGTCGTCAAAAAACAGAATGCGAGTCCAGTTGCGCAATCGACTGAGGGTGAGCGCGAGGTTCCGCTTGGCGCTCAGGTCGGTCCGCCGCGCGAAAACTGTGCCGGCGAGCAGCTTGGAGGTTTCAAGGTGCGGTAGTCGCAGCCCGGCAGTTGGGGGCACGTCGATGGCGATCAGGTCGAGATCGGTCCAGCCGAGGTGGTCAAACAGGTACGAAGTCGCTGAAGCTGCCGACGTCCACTTGCCGCTGTGCATGGTGACGAGCGGGCAATTGAGATCCAGGGCCAGATCGGCTACGTGTCTTAGGTACTCAGGCGGACGCGCCGTCGGCACGAAGATGGCTTCGATTCCCGGGCGGGCTAGTACCGGTTCGGCCGGTGACCACAGGAGGTCTTGGTGCGAGCCGTGGTGGTAGGCCGTGGATCCGGCCGTAGATCCGGCCGTGGATCCTGATCCATCGGTCACGGTGCTACCTGGACCATTCGAACAGCGTGTTGTCACCGAGACTCCAGTCCGGCGTCAAGGTAGCTCCATGGACGATTGGTATACGAGTGAGGATGCAGTAAGAGTCGCTATCGCCGAAACGTGACTTCAAGTAGGCCGAATTGCGATCGCGGAAGTAGGCGTCGGTCAGTGCACGGACACAGCCGTAACTGCCACGACCATACATGCCGCTGCAGATGGTAACAGTCCGGCGCTGATTGAACGGGTTAACCCCCCGGGCGAAGAGCGCAACATCAGATCGAAGCAGGTTCGTGCCGTCGCGCTTTTCAAGCACTGGCCTGAACTGCGCTTTCTTCCCGTTTTCTTCAACCTCAAAGTATTGGGCGTCGTCTTTGCTCCAGTCAGCTACCTGCCTGACCGGGAGATCGAGTCTGCCGAGGATCTCCGTCGTCGCTACATTCCAGTCAATGCCACCGAGGATGGCTAGATGAGTCGAGAAATCGTCGGACCTCATCTGGCCGGCCAGTCGCAGGAAGACGTCGCTAGCGGGGTTGGCTGCACGGAGGTGACCGTGCAACTCGAACATCGAGTCGAGTTCTGAGTACCTCAGCAACTCGATGTAGTCGGGAACGTCGGAGTCGGCGTAAGGGATCTTGTCGATCATGTGCTGCGGCAGTTGCGCGCACACGATCGTGATGGTCTGCCCTTGCCCGGTACGCCCGAAAGACCAAGGACCGGACTTCAGGGAATCCTCTACCGCTTCGGGCTCATCCGACTGCGTCTCCTGTGTCGCTGCCTTGCGGAGCTGACGCAGCTCTCGCTTCAACTCGTTCATGACGTGCAGTTCGTCTTCGGTTAGCTCCGTCAGGCCAAGCGGTCGGGGTCCGTCTGGGTCGAAAGATCGTGACGTCGCGAACAGCAATGCATAGTCATCGAGCCTGGCCGTTGGCGGAATGCGGGGATTTGTACCAGATTCCCACGATGAGATGAGCGGAACGCTTACCCCTCCGAGCGCTTGGGCGAGCTGCGGCTGCGTGATCCGCACGTCTGGCCAGCACTCGGTTCGCAGGCTGCGCAGACGTTGAGCGAGCCGCTGCCGCGGGTCTAGATCATTCACATTCCGCCTCTTGACCATTTACTGAAGTTCAGTAGCTCTGTGAAGATCATTGCCAGAAGGTGACACGATGAAACACCGGGGCTGGGGCAACTTTGGCCAGCGTGGCAAGTATCTGTCGCTCAGACGCAGAACCGTCACAAGGTTAGCTGAAACAAGCCTTTGAGCAAGGGTTATTGCACGATCTCATCAGGGAAGATTAAAGTTAAGTAAGGAAGGAGGTACGGTGCAAAGTTTACCTGAAGTTCACCGGCTATGGGTAGCCGTGCTCTGCTCGGGGGCGAGCACGGTCACCTGGCCCGGTCGAGTCAGGCGTGTCAGCGGTCGTCGGCCCTGCTCGCGGTCAGCTGAGCGCAGTCGATCTGTCCACGACACGTCACGCAAAACGCGGGCACCCCTGCGCCAACAGGGATGCCCGCCACTCGAATCCCACCGCGGTCTCAAGCACGAAGGAATTCTATGAACACAACAATAGCCCCAGAGCACCTCGCGGCCATCGCTGTACTCGCCGCTCATCGGGCAAGTCCTGACCGCTCCGTCGGGCTGGCTCGGGGAGTTGGACAGGCCGCCGCCGGTACGGTCTTTGTGGCGGTGGTCCTTGGCGTCGTCGTACTGTCGGCGATAGCCGGGGCGATGAGTAAGGTCGCGGCCCTGATCCGTGACTTCTTGTCGCTGGCGGGAACGATGGCCTCGGTGCTGCTGACGATCGTCGTCGTGATCGTCGGTGCCGGTGTGCTCTTGATCCACCACCACTGAAGATGGGCGGCCGCCGGCTAAGCGAGCTGACCGTTATCCAGGCTCGTGGTGTCGGCGGGCCGCCTGGCCCGGGCCTTCGGCTGAGGCCGTTGGCCGGCCGTTGGGGGCCGGCCGTTGGGTGGGTCAAGGGACGGTTGCGACGAGGGTCGCCACATTGCCGGTGTATCAGTTGAATCCCCAACAAAGTTCACGGAAAATTGAATGCGCGCCCGGCATCGCCGGCTAGCTTCCTGCCTTGCCAGTTGGGCGGCACCATGTCAAAATCGGGGTTTGTGCCTGATATCAAGCGTCTTGACCGTCACGACTGGGAGACGCTACGGCACCTCAGGCTAACGGCTCTGGCTGACTCGCCGGACGCATTTCTGGCTACATATGCCAAGGAAGATCAATACGATCCGGCGCAGTGGCAGGCCGAGTTCGACCGGGGCGCCTGGTACATTTACGAAGATGGCGATGGCTCGGTTGGTCTTATCGGCGCAACGCGCGAGCCGCAAATGCCATTTGATGAATGCTATTTAGAATTCATCTGGGTTCCGCGCGAGCGCCGGGGTACCGGAATGGCCTTCGACCTCGTCGACGGCGTGCTGAACTTGCTGCGGGCCGACCGGTACCGGATCGCCTACCTATGGGTTCTCGACGGTAACGAGGCCGCCATGGGCCTGTACAAGAAACTCGGCTTCGTCAGCACCGACGAGCGTCACACGCTCGATGACCGTCCAGGGCGCACCGAAGAGCGCTTCATGCGGGACCTGAGCTGACCTTGTCACGGATTTCTGCGTCTTACCACGGCTCGCGACGACTTACCACGGCTGGCAGCGTCTTGGTACGGATTTCTTACTCGCAAAAGCCGCGTATCCGTACAAAATTTATCCAAAATCCGTGGTAAGACGTCGTAAGCCGTGGTAAGACGGCCGCTCGGCGGTCGATTACGCGGAGATGATTGCGAGAGATGACGACTGAGTGGCTGATGGGATCTGTGTGACTTCTTCGCAATTCCTTTGCCGCGGCATTGCAGATTTGTGATCATTTATCGTCAAGTCATGTGGCGCTGGGCTTGGGCGCGGAAGCGGGTGACCCGGCGGCGGAACCGGGCGACCCGACCGGCGAACGACGACCGTCTGGCCGCTAGTCGAGAACCATCCAGCCGACCTTGACGCCGGTCTCGCCGCTGGCCGACAGCGCGACCGTGAACCCGCCTGAGCCAGCGGTCGCACCTTCGATCAAGATGCCGCCCGGAGGGTTCTGAATCGTGGCCAGCACTATATTCGACGAGGTCATCCCGGGCACGCTGACGTGGGCGGTCTTGTGGCCGCTGGGCACCGTGACCGTACCGCTGTGCGCGAACTTGGCCCTTCCCTGCACGTTCAGGGCCAGGCCGTGCGCGCTCTCGCCGCGCAGCGCGACCCCGTTCGAGCTGGTCGCGAAAACGGCGTCGCCGTGCTGCGACTGGCCGAACACGCCGTGCCCGCCAGTCTTCGTACTCGCGTCGATGCCGGCGACACCGCTCTGGCCGGCGGTCGATCCCTGGCCGACGACGCCGGTCTTGTGCGCGGAAACGCCAAGGACGCCGTCGCCGTGGACCGAGTTCCCGTAGACGCCGTGCCCGCCGGTGCCTGAGCTGGTGTCGGAGCCGACGATGCCGCTGTGGTTGGTCGCCGAGGTCTGGCCCTTGAGGCCGTCGCCTGCCTTGGTGATGACCTGAGTGGTCGCCTTGGCCGAGTTTGACTTGCCGAGCTGCACGGCACCGCCGGCGTCCGGCGCTGCTTCGGCCAGCCCTCCGCCAGCCAGGCTCGCCGCCACTCCGGCTCCGGCGGCGGCCGCTCCGAGCATGAGCGCGCGACGGCCGCGGTGCACTGCGGAGGGCGCCGAAGACTCGTCGGTTCCTGGCTTCATTTCGTCGGCCGGTCGTGCCTGGTCGCTCATGACGATCTGCCTTCCATTTATTCGGTGCTCGACTGCCATTCGCCTGCGCCGACCGGGGTCGGCAACAGGGTGACCTGGTAGATTCCATCACACAATCGGCCTAGCTCCGCCGTTTCGAGCGGTATGTCGACCATTAGGCAGTCCGTCAGCCTATGTAGTAGCCCGCTGATGCCGCCGCCACCCGCGGGCCTTCACCTCAGCCGCCGTCTTCACGGTGCCATGAGTCGCGGCTTGATGGCCGCGTCCCGACTGTTGCCCACCGGTGCCGTCCACTGGCCACCAGCGACGTCCTGCGGGGCGACCGGGCGGGCCACCAGCCGGGTAAGCGCATGCGTCGCATTAGGTTTCGGCCTTCCAGGGACCACTTGTCACGGATCGCGACGCCTTACGGATCGCGACGTCTTGCCACGGATCGCGACGCCTTGCCACGGATTCTGGATAAATTATGTACTGATACGCGGCTTTTGCGAGTAAGAAATCCGTACCAAGACGCTGCCGGCCGTGGTAAGTCGTCGCGAGCCGTGGTAAGTGGTGCGGGGTCCGGGAAAGTTGGAGCGGTTTGGGTGGTTGGCGGGGTGGTTAGCCGGCCATTCGGTGGCGTCTTACTACTATGCCGGCGGCTACGCCGCCTACCGGGACACTCGGTGCCCGCGGCTAGGGGGAGGGCTGCGGTCGTGGTGGCCTTGCGGCCGGCCCTTCCTGAAGTCGTGGATCGGCAAAGTCATGTTCGCGTTTTCCAGCGTCAGCCCGAAGCCGCCGCCGTTGCTGCCGCAGCGGCCGCGTGGACCGCCGCATCAACCGCGGCCTCGACGGCCGCCTGAGTGGCGGCGCTGATCGCCGTATGTGCGTCGGCATCGGAATCGGCGGGCGCGGTCCATTTGCCGTTGGCTACCTGCTGCATGCGCTTGCGCAGGCCGCGGTTGCCCCAGCCCCGGTAGAGCAGCCGATCGACGTGCGCGGCGTGCGCGAGCCCGCCGTAGGCCGCCGCTATCAAGTCGACCGGCCCGGTGCCGGTCGCGATCGCGTCGAGCCGCCCCCTCGCGGTGGCCAGCGCGTCCTGATCAGCGATCCACCAGCGAGTTCGAGCGCCGGGCGAGCGCTGGATCTTGCCGGCGGTCGCCAGCTTCGTCAGGTAGCCGTTGATCAGTCCCCGTCTTGGCCTGGCGACCCACGACTTCGGCGTAGGCGGCCTGCGCCGCCCGGCGATGGTGGCCAGCGCCGCGTCCAGTTCAAGATCACCGGTCGCGGAGCCAGCCGACACCGGCCCCGGCCCCGGCCCCGACCCCGACCCCGGCTCGGCCACGATCAGCCGTCCGCCTTCGATCGTGACCAGGCCCTTGGCGACAAGCCTGACCAGCTCAGATCCCGCGACGCCGTACTTCAGCATGTCGGCCTGCCTGACCCGGCCGCCGTCGGTACCAATCGCGAGCATTACCAGGTCATCGCCGAGAGTGTCCATACGCCAGCTATTTACCGGGTCCGGCCCGCAAGGGCAAGCGAGCGCCAGAAACAAGCGGCGCAAGAAAGCGGCCGGCTCCGGCAATACAAGATCGGACTCGGCTACGAATAAGAAGCAGACGCCAGAGCGTCCTGAAGGCATACCCGCAGAACCAGAGAGGCGGCAGCATGATCGGGCTCGTGGCGGTGGGACTGGTGGCCGGGTTCCTCGCGGGCATTTCCCCCTGCATTTTGCCGGTGCTGCCGGTAGTTCTCGTGGCTGGCGCGACCAAGACAGCCACCACAACGGCCGACGGACCCGACCAAGACCAGGACCAGGACCCGCCACCTCGCCCAGGCCTAGCCCGCCCGCTCGCCGTCATCGGCGGCCTGGTCCTCAGCTTCAGCCTCCTGATCCTGGCCGGCTCGGAGATCATCTCCCTCCTGCACCTGCCCGCCGACTCGCTCCGTGACGCCGGCATCGCGCTTCTGGCGCTGGTCGGTCTCGGTTACCTGATCCCGCCTCTGGGTCTCCTGCTAGAACGCCCCTTCTCCCGCATCGCCACCCGCAAGCCCAGCGGCCGCGCGGGCGGATTCGTCCTCGGCCTGGCCCTCGGCGTGCTCTACGTCCCCTGCGCCGGCCCGGTCCTTGCCGCGATCACCGTGGTCGGGGCCACCCACCGCGTCGGGCTCACCGCGATCTTCGTGACCGCCGCGTTCGCCGTGGGAACCGCGATCCCGCTGCTCGCGGTCGCGATCGCGGGCAGCCAGCTGGCCGGCCGAGTCGGCGCGCTCAAGCGGCGCGCACCCCTCCTGCGCCAGGTCGGCGGCGCAGTCATGATCGTGATCGCCGTCGCCATCGCCCTCAACGCCTTCGACGGCCTCCAGCGCGACCTGCCCGGATACTCGACCGCGCTTCAGGGCTCGCCGAAGGTGCGCAAGGAACTCAACACGCTGACCGGGGCCAAGCACACCAACCTGACCAAGTGCAGCTCGACCGCCACCACGCTGGTGAACTGCGGCAAGGCGCCGAACTTCGCGGGCATCACCAACTGGCTCAACACGCCAGACGACAAGCCGCTGTCCATCAAGTCCCTGCACGGCAAGGTCGTGCTGGTCGACTTCTGGACCTACTCCTGCATCAACTGCCAGCGCACGCTGCCGCACGTGGAAGCCTGGTACAAGGAGTACGCCAAGGACGGGTTCGTCGTGGTCGGCGTCCATACCCCGGAGTTTGCTTTCGAACACGTAGTCTCGAACATCAAGGCGCAGGCAGCCTCCCTCGGCGTGCATTACCCGATCGCCGTCGACAACGGCTATGAGACCTGGAACGCCTACAGCAACGAGTACTGGCCGGCCGACTACCTGGTCGATGCGCAGGGCAATGTCCGCCACATCCATTTCGGCGAGGGCGACTACGCGGGCACCGAGGGGTTCATCCGCCAACTGCTCAAGGCCGCCCACCCCAGCCTCACGCTGCCGCCCGCGACCGAGGTGGCCGACAGGACCCCGACCGGCACGATGAGCCCGGAGACCTACATCGGTTACGAGCGGCTTCAGTACCTGGTGCCGGTCGGCAGCGAGACCCGCGACGCCCCGGCCGTCTACCACTTCCCGTCCCAGCTGCCGCTGGGCGGCTTCGGCCTGAGCGGTACCTGGACCGACCACCTGCAGGAGGCGACCGCGGGCAAGGACGCCCAGCTGGAGCTGGCCTTCGTCGCCAAGCAGATCTACCTCGTGCTCGGCGGCAACGGCACGCTCGACGTCACCGTCAACGGACGGCACACCCAGACGATCAAGATCAGCGGGCCGCCCCGGTTGTACACGCTCTACCAGGCCAATTCCTCGGTCCAGGGCAAGCTCCTGTTGCACGCCAGCCCTGGAGTTCAGGCCTACGACTTCACGTTCGGCTGATCGAGCTAGGCCGGAGCCGGAGTCGGCGCTGCCTCCGCTGACTCCGGCTCCTGGCCATCCAGACCGCCCTCGTCGGCCCTGCCCGCCTTGAACCGGTACCGGACGAACGCGGGCAGCGCCAGCCAGATCACGAGCGCGCCGGCCACCGTCACGACCCCGCCCGTGACCGCGCTGATAACCGGAGACGTGAGCGATCCGAGCGCGCCGGCCTCCAGGTTGCCGAGCTGACCGCCGCCCGCCCCGACCACGTAGTCGGCCGCGGTCACCCGGCCCCGGAACGCATCCGGGGTCGTCGTCTGCACGATGGTGCCCCTGAACACCACGGTGAACGTATCCGCGGCCCCGGCGATAGCGAGCAAGCCGAGAGTCAGCCATAGTCCGGGCACGACCGCGAAGCCCGCGAACGCCGCCCCCCAGATGGCGACCGCGATCAGCATCGCCCGGCCCTGCCGCGACACGTGCTTGATCGGCCCGCTGAAACACACGCTGACCAGCCCGCCCACCCCGATCGCGGTCAGGAACAGGCCGAGGGTTCTCGGGTCCCCGCCGAATCGCTGGGCATTGATCGCCGGGAACAACGCGGTCGGCAGGCCGAACACCGTCGCATTGAGATCGGCTAGGAAGGCGCCGGCCAGCACCGGGCTCCGTCCGATATAGCGGACGCCCTCAACCACGGCGCGCGGTCCCGGCCTGGTCTTGCCCGCCGCAGTGCGGTATCCCGACGGCCGTCCGGATACCGCACTGCTGGTGTTTGCTGACACGGGCGGCATCGCCGGCAGCCGGGCGACCCCGTACAGCGAGGCGCCGAAGCTCAGCGTGTCGATGAGATAGCAGCCGCCCAGGCCCAGGTGCGGGGTGGCGGCGATGAGCCCGGCCAGCGCCGGCCCGGCGGTCAGCATGATCTGGAAGGTCAGCCGGTTCAGCGCCATCCCGGCCGGCAGCTTCCCGGGGGTCAGCAGCCTCGGGATGAACGTCTGCCTGGCCGGCGCGCTGATCGCGAGGAGCCCGGAGCTGATGACCACCAGCAGGTAGAGCAGCCACAGCTGGCCAAGCCCGGCGAACGCCTGCGCCGTCAGCCCGGCGGCAACCACGGCCAGGGCCGAACTGACGATCAGCACGAGCTTGCGCCGGTCGACCGCGTCCGCGACGGACCCGCCGAGCAGCCCGATCGTCAGCGTCGGCACCATCTGGGCCAGCCCGACCAGCCCGACCGCCAGCGGCGACCGCGTGAGGTCGTACACCTGCAGCGGCACCGCGAACCAGGTCAGCGCGCCGCCGATCGATGACAAGGTCGACCCGATCCACAGCCGCCGGAACGCGGCCGACTCGCGCAGCGGGCTGACGTCGACAAGCAAGGACTTAAAGACTTGCATGGAGAAAGCTCTTCTGGAGTCGAGTCACCACGACATTGTAACAGTGCTTATATAAGTACTGTCAGATCGGCTGCTAGACTCAACCATGACCGACAAGGGGTTCACCGACCCGACCGATCAGAGCTTCTGGCGGCCGCTGACGCGGCTGCAACGCTCGATGGAAGCCGACATCGCCCGGATCTACGCCGAGGCGCGGATCGAGGGGCTCAAGCCGAGCTGGGTGATGGAACTGATCAGGCTGCATACGCGCGGTCCCATGACGATCACCGAGCTCGCCGAATCGGTCGGCCGCACGCACTCGGCGATCAGCCAGAAGGTAGCCGCGATGCGCGCGGCCGGACTGGTAAGGACCACTGCGGGCCCCGACGCCCGAAGCAAGCAAGTCGTGCTCACGGCCAGGACCCGCCGGATCGTCGGCCTGCTCGCGGCCGAATGGCGGGCAACCGAGGCGGCCGCGGCGGAGATCGATGCCGAGCTTGA
>DATNFM010000380.1:0-4143 GCA_035606435.1 Streptosporangiaceae bacterium | reverse complement strand
CTAGCGAGCGCAGATGTCCCCGATCTCAAGCACGGTCGCTCCCCCGATCTCCCCGATCGCCGTATCCCCGGTCACCGCCGCAGAGCGGGCGGATGGCACGGGCGCGGGAATCACGGTGCTGATACCTACTTACACTGCCAGCAATTGCGATCGCGTCGCGAGCTTCCGTACGTGCATCATGAGCCTGCGGGCTCACCTGCCACCGGGGCTGCCGGTTGCTGTCCTGGTGGTGGACAACGGCCTGTGCGCCGAGGGGGCCCGCGCGATCCGGCAGATGCTCACCGCATCGGAGCTTCCATATCGCATCGTCGCCGCCAGGCCAGACGGCGACAAACGGCACCGGACCGCGGCGCACGCCCGCAACGTCGGCCTGGCGGCGCTCGCCGACTCGCAGTCCCCACCGCTGTTTCGCAACCGGTACCTGCTGTTCCTCGACGACGATAACGCGGTAGCGCCCGGAGCGGTTGGAGCCCTGGCGTCGGCCCTAGATGGATTGCCGCGCGCGATGGCGGTGTGCCCCAAGATCGACGTCATCCCTGACCTGGACTGCTGGTCCTCCGGCACTCGGCCTGGTGCCACGCGCCGCCGCTTGCCCGGGCCGTTGTACCGGGACAGATACGATTTGCTCAGCGTCACCTCCCATGGCAGCTGCGTGGCCGGGCGCGTGGTCGGTCTCCTTGCCCGGCAGGAGCCGCTGCTGAGGTGGATCAGACGGGGCGGGCAGCTGTTCTACGAGGAGACGCCGTTCGGAAGCTCGGAAGACATGCTCGCAATGGCCAATCTGGCCAGGTTCGGAGAGCTGTGGAGTATTCCAGGCGCGAAGGTAGCCGACCAGTCGAGGCGTTCACCCGGTTTTACTCGCGGACAGCAGTTCGGGTGGGGATACGATCACGCCTGGCTGGCCCGGGCACTGTCGGAATCGTGCCTGGTTCACCCGGGGGTGCACGTGCTCTCCTGGGATGACGCGGAGGGTTGGACCCAGGTCAGCGTGGACGCCGGGGGCGCCACCGGATTTCTGGTCAACCCCGGCGAGTTGCGCGTAGTGGGGAACGTCGTCCAGGCGCTGGCCGCCGACAGGCGCATCGGGGAAGCCATGTTCCCCGATCGCACTCCGGTCATCGCTTCCGGGGCGTTGGTTCTCACGCAGGTCCTGGACTGGTGGGAGAACACCCGAGGCACTTCGCAGCCAATCCCCAGGCATGACCTACCGCCATTAGCGCAACGCGACTGGGACGGCCTGCGCGATGGGTTCGAGGCCATGGTCGGGCACGTCGCGGGAAATATGGCCGGGACGCACGACATCAATCCGTACCCAGCCGGTCTTCCCAAGTTCTTTCTATTCGGCGTTCGGCAACCGTCGGAACAGCCAGCAGGCCTTCGTGAATTACCCGACGAGGGATAAAACATCACAATGGTGCTCTATTTGAAGGATCTGGCATGTCCTACAGGATTGGAATCATCGGTGCAGGTTTTATCACTCAGACCGTTCTGATCACGGCCATCAACGACGCCGACGGGTTGAGTCTGGCCGCGGTCCTAGACTCCGACCGGCGTGCGATCGAGGCGGTTTCGCGGCTGTCTACGAATGCTGTCTGCACAGATTCGGAGGAGGAATTCTTCTCGGTACAACTCGACGTCGTGCACGTTGCCACGCCGAATAATCTGCACGAGCATTATGCGTGTCGCGCGCTATCCCTGGGCATGGCGACGCTCGTCGAGAAGCCGCTGGCGGACACGGTGGCGGCCGGTCGCAGGATCGTGACGGCGCACCAGCAGAGCGTCGCGCCCGCGATGATCGGGTACATGTCGAAGCACAACAGCACCCATCGCCGGATGGAGGCGCTCATCGCTGAGGGGGCCATTGGACCGCTGCGCGCGATGACCGCGCGGTGCCTCGGCTGGCGCGAAGGGAACTGGCGCAACAAGAGGCGCGAAGCCGGCCTCGGCTCGCTGGGGGACCTGGGGATCTATCCGGTCCTTACCGCCGTGCAGCTATTCGGCGCGGAGCCCACGAGCTGCCAGGCAGTTGTGTGGCCAAGCGGCGATCCTGAACAAACGGACATCTTCGCCGACGGGACGGTGTGGTTTAGCGGTGAGCGGTACTTGCACCTGCAATCGTCATTTACTTTCCACGAGCCCACTCCGGTCATGGTGTCTGAATACACCATTGTGGGCAGCGATGGGTTCATGCACGTGAGCGGATCCTGGGCGATGGACGGCGGCGGCTACATCGAACTGTGGAACCGGAACGGCCACACAGTCATCAAGCCAGCGCCTGTCAACCCGTATACCGAGCAGTACCTCTTGCTCGCCGCCTGTTCGCGCGGCGCTCCTGTCCCCCCGGCGGTCTCGCTAGAGCGCGGGCTGAGCGACCTGGCCATCTTGTGCGCGCTGGATGACAGCAGCGCCAACGGGGGTGCTCGCATCGAGTTCGGCTCAGATCCCGTCGGCCTCGGTTCAGGGTCGAGGCGGCAGTCGCAGATCCCCGGCCAGGTCGCGTAGGCGGACGTTACGGTCGGCCTACGCGAGCCGCAGGCAGCTCTCGATGTAGGCAGGGCGGCGGCGATAGCCGTATGCGGGTCGCCGTCGCCGCATTATTCTACGCATATCGGTGCTCAACCACGTAGCGAATCTTGTTGATCTGCGTATTAAACTCCTTCTCCTACTCCAGAAGATCCCGGAGACTTATTCATAAAAGCCCCGGGTAAGAATAGCCTTGCCGTCAGTCGACCTGCTCGGGTCGGTGATGATGGTGGTCGCGCTGATGCGCAAGAACATTACCCAGGAGGTCGCCGGGGGCATCTTCAGCATCAGCCAGGCCACGGTCTCCGGCGCGGGGACCTGCTCCGGCAGCTGATCGGGCAGGTGCTGGCCGAGTTCGCCCGCGCGGAAGAGATCGCCGGGCGGGGGACGCTGCTGGTGGCGGCACCGTGTGCCCGGTCTGGGACTGGAGCGCCATCCCCGCTGTTCTCCGGCGACGCCGGGTGTACGGGAATAATGTCCAGATCGGCGGCGCCGTGGCTGGGGTTCTGACCGCCGTCGGCCCGCAACCGGTGCCCGGCGCCCGCCACGACGCCTATGCCTTCGCCGCCTCCGGGCTGAAGGCACTGATCACCAGGATGGCGACTGCAGTCGACTTCCCTACACCGGCACCGACGGCATCGCCATCGTTCCGTTTCGCACCCGCGGCGGCCAGCTGCACGAAAGCCAGGCCGAATTCAACGCTTGCCTCAGCGCGATCCAGGCCGCCGTCGGGCGGGCCGTCGCGCACCTGAACGCTAGGCGCGTGCTCAGCAAGGAAGGCGGCCGGTTCCGGCCACAATGCCATGTAGATGAACCCGCTCGCGGGTCAGCTGGGTTTGCCGCAGCTGGTTACGGTGCGTGATTCTGGTAGCGGGTCTGAGCGCGACACGCGGTGCGGTGCTGTCGGTGATTGCGGGCTTTCGGGAGGGACTCCCGGTAAGAGAAGTGGTTGCTGAAGCCCTTCTGTCCCGGGAGTCCCTGGTGTCTTTGTATCGTGCCGTGCCGTTTCCCGCTACTGCTGCTGCCGGGGCGGAGGGCAGGCCGCAGGCCTGGGCGGGGCGGGGATTGTCGCGGTACGGGTCGCTGACCTGGCATCGCCGCTGCGCCGGCCGCTGCGGGAGGGGGACCGGACCGCGCTGACGGCGGAGGGCCGGGGGAGGATCCGCACTGGAGACCTGGTGGTGTTCCTCAAGCCGGTGGCAGTTGCGCCGGCGGTGGTGCGCCGGGACCGCCGGGTGCAGGCCGGCGGGCACCCGGCCGATCACGCGCGCCTGGGGGTCATCGAGCAGCAGTTGGACGAGATGGCCGGGCAGCCCGGTGTGATTGATGAGGTCGCTGCGCAGGTCGTGCCGCGCGGGCGGGTCAAGGGCACGGCGCGGCGGCCGGTGACGATGGCCGCGGCGCTGCGCGGTGCTGCTGATGACGCTGATGCCGGAGGCCTGCTACGGGGAGATCCTGGCCGCGCTGTTCGGGGACCTGGCGCTGCTGCCGTGGCACGTGCCGTTCGCCGTGCCCGCCGATACCGTGCTCGCGACCTGGCGGGACGCGGCCGGGCCGGAGCCGGCGCTGCGGCTGCGGGACATGGTCCTGGCGGCGTCGGCTGCCGAGCACGAGGACCAG
>DATNFM010000379.1:0-9718 GCA_035606435.1 Streptosporangiaceae bacterium | reverse complement strand
GCGCGGGAGGCCGGTCGCGATCCGGCGTCGGTCGAGATCGTCTGCGTCGTGCACGTGTGCGTCTCCGACGACGCCGCGCAGGCGGCGGCCGCGGCCCGGGGCGTGGTGCCTCGGTACGTGCTGCATCCGGCGGTCGGGGCGCTGTTCGGCGACGGACTCGACGGCGTGGATCTCGGGCCGGCCAGGGCGCGGGTGCTGGCCGGAGACCGGGCCGGTGCCGCCGATGCGGTGCCGCAGTCGGCCGCCGATGGGTTCGTGGCGCACGGCGACCTGGCGACGTGCCGGGCCCGGATCGCCGAGTACCGGGCGGCCGGCGTCGACCTGCCGGCGCTGTTCCCGATGCCGGTGGCCGGCGACTGGCAGTACGAGCGGGTAATCGAGGAGTTTGCGAGCAGCTAAGGGGTGCCCTCGCGGTCAATGAGTCGTCGACGAGGCGATAAACGGTGGTCAGTAAATTCCCGTACGGATCCGTACTGTTCCGTACGGATCAGTGTTATCCTTTAGCCATGACCACCATCAGAGCTGAGGACGTGCGGATACCCCGCCATGCGCGGGAAGCCGTCGCCCGCCATGAACCGGTCTTCGTCCAAAACCGCGGACTGTCCGTTTTCGTCATCGTGCATCCTGACGACAGTCCCTCCGCCGGGCATCCTTCTGGCCGCCGGGGCCGCCCGCTCGGCGAAGCACTCGGCCTGCTCGCAGGGGCAGCGCTTCCTGATCCGCAGTTCGCCGAGGATATGGAGGCGGTGCTGGCCGAGGTCGGCCCAGCACCGGAAGACCCATGGGCACGCTCCTAGACACCACCGTCTTCATCGAGATCGAACGCGCGACCCGCACCCTGCCGGCCGACCGTGCGATGACCGAGGTCATGACACGACTGAGCAAGCAACTCGGCGCGACCGAGGAGACCGGCATCGCCGCCATTACGGCTTCCGAGCTGCTGCATGGAGTGCACCGCGCCACTCCGCAGCACCTTCCCCGGCGTGAGGCGTTCGTCGAGGCCGTCCTTGCCGCGTTTCCGCCGCTTCCCTTCGACCTGATCGCTGCCCGCGCACATGCGCGGCTGTGGGCCGACCTCGCTGCGAGCGGCCACGACGTCGGCGCACACGATCGGGTCGTCGCCGCCACTGCCATCGCGGCCGGATGGAAGGTCGCCACCGCCAACATCCGGCATTTCGACCGCATCCCGGGCCTTGAGGCTGTGGCGGTCAGCCTCACCGGCTGACAGCCAGCCGCAGGTCAATGACGGTCAGCTAACTCGGACAGTCGGCTAACTCGGACGGTCAGTGCCTGGCGCTGGGCGGGCGGTCCAAGAGCACTCCTGCAGGGCACTGGCCGGGAGCCGACCCAAGTCGCGCACGTGGCCAGGGCTAGCTGGGCTCCAGATCCCGATCCGCTCCCGGTCTGGACTAGTGACCAGCAACATGGTGCCGGAGGGATCCCAGCACGCAGGTATCCAGTTGTCGGGAAGCTTGGCTCGCACGCGCCCCGACATGCCGATGACCACGGTGGGCGCCGCGCTCTGATAACCGACCGCCAGGCCATACCTTCCCCAGGCCCACCCGTGAGGGAAGCCAGGCACGGTCACGAACTGGCTCACAATCTGCCCTCGCGCATTCACGGCGAACAATCGGCTGTAGGCGTCCGGCCCTTCTGCCGCCAGGATCATCGTGCCAGTAGGGTTCCAGCCTAGGTCGACCAAACTTGACGGTTTTGCCTGGTAAATAGTCCGGTACCGGGCCGCCGGATTGGCCCAGTAAAGCAGCCGGTCGCGCGACCACGGGCCATGCCGGACACCTTGCTCGGCAAATGCGACGTCCACGATCTGCCCCGCCGAATTAATTTGAGGCGAGTCGCCGACACCACCGCTGAGCGGCTGAGGCTTGCCCGCGACCATGATGTCGGCCTCATCCACACCGGACCGGGCATTCCCAAGCACCAGCCCGGCCGTCGACGCGCTGAAATTCGACACCCCATACTGCGGCGGGTTGAACGTCAGCTGCCGAACCAGCCCGCTGCCGAGATCTACCCGCCACAGGTTCGCCGAGATGGCCTCGTTGCCCAGCAGCAGGTACAACGTGCCTTTGCCCAATACTGCCGTCGCGCCCGCTGGCAGCACCGGCCGGAGTACCGGTCGTGCTGCCGAGCCGTCCGACGAGCACGCAGCCAGCACCGCCAGCGCCGTGCAGGCGAGCGCCATGATCATGATCGGTCGACGGCCGCCTGCTAGCGCCACCTCGCATCCTCCCTTGCTCAGAAGCCTGCCGGGCACGAAACCTCGGCGCAGAAAGCCCGAACTTGAATGGCCGCGCCGTACTTGAAGTCCACCGTTCCCTTGGTGTCGAATTCGTACAAGGCGTGACCGACGTTGCCTTCGCTGCTTCCGGTGCCCTGGAAGAAGAGATCGTGCGAGGAGATGTAGAACGCGTTCACCCGGTTGATGCTGTACTTGCGCCATGCCTTCGGCACGGCCAGGTTGGGATCCCCACCGGTGTCCCCGGAGTGCGTGGCGTAATTCTTTACCTGCGTGCTCCCGCCGATCGAAGCCGCACCCTTGCCCAACATGAAATTCAACGTCGCCATTGCCGCGCCATTAACGACCTTGGTGCCCCATTTACTGCCGATCATCATCGGCCGAGCATATTTGAGTACGATCGCTCCGCCATCGAACCACTGATGCCAGAAATTCCAGCTATGCCCGTTCCCGACTAGGCACATCTCCACCTGGAATGTCGGCCCGCTATTGAGAACCCGAGCGTCCTTGACCGAGTACGGTGACAGAAGCCACGTCATGGAGTGGGAGCGACCGCCGTTGTGCACGGTCAGCGGTTTATAGCCGACTAGCTTGCGGTGCTTCTTAGTCTCGACGATGCACGTGTACCTGGCGGCCGCAGTCGTGCCCCTAGCGACCGTCGCATCAGCGCTCACCGAATCGATGCGCACGCCACCGCTCACCGCGTTTGCGGTAGCCGAGAAACTGGCGCTGGCCGAGACAGTTTTGGGATGACCCGCAGGTCGTTGCGGGCCCGACGCCATTGCCGGACCGACCCCGCAGGTCATCCCGGCTATGAGAGCGGTGCCAGATAAGGACAATAATGCCCGCTTCCTTAAAGTATTCCCCGTCATGCTCGTTCCCCTCTGTGAGCACCGTAGTGCCCTTAGTTGCGATCAGGAACGTATCACGGTCGCGGGTATACGACAATGGTCAGATAGCCCAATGGCCCGAAAGTGACATTACCTTAAATGAGTGGCAGTTAGATATAACCGTTCGCGCCGGGTCGAACTATTTCGGATTGATAGGCGAAGACCACGAGCTGGGCCCGGTCGCGCGCCCTGAGCTTCATCATGGCCCGGGCGACGTGGGTCTTGACCGTGGACTGACTCACGTAGATCCGCCCGGCGATCTCCTCATTCGACAGGCCGGTCGCGATCAGCGACACGACCTCGCGCTCGCGCGCCGTGAGCTCATCGACACCTAGCACCTGGGTCGGGCCCGCCGTCCGGGCGGTGAACTCGGCGATCAGCCGCCTGGTCACGGCCGGCGACAGCAGTGCCTCCCCGGCCGCGACGACTCTTACCGCTCGCAGCAGCTCGGCCGCGTCGGTGTCCTTGACCAGGAACCCGGCCGCGCCCGCCCGCAGGCCGTCGAAGATGTACTCGTCCAGCTCGAACGTGGTCAAGATGACCACGTGCACGTCGGCCAGTTCCTGACTCGCGGCGATCGTCCTGGTCGCGGCGATGCCATCGAGGACGGGCATCCTGATGTCCATCAGCAGCACGTCCGGCTTATGGCGGCGGGCGAGCTGGACGGCCTCCTGGCCATCGGCGGCTTCACCGACGACCTCGATGTCGTCTTCGGCGTCGAGCAGCGCGGCGAAGCCGGAGCGCACCAGCGCCTGGTCGTCGGCGAGCGCGACCCTGATCAATGGCCGGCCTCGATCGGCAGCGTCGCCAGCACGCCGAAACCACCAGCTGGTCGCCGAGCGGTCTGGAGGGTGCCGCCGAGGGCCTGGGCGCGTTCGGCCATCCCGGCGATTCCGCTGCCGGTGCCTGGATCGCGCTCTGGCGGCCTTGCTGCCGCGGGCCGGGCGGCGACCGTGGCCGGAACCGGTGCGTCGTTGTCGACTTCGATCGTCAGGGTGCCGCCGGCGTAGGTGATCTGGACGGTGGCCGTGCACCCGGGCGCATGCCTGGCCGCGTTGGTGAGCGCCTCCTGGACGATGCGGTAGGCGGCCAAGCTGACCTCGGCTGGAAGGAGGACTGGCTCTCCTTGCCTGGTGAGGTGAACCTGGAGGCCGGCCGAGCGCGCCCGGGTCGCGAGATCTTCAAGCTGGTCGATGCCCGGACCGGGGGCGCGGGGCGGGTCGGCGGCTTCGCCGGGTCTCAGCACGCCGAGCACCGAACGCAGTTCGGTCAGGGCCTGCCGGCTGACCTCGTGGATCGCGGTGAGGGCCTGCCGGGCCCGTTCTGGCTGCCGGTCCATCAGGTGCAGGGCCGTGTTGGCCTGGACGTTAATGATCGAGATGTTGTGGGCGACGATGTCGTGCAGGTCGCGGGCGATCGCGAGGCGTTCGGCCATGGCCTTGCGTTCGAGCTCTTCTTCCCGGGCCTGGGCTTGCTCGACGGCGCGCTGGTTCCTGGCCCGGACTAGCTCGGCCGCGCAGAAGAGGACCGCCAGCCAGGCGAACAGGCCCAGCGCGAAGGCAAGCGACGGCCCAGGGTTGCCGTGCGGGACCAAGCCCGGCACCACAGAAAACAGGTATCCGATTACCAGCGAGATGATCGCGGCCCGCCGGTGTCCGGTGAGCACGGCGGTGAAGAACGCGACGATCAAGGCGAGGTAGCTGACCTTGGCACCGAGCGCGTTGGCGAACAGGGCGAGCACCAGCGTGGTCGTGAGCACCGCGACTGGGTAGCGGCGCCGCCAGAACAAAGCCGCGCCGCCAGCGGCCAGCAGCAGGTAACCGGCGAGAGCGCCGTCGAAATATGGGTCGCCCGCATGCAAGGTGGTCACCGCGACGCTGGCTGTGACCTGGATCGCGACGACGACGGCCGCGATGACGGCGTCGATCTGGCTGTGTCTGGCCGGCGAGCGGCTGACGGCTGGAGTATTCATGGCAATCACGACGGTACTTCTCTACCGGCTCGTTGGCGTCATGCGTGCGGCCAGCCGGAGCTGGTCCCGCTACTCCCGGCGGATGACGCGGCCGGGCCCGGGCTACCGTGATCGGCCAGGCAGAGCTGGCCACTGTGCCGATGCCTAACCGGGCCGGCCAGGCGCACCCTGATGGTCGTCCGCCGACGTAGAGCGAGCGGCGGGAACTGAAGGGAGCAATCTGATGGCGGTCGTAGAGGTACGCGGCCTGCGCAAGCGATTCGGGCCGGTGACCGCCGTGCACGAGCTGAGCTTTGACGTGCAGGCAGGCAGCGTCACCGGATTCCTCGGCCCGAACGGAGCCGGCAAGACCACGACCTTGCGCATGCTGCTCGGGCTGATCACGCCCGATGCGGGCACGGCGACGATCGGCGGCAAGCCGTACGGGGAGCTGGAGGAGCCGCTGCGCCAGGTCGGCGCGGTACTGGAGGCGTCGAGCTTTCATCCGGGCCGCAGCGCCCGCAATCACCTGCGGATCCAGGCTCTGGCCGGGCACGTGCACCAGAGCCGGGTCGATGAGGTACTGGAACTGGTTCAGCTCGCCGATGTCGCCGGACGGCGGGTCGGCAAGTTCTCGCTCGGAATGAAGCAGCGGCTTGGTCTCGCGACCGCGCTGCTCGCCGACCCTGAGGTGCTGATCCTCGATGAGCCCGCCAACGGGCTCGATCCGGAAGGCGTGCGCTGGCTGCGCGGGCTGCTGCGCGAGTTCGCCGCCGACGGCGGCACGGTGCTCGTCTCCAGTCATCTGCTCGCCGAGGTCGCGCAGACCGTGGACTCGGTCGTGATCCTCGACCACGGTCGGCTGGTGGCCCAGTCCAGCCTGGCCAAGCTGACCGAGGCCGCCGGCCGCGGCGGTCTGGAAGAAGCGTTCCTTCGGCTGACCGCCGGGGCCGGCAAGGAGGTCACCCGATGAACGGGCTCGTGCGAATCGAACTGCTGAAGCTGCGCACCACCAGGCTGGGCTACGGCCTGCTCGGCACCGCCGCCGGGCTCACCGCCTTGTTCTCGGTTCTCGAAGGGTCCCGTGCGGGCAACGGAGGCGCGGTCGAACCGCTGAACACCAGTTCCGGTTTCAACTCGATGATTACCGGCGGCGTCTGGGCGCTGGTGCTCGCCACCGTGCTCGGGGCGACGATCTCCAGCGGGGAATTCCGGCACCAGACCGCGACCCAGACGTACCTGGCTACTCCGGCCCGCGGCCGGGTGCTGGCTGCCAAGGCCATGGCCGGCGCGATCGCCGGAGCGGTGTTCGGCCTGGTCGGCTACCTCATCGCGCTCGGCGCCGGGCTGGCGTTCGTAGCCGGGCACGGCTACCAGGTCCCCCTCAGCGATGCGACCCTGGCCAGGTACGGGGCCGGTCACCTGCTGGCCGGTGCGTTGCTGGCCGCGATCGGAGTCGCCATCGGGTCGCTGATCAGGTCCCAGCTGGCCGCCGTGATCGGCGTCTTCGTCTGGACGATCATCGTCGAGTCGCTGCTCGGCGGCCTGTTCACCTCGGTGCGGCCGTACCTGCCGTACACGGCGGCGACCACGCTGAGCGGATCGGCGCTAGGCGGCGCCGCCTTCGGCCCGGCCCACAACGTAAGCGGCGGCACCCCGCTCCCCTTCGCCGCCGCGACGGCGCTGCTGGCCGGGGTCGCCGTAGCCCTCAGCCTCCTGGCCGCCCGCACCACGGTGCGCCGCGACATCACCTAGCCCCCGGCCAAGGGGACAACGGGGAAAGTTCGTAGTGGCTCCAGCAACAACGAACTTTCCCCGTGATATCTGGATGCGGATGATTGAGGCTCAGGCGGCCGGGGCGGAGGAGTCCCGGCGGCGCTTGGGCTCGGGCGGCTGGGGCCGGAGGCCAGGACCACGGCGGCGCTTGTTGCGGCGGGGCCTAGCCGCTTCGGCGGCAGCCGCTCCAGCGCCCTTAAGCCAGGCGGTGAACGCGGCCGCGGTCTGCGCCGGGTCCTCGAGCTGGGGCACGTGACCCACCCCTGGAAGCACGACCAGCTCCCAGTCCGGATGCGCCTTCGCCGCCGCCCGGGCCGCGGACACCGGGACCAGCCGGTCGCGCTCGCCGTGCACGACCAGCACCGGGCAGGTGACCTCCTTGATCGCGCGCCGGTAGGCCTGGCCGCGCAGGAACCCGGCGGTCTCCACGACCGAGCGGGCCGCGTGCGCGAGGTCCCGGCCGTCGCCCGCCATCTTCACCCGCTGCCGGGCGACCTCGACGTGCTGGGCGACGATGTGCTCGGGCACCCGGGAAGGGTCGGCGCAGCACAGCGCCAGCGTCTGGGCGACGATCGCTTCGACCCGCATGAAGCGGCGCTGGCGCATGATCAGCGGACCGAGCACCGGTGCGGCCGAGAGCGCGAACACGGCCGTGACCAGCGGGTCAGGCCGGGCCGGCATGAGCGGCAGCGCCGGATCGACCAAGATCAGCCCGGCGACGCCGTCCGGCACGGTACCGGCCTCGATCAGCGCGATCATGCCGCCCATCGAGTTGCCTACGAGGATGACCCGACCGTTGCTCACCAGCTCGATGAACCGGTGCAACAGCAGGCGGTTCGCGGCCACGTCGGTGCCCCGGCGGCCGGACGCCGTCAGTCCATGCCCGGAGAGATCGGGGGCGAGCAGCCGGTAGTTCTTCGTGAGCAGCGGCGCGATCGCCGACCAGTTCACGGCGGCGCCGCCGAGGCCGTGCACGGCGATCAGGACCGGCCCGTTAGCCGGTCCGCCGAAGTCGAGATAGTGGACCGGGCCGTCGATGTCGACCGTCAGCGACTTACCGCCGAGCCTGCCCTCTGGCTCGTTCGGTTTCCGCCGCCCGGCTGTGGTCATGAGCCGCCTGGGGCCAGCGCCCGCACTCCGGCGATGAACAGGTCGACACCGAACCGGTAGTGGAACTCGGCGTCCTTGTCGCATCTGGTCAGCGGTGCGGCGGCTTCGACCAGCCTCGGATAACGATCTGGCGGTAGCGACGCCAGCTCGACGTGCTTTCTGCGCTGCAGCTCAGCGCGCTCTTCGTCGTTCAGGCTGGGTTCATACCCAGGTTCGCTCATTACCAGGCTCAACGCGGTCCACAGCGCTGACCTGGCTATCTCGGCCGCATGCTCCGGGTCGAATCCGGCGCTGGCGAGGACTTCGAGGGCGACCTCGGTGACTTCCCAGTGCGACTGGCCGAGCTTGTCGCCGCCGACTAGCAGGGCCGACGCCGAGGAGTGGATGCGGAGCACGCCGACGAGCGACTCCAGCAGGTAGCGCAGCTGGTCTGGCCAGGGCGCGGCCGGGTCGATGTCGCTCCTGATCTCGCTCCAGATGCGGTCGCTGAGCCCGGTGATCAGCTCGTCTTTGTTGCGGAAGTGCCAGTACAGGGCCATCGGCGTGACGCCGAGCTCCTGGGCGAGCCGCCTGATCGTCAGCGCGTCGATGCCCTCGGCGTCGGCAAGGCGAAGCGCGCGGTCCACCACGGCCGATCTGCTCAGCCGGGTCCGCTCGCCGTCCGCCGCCTTGGGATCTGCTGCCTTCGTCTGGGCCATCACTTGACAACTATACGACGTACAGTCCATCCTGTTCAATGTACAACGTATAGGAACAACATATAGGGACGACGTACAGGTACATCGTATAGATGTCCTGTACAGCGCAGAACCGGAGCAGAGCGATGGCAAGACGGTGGTGGACCCTGGTGGCAGTAGCACAGGGCTCGGACGAGCCGAGGAACCAACCGCATGGCGACGATCCCCGATGCCGACCTGACGGCAGTGTACTGCCGCAAGTCGCAGATAGGCGATAAGTAGCAGATCACGGTGAACCGGCAGAAGCGGCTTGCGCTTTCTGACTGCGAAAAGATCGGCCTGAAAGTTGACTCGAAATACATTTACGTCGACAATGGCGCGTCTGCGTGGAAGCGTAACAGAAAAAGGCCAGGATGGGACGCGCTTATTGCGGCTGCGCGGCGTGGCGAGATTAAGCATATCGTCTGCTACCATCCCGACAGGTTGATGCGGCAGCCGTTCGACCTGGAGGAACTGCTGTCGATATCCGATGAGCACGGAATCACTTTGTACGGGCGGGTAAACGCGCGGAACCTGCAAGACCCTGATGACCGGTACGCATTGCGCATCGAAATCGCGCACGCCTGCCGGTCGTCCGATGACACGTCACGCCGGCTGAAAGACCAGAAGCAAGAACGCGCCGAGAACGGGTACTACAACGGCCCGCGCCAGTACGGGTACACCAAGAAGGGAATGAAGATCAACCCGGCCGAAGCGGAAATCGTGCGGGAGATATTCCGCCGCTTCATCCAGGGCGAGACACCGTACACGCTTTCGGTGGACCTGAACCGGCGCGAAATCCCTACCACGCGCGGCAAGGCATGGACTGAGGCCACCGTGCGCCGGTTGCTGCGCAGCAGACCGGTTGCCGGTATCTGCGTCCACCGGGGCGAGGAAATAGGAATCGGGAAGTGGCCCGCGATCATCGCCAGGCCAGAATGGGATTTCGCTCAGGAATTGCTGTCCTTCCGCAGCACCGCCGCGCAGAAACAACGAGATTCCCGGCCCCGCCGCACCTACA
>DATNFM010000378.1:0-3041 GCA_035606435.1 Streptosporangiaceae bacterium | reverse complement strand
ATCATCGGCGCGGCCGCCCGTGCTTCCCAGGCGATGAACGCGACGAGCAGCGCGGCACCGCCGATGAGGCTGGCCAGAACCTGGGCGCTGGTCCAGCGCAGTGGCAGCACCGCGATGCCTACCGGGACGTTGATCCAGAAGATCCACTGCCACGACGCGGCATCGGTGACCGCCCCGCCGATGACCGGGCCGAGCGCCGCGCCGACGCCGGCGGTCGCCCCCCACAATCCCAGCGCCATGCCGCGACGCTGCGGCGGCCGAAAAGGCATACAGTGCGCAGGGTGAACTCACCCGGAATGCCTCGGCCCGACATCGACCTCATGAGCGGCCAGTTCTTCGGTGAGGACCCGTATCCGGCGTTCGCGTGGATGCGCGAGCACGCTCCGGTCTGCTACGACGAGGGCAACGACCTGTGGGCGCTGGCCCGGTATGACGACGTGAAGGCGGCCGGCACCGACACGGCCACGTTCTCGAGCGCCGGCGGAGTCCGCCCGAAGTTCCCCGCCATCCCGATGATGATCGATTTCGACGCGCCAGAACACGTGCGGCGGCGCCGGCTAGTAAGCGCCGGGTTCACTCCCCGCCGGGTCCGCGAGCTCGAAGATCACGTTCGCGCGGTGTGCGACGACGTCATCGACCAGGTTTGCGAGGCCGGCTCGTGCGACTTCATCAAGGACCTGGCCGCGCCCCTGCCGCTCAACATGATCGGCGACCTGCTGGGAGTGGCACCCGCCGACCGCGCCGACTTGCTGCGCTGGTCGCAGGACATGCTCGCGTCCCAGGGCGACTCCAATCCGGACAGCCTCGTGGCGGCAACCCAGGCGTTCGTCGAGTACACCGCCTATATCGAACCGGTGCTCGATGACCGCCGTCGAACCGGGGCCAGCGACGACCTGATCGGAGTGCTGGTCCAGGCCGAGATCGACGGTGATCGTCTTGACCAGCTCTCGCTCATTCACGAGTCCCTGCTCATCCTTATTGGTGGTGACGAGACTACGAGGCATGTGCTGTCGGGCGGGATGCTGGCGTTGCAGGAGCATCCTGACCAGCGCAAGCGGCTCCAGGCCGACCCGTCGCTACTCCCCATTGCCGTCGAGGAGATGCTGCGCTGGGTAACTCCGATCAAGAACATGGTGCGGACCACCACTCGCGACGTCGAGTTGCGGGGCGAACGCATTCCCGCCGGCGCCGAGGTCATGCTGCTCTATCCGTCGGCCAACCGGGACGAGGCAGTGTTCAGCGACCCCGACAGTTTCAATGTCAGCCGGGATCCGAACCCCCACCTTGCTTTCGGCTTCGGAGCCCATTTCTGCCTTGGCAATCAGCTCGCCCGGCTTGAGCTCCGAGTGATGTTCGAACGGCTCTTTGAGCGCCTCCCCGACCTGGCACTGGCGGCGCCGGGACCGTACCCGGTCAGGCATTCCAACTTCATCTGCGGCGTCGAGTCCATGCCGGTCGAGTTCACCCCGGCGCCGCGCCGTACCTGAGCCCGTCGGCGCCTCCGCAGCAGCAATCATGGGGAAGTACGCCCAAATCATGGGGAAGTGCGGCCTGCAGTATGCGGCTGACTCGCGCCGCGTTCCCGGTCCAGCGAGCGCTTGCTTGGTTATTGACTAAGAGCCTTGGCCAATATGTGTACATTTCTGGTCATGGCCCATGGTCATTGATCAATGCTTGCCTGCTGAGGGAGGACCGATGCGAGCCAATCTGACTTCCGGCTTTGGATCGGCTGGTGGCGGACCGGCCGGTATCGGCGCGGAGGTCCCGGTCGACCGGCCGGCCGTGCACCTGATCTGGGAAGGCATCCTGTTCATCATCGCGGCAGTGCTCGCTGTGACAGCCATTAGCAGCGTCAGGGGCGCGAGTGTCACGGCGGTCTTCGGGCCGGCCGGCTACATCGGCCTGATAGCCGCCGGGCTCGCGCTGTCGCTGCGGACCGGGGCGCCCAACCTGGCGGTTGGCAGTATCGCCACCGCAGCCGGCGTTTTCGGCGCGCATCTTGCGACAGCCGACGGGTGGTCGCTGTGGAGTGCGATGACATTGGCGGTGGTCGTGGCCACCGTGATGGGCCTCGTCACCGGGGTCGTGGTCGCCGCGCTGTCGGTTCCGGCCTGGGCTGCGACCTTGGCGGTCGCCTTCCTGGTCCAGGCGGCCGCTGGCGGTATCTCGGGTGAACGGCTCATCGCGCTCCCGCATCCCGGTTCCTATCCGACCGTGCTGTGGCTGGTGATCGTCGTGGTGATCTCGGCGGGAGGCGGGGCGCTCTGGCTGATCCCTGGCGTCCGTACCACATTTAGCGGGAGCCGGAGCGAGGGCGAGCCCGGCCAGTGGGCCGGCCTGTCCGCCGGGCTAGGCGTCGTGGTCGGTTTGACCGGATCGAGCCTGCTGGCGGCAGTTGGCGGGGTAGCGCTCACGACCTTTGAGGGCGCGGCTGATCCGATCACCAACGGGGTCGGCCTGACCGTCACCGCGCTGGCCGCCGTGCTGATCGGCGGGGTCAGCGTCTTCGGCCGGCGGGCGGGCGTAGCCGGGACGATGCTCGGCGTTGTCATCGTGCAGAGCATCGCGTTCTGGCTGACCGCCGAGGCGCTCTCTCTCGACTGGTACTACGTGCCCATCGGCGGATTGGTCGTGCTCGGGCTCGGGGTGAGCCGGGCCTTGGAGAGCATCACCGACGCCCTGAACCGACCGCGGGTACTTGGCGGCCTGCCCGGCAGCTAGGCGCTGATGTAGCCGTTGGAGACCCGCCGCAGCCGTCGACTTGAATCCACAGGTCGACTTTCCCAGCCAGCGATTCCCCTCCGGCAGCTACCCGACCTGGTGGCGGAAAGCCGAAGGCGGAATCAACGAGAGCGTCCTGGCCAAGTTCCTGCCGCAGCTCCACTGACGACGCGCTGCCCGGCCCGGCGCCGGGGCCTGGCCCCGGCCGGGCCCCGGCGACGTTAGCCCAGCCCGGCCCACGGCACCCGCAGAGCCTCGGCGAGGCGATCCTTAATCCCAGCGGCGTGCGGAAGCCGCACCACCGGCCCCCTCGTGTTCGT
>DATNFM010000377.1:0-3559 GCA_035606435.1 Streptosporangiaceae bacterium | reverse complement strand
GGGATAGGGGAGGCGGCGGCGAAGTCGCTCGCCGGTTACGGCGCGACGGTGGCGCTGGCGGCCAGGCGGGCCGACCGGCTGCACGCGGTCGCTCACGAGATTCGCGAAGCGGGCGGAACCGCGCTCGAGATCGAGGCGGATATCACGGACGAGCAGCAGGCGACGGACGCGGTCGAGCGGACCGCCGCCGAACTTGGCCGGCTGGACACCCTGGTCAACAATGCCGGCGTGATGCTGCTCGGGCCCGGTGTCGGAGCGCCGCTATCTGAGTGGCAGCGGATGGTCGAGCTGAACGTACTCGGGTTGCTCTACTGCGCGCACGCTGCACTGCCGCACCTGATCAAGGCGGCGAAGGAAGGACCGCGTCAGGTCGCTGACATGGTGAACATCAGCTCGGTAGCCGGCCGTCACGCCCGGCTCGGCAGCGCCGTCTACACGCTGACCAAGCACGGCGTCGGCGCGTTCAGCGAGTCGATGCGCCAGGAACTGGCTAAGCGGCACGTGCGCGTGTCGCTGGTCGAGCCGGGCGCGACCGCGACCGAGCTGCTTGATCACAACCGGGCCGAAATCATCGAGGCCGTCCGCGGCCAGAACACCATCCGGATGAACGCCGAGGACATCGCCGACGCGATCAGCTACATCATCACCCGCCCCCGCCATGTAGCCGTCAACGAAATCCTGATCCGCCCCACCGAGCAAGAGCGCTAACCCGCCGCTACAGGCCGGTGAGGGTTACGGCGGCGGGGTGGTCGACGGTGAAGCGGTGGGTGATCTTGGCTGAGCGGCCGGGGTCCAGCTCGAACTTCCAGATCAGCTCGCCTAGGTCGGTGTGCTCGGCCGGGTTCGGGCTGGTCTCGCGCAGGCGCACCTTGATCTCGCCGTCGGAGGACAGCGGGATGTGGTCGTGCACGTTGATCCTGGCCTTGCCCGAGCGGTGGTTCTCGACCGTGATCTCGTAGGCGATGTCCACCGTGCGGCTGCCGCCGATCACCGCCTTGCTGGTGCTGCGGCGGCGCAGCTCGCGCTCGACCCTGATCTGGTCATCGACGCCGAGCTGGAGCTCGAACTCCTCGCCGGCGGCGACGGTTTCCAGCGTCGTCTCACCGACGAACTGGCCGTCGTGGAAGACGCGGGCCGGCCCGGGGAGGAGCAGCAGCTTGGAGTCGTTGGTGACGGTCGCCCGCAGGTAGGCCTCCAGCGCCTGGACCGGCACGGCGAGGTGGTCAAGCATGGCATCGAGCTCGAACCGCGCGATCGTGGTCTTGTGCGGGCTGCCATCGGAGGGAATGACGAGCGGCCGCTGTACCTGGTAGGCCAGGGCCGCGCCGGCCTCGCTGACCTCGGCGACGATCGGCTCGGCCATGGGGGCGGCGGCCCTGGCCATGGCCGGTGCCGGAGGCGGCACCGGGCCGCCCGGCTGGGTGGCCCCCGAGTCGTAACCTGAGAGAGTCTGGGCTCCGAAGCCGGCCGCCATCGGCGGATAGGGCGTGACTCGCTGCCGTCCGACGTACCAGGGCGTCAGCTCAGGGAGGGTCTGATGCTGGCCCTGCCTCGTGGTCGAGGCGACGAGCGGTACGGCGGGCCAGTCCTCACCGGTCCGCTGGGTGATCTCGGCCAGGTAACTGACCGTTAGCTTCTCGCCGACGAGCCCGAGATCGTAGAGCGGGCGCCAGGAAACCCCGGACACGTGGTAGGACAACTCGATCTCCGCCTCGGTCCCGGCCGTGACCTCGAGCGTCGCTGACACGTCGGTGTACTGGGTCGGCCTCGGCCGCTTCTCGCTGTCGGCCAGCCGCTGCTCGGCCGCCTGCAGCTCGCGGTGGGCGACGCGCCGGCGGGCGGCGATCTCGCGGCGGCGGCCAAGCGCGGCCGAGGTGGCGGCAACCAGGTGGGATGACATCTGGTCGAGCTCGTCGTGACTGATCCGGCCGAAGCTGACGGCCCGGGCGAGCGCGGTCGCGGCGGCCTCGGAGAGATGTCCGGCGAAGTCCAGCGAGGCCCGCTCGGCCGCGTCGGCATCGTCGAGTTCCTGCACCTCGTCGCGGCGTTCCTCGGCTTCGGTCCGCAGCCGGACGACGTCCTGGCGCTTGGAGTCGGCCGCGAACCGCTTGTGTACCTCGATGTCGAGCAGCCCGAGGTGGTGACCCCGGACGGCGACCCTGACCGAGGCGGGATCGGCGGCGGCTGGCAGGCCGGCGATCGTGACCTGGCGCATCCCGGCATCGAGCGTCAGCGTGCCCGTCCGGACCACGCGGGCGCCGTCACGGAAGACGGTCACCGCCGTGATTGGTGCGTCCAGGTCTAGGGGCTCTGCCACGGTCTTGCTCCTCTGCTCGACGACTTATCCCGGCGCCAGTATCGGGCACTAGCTCACCACAGTGAGACGCTAGGACGAGGCAGTTAGTTCGGGCGGAGGATCGATGAGCCGGATCAACGACGTCGGAGGTCTGCAGGGCTTCGCCGCGATCGAGCAGGAGCAGGACGAGCCCGCGTTCCATTCCGACTGGGAAGCCCATGTGTTCGCGATCAACCGCGCCCTGCTGGGGCGCGGCGTGTACAACCTGGACGAGTTCAGGGACGCGATCGAGCGGATGCCGCCCCGGGAGTACCTGGCCGCCTCGTACTACGAGAAGTGGTTCCGTGCGATCACCACCTTGCTCGGCGAGAAGGGCGTCCTCACCAAAGAGGAGTTGCACCTTGACTGAGCCGATCGCCCCGGTGTTCGCGCCGGGGGACCTGGTGCGCACGCGGCTGGCCGATCCGCCTCATCACACCAGGCTGCCCCGGTACGCGCGCGGGGCGGTCGGGACGATCGTGGAGATGCACGGACGCTACCCGCTGCCTGACAACCGGGCCAGGCGGGTTCCGGCCGAGCCCGAGCCCGTCTACACGGTCAGGTTTGCCGCCAAGGACCTGTTTGGCGAAGGCAGCCACATGGTGACGGTCGACCTGTGGCACAGCTACCTCCAGCCGGCCCAGCCCGGTGCCGCATCGAAGGAGCCGTCATGAGCGGGGATCATTCCGGACCCCAGGCCAGTCTGGCCGCCCAGGTCAGGCACCTGGAAAGCCTGCTCGAACAGCGCGGCCTGCTGGACGCCGAGAGCCTGGACCGTGACCTGGCCGCATACCTCACGCGTGCTTCGCCGGATAACGGCGCCCGGGTGGTGGCCAGGGCCTGGCTGGACAACGGATTCCGTGACCGGCTGCTGGCCGACGCCAACGCCGCGCTGCCCGAACTCGGGCTGTCCATGGGCGGCGGACTCCAGGAGCAGCGGCTCAAGGTGGTTGCGAACTCCGGGCAGGAGCACAACGTGATCGTCTGCACGCTGTGCTCCTGCTACCCGATCGCGCTGCTCGGTCCGTCGCCGACCTGGTACAAGAGCGAGGCCTACCGGTCGCGGGTCGTGCGGGACCCGCGGGCGGTGCTGAGCGAGTTCGGCTACGACCTGCCCTCTGAGGTCACTATCCACGTATGGGACGCCAGCGCCGAGTCCAGGTACATGGTGCTGCCCGCCCGGCCGGGTGGCACCGACGACCTCGACGAGCAGTCCCTGGCCGC
>DATNFM010000376.1:0-11557 GCA_035606435.1 Streptosporangiaceae bacterium | reverse complement strand
GCCGATGGCGCGTCCGAACATGCCGTAACCCATCGCCCACTGCTGCTGCCGGCCGAGAAGCTGGTCGAGCCCGTCGTACTGCACCACGCCGGCTACCTCGCAGCCGGCCGGTGACAGCAGGCGGGTCCCGCCCGCAGTTCCGCCCGCAGTTCCGTCCGCAGTCCCGCCGACAGTCCCGCCGCAGGCCAGCACCGACTGGATGGCGGCGGCCGAGCGAGCATTGCCGAACCCGTTCGCGGACGGGATCTGCGCCCGCCGCCAGGCCACGGTGTTCGCGTCGCTCACCCGGACGCCGACCGCCTCCGGACCGGGATCCTCGCGAGACGACGGCGCCGACGCGACCCAGTCCCCGGACGGCGAATCCGGCGGTACGAGCACCGGTGCGACCCGATGGTCATGCTCGGCCGGCAGCCCCACGTGGAAGTCGGCGCCAAGCGGCCCCGCGACCTCCTCGGCCAAGAACACGCCAGGATGACGGCCCGTCACCCGCCGGATGACCTCGCCCAGGATGAACCCCTGCGTCAGCGAGTGATATCCCGCCTGAGTGCCGGGTTCCCAGCTCGGCGCCTGCGCCGCCAGCCGGGCCGTCACCGCGGACCAGTCGTACAGTTCAGAGGCAGCGACTGGTTGGTCGAAGTCCGGCAGGCCGGCGGTGTGGGAAAGCACGTGCCGCACCAGCACGCCCTCCTTGCCGGCGGCCGCGAACTCGGGCCAGTACTTCGCCACCGGCGCATCGAGATCGAGCGATCCACGATCGGCCAGGATCAGCGCGGACAAAGCCTGCATCGTCTTAGAGACCGAGAACACGCAGGTGATGGTGTCGCGCTCCCACGGCACGGTACGGGCCGGATCGGTGTAGCCACCCCAGATATCGACCACCGGCTCACCGTCAAGGAAGACCGCCGCCGACGCGCCAACGTCAACGGTGTCCAGAGACTCGGTTAGCGCCTTGCGGACCGCATTGAACCGTTCGTCACATTCACCCTGTATCTCAGCCACCGGCATAAGGTAGCCGCCGCCGCCTGCCTCGCCAACCGAATAATCAGCCGGGAATGTGCGGCGTCCCGTCGCGCAGGGGCGGGAACTCGAATGAGGCCGCCGTCGTCCCCCGGGTCATCCGCGTGATGTCCGCCTCCGGCAGCACCTCGGTGTCGTCATCGATCGTCACTTCCCACCGGCACACCGGCCCCCGCCCAGCCGCCGCCAAAGGCGCCCGGGGCGGCCGATGCACGGGCCGGATCCGGGCCTTGGGATTGACCGCCTGCGCCGTCACGTCGAACGTGCCGTCCTCGATGGTGTGGCACATTCCGCGTACCGGCCGCTCGCCCCACGGTTCGACATCGAGCAGCGCCCCGCAGGACCGCAGCTGGAAGAACCCGTGGTGCTCGTCAACGACCTCGTACTCGACATCCATGTAGTGCTGGGCAAAGCCCGGATCGAGCTGCAACTGCTTGAAGATCGCGGGCACGCCGTCGCCCTCGATGTTCATGATCTTGCGGATCCGCTCCGTGTAGATCGGGCTGGCGCCGCGCCATTCCTCGATGGCAAGCTCCTCCACCGCTTGCTGGCCGTAACGCAGGCCGATCGAGGCGAAGACCGACCGGTCAAGCAACTGTGCGATCAGCGCGAACTCCCTGACCAGCCGCACCAGTGCTTCCTTAGACAAATCCTCATACCGGAAGTCAGGATCGAATTCGCCCGAGTAGTCCTTGCGTTCGGTCATGGGCTGAACTGTAGTCTGGACAGATGTCCAGAACAAGCGAGGGCCGATTTGAGGGCCGGGTCGCGATCGTGACCGGTGCCGCCCAGGGCATCGGAGAGGCCTATGCCCGAGCCTTGGCCGCGGAAGGCGCACACGTCCTGATCGCCGATCTCAACGCCGAGGCAGGCCCGGTCGTCGCCGCCGACCTCGAGCGCGCCGTGTTCGTCAGGACCGACGTCTCCGATCCCGCCTCAGCCGCCGCGATGGCGGAGAGGGCAGTGACGGAGTTCGGCGGCATCGACTACCTCGTCAACAACGCCGCCATCTACGGCGACATGCAGTTCGACCTGCTGCTGAAAGTCGACTGGGACTACTACAAGCGGTTCATGGGCGTGAACCTCGACGGCGCCTGCCTGTTCCTGCTCTCCGACGAAGCCCGCTGGCTGACCGGGCAGATCATCAACGTCGACGGCGGCCAGGTGTTCCGCTCATGATCGGGTTCATCGGCCTGGGCCAGATGGGCGCGCCGATGGCGAGCAGGCTGGCCGACTGGCCGGACGGGCTGATCGTCTACGACGTCCGTCCGGAGGCGACCAGGCCGCTTGCCGAGCGGGGCGCCCGCCCGGCCGCCAGCATCGCGGAAGTAAGCCGGGAAGCCAGCCTCATCTGCCTGATGGTCCGCGACGACGACCAGGTCGCCGAGGTGGTCAGCGCCATCGCCGCCGCGCCCGCCGCCGAACCGGGGCCCAGGATCGTCGCTATCCACTCCACGATCCGAGCCGGCACCGCCCCCGCACTAGCCGCCGAGTACGAGGACCAGGACCTCCGGATCCTCGACGCCCCGGTCAGCGGCGGCTTCATGGGCGCTCAGGACGGCCGGCTCGCGGTGATGGTCGGCGGCTCGCTCGAAGCGTTCGAACTCTGCCGGCAACCCTTCGACCGCTTCGCCGACCTGGTACTCCACATGGGGCCAGTCGGAGCCGGCACCCAGGCCAAGCTGGCGCGGAACCTGCTCCACTTCGTCTCGTTCACCGCCGCGTTCGAGGCCCAGCGGCTGGCCGAGGCGGCCGGGCTCGACCTGCGCAAGCTGGCCAAGGTGGTCAGGCACTCCGACGCGGTCACCGGCGGCGCCGGCTCGATCATGCTGCGCCCGACGACCGCCCCGCTGACCCCCGACGATCCGCTGGAGGGCATCCTCGCCCACGTCCGCGACCTGGGCGAGAAGGACCTTACGCTGGCGCTCCGCCTCGGCGAAGAGCTCGGCGTCGACCTGCCGCTGGCTCAGCTGGCGGCTGAGAGATTTGGCCCCGGCCTCGGCTTCCCGATCCCGAACTCGCAGGATCGGCCAGGGCCGCGACGACGTGGCCGAGATCCAGATCGGCGCGGCGCTGAAAACCGCCGAGCTGGACGCCGATCAGCTCCGCGAGATCGCGATCTTCCTCACCCACTACGCGGGCTGGCCGGCCGGAGCCAAGCTGAGCATGCAGGCTGAGAAACTGATCAGGCAAACTGCTAAAACCGATAATCAGGATTAACGCATTGCGAGGGCTTGAATGTCGCAGGCAGGTGACATCGTCGACTGGGAACCCACCGACGAGCGGCGCGAGCTGGGCGATTCGCTACGCAGGCTGCTCGACGTCGTGGTCCAGACGGGTGCCGCGCCGGCTGACCTGAAAGCGGCGACGGCAGCGATCGACGAGCTGACCACCAGGCTCTCGACACCCAGGGTGCGGACCGATCACTCGATCGCGGACGGCTCCTACCGGACGCACCTGAGCCTGGTCGGCGGGCTGTCGCATCCGGTCGCCCCGCAACTGCAGATCGAAGTGGACGGTGATGTCGGGCGAGGCGAGGTCGTGATCGGCCCGGTGTTCCAGGGCGGGCCCGGCCTGGTCCACGGCGGCGTGCTGGCGCTGCTGATCGATCACGCGATGGGCTGCGTGGCCGCCGGTCCCGGCCGGCCGGCGATGACCGTGCGGCTCGCGATGCGCTACCTGCGGCCGACTCCGCTCGGCGTGCCGCTCAAGGTCACCGTCCGGCTGGACCGGACCGAGGGCCGGCGGCTGCACCTGACCGCCGACATCTCCGCGAACGGCGAGGTCACCGTGGATGCGGAGGCGGTGTTCCTGAGGCTGACCGAGCGCAATCTGGCGACGGTGTTCCCCGGCCAAAACGGGTAGAGCCGTCTACGACGAGACCGGGGGGAAAGATGTCGGGTTCGCTGCTGGCTGTGATCGTTGACTGTCAGGACCCGCTGCGGCTGGCCGAGTTCTGGGCGCAGGCTCTGGACTTCGAGGTCGCCGTGCAGCACCTGGGTGAGGTCAGGGTGAGCAAGCCCGGTGCCGGGCCATTCCTGTACTTCATGCGGGCGCCCGAGTCCAAGACGGGCGGGAACCGCCTTCATCTGGAGGTGGTGACGACGGGGTCCATGGAGGACGAGGTCGCGCGGCTCGCCGATGTCGGCGCCGAGTTGGTAGAGGTGCGGCAGGATCCGCCTACCTATAACAACCCGGAAACGTGGACGGTGATGCGGGACCCAGAGGGCAACGAGTTCTGGGTGACGAGCACGTCCACGCTCACCGGCCTGGGCTAGCTGATCTCGAGCCGGCCGGCCAGCTTGCCGATGTAGGCCTCGACGTCCTCGGCGCTGCGGTCCGGCAGCCCGAACAGTACCTCGGTCACCCCGGCCGCTTCCCAGCTCGCTAGTTGTTCCCGGTCAACCCGCCCGGCGAGCGCCGTGACTTCGGGCAGGCCGGCTCGGCCGGCGTCCTTCCAGATCTCGTGCAGCAGCGAGATCCGCTCTTCGATGCCGGTGTCCTGCGGAGTGGTGATCCAGCCGTCGGCCGACCGCGCGATCCAGCTGAACGTGCGTTCGGTTCCGCCGGCGCCCACCAGGACGGGGATCCCGGAACCGGCCGAGTGCTGCGGCGGCTTCGGCCAGGCCCAGGAAGGCCCGAAGTTCACGAACTCGCCTGTATAACTGGCCTCGTCCTGCGACCACAGCGCCCGCATGGCCTCGGTGTACTCGCGCACGACGGTCCGGCGACGGGCGCCGGGAACGCCGTGATCGGCCAGCTCATCGGTGTTCCAGCCGAATCCGATCCCGAGCGTTACCCGTCCGCCGGAGAGGTGATCGAGCGAGGCTATGGTCTTGGCCAGGCTGATCGGATCATGCTCGGCTGGCAGCGCCACCGCCGTGCCCAGCCTGATCCGGCTGGTGACGGAGGCCGCCGTGGCCAGAGCTACCCAGGGGTCCAGCGTCCGCAGGTACCGGTCATCGGGCAGCTCGCTGGATTGAGTGCCGGGATGCAGGGCCGTGCGGCGAACCGGGATATGGGTGTGCTCGGGTACCGAGAAAGAGTCGAACCCGGCCGCTTCGGCGGCTTGCGCGGTCCGGGACGGCGTAATGCCGCGATCGCTGGTGAACAGCACTACGCCGTATTTCATCGCCCCAAACTAGAACGCGTTCCAGTTGAGTCGCAAGGCCGGCCGGTGCGGCGGCCGGCCAAGCGCGCGTCGTCGGTCAGAGCGGCACCGATCAGCTGCCGAGCAGCTTCGCCTTCGCCGTCGCGAACTCGGCGTCGTTCAGCGCGCCCTGCTGGTGCAGGCTGCTGAGCTTGGCCAGCTGGTCAGACACCGTTTGCTGGGCCGACTCGCTGGACGTGGCCTGGCTAGGCACGCTCGCCTGGCTCTGCCCGCTCTGCCCGCTCTGCCCCTCCTGGCCTTGCTGCTGGCCCTGGCGCTGCCCCATCTTCTTGCCAGCAACATACGCGCCGCCGCCGACAACGGCGGCGCGCAGCAGCGGGCGTCGTCGGGCGAACATCTCAGATGTCCTGGCTCGGCAGCGACAGTCCGAGTGCGACCATGATCTCTGGCGCGGCGGAGATCGCCTTCGGTCCGCCGACCTGAGGTGCGATCGCGCGCAGCACGCCGAGGATGTCCCTCGGCGAGACGCCCGCGTCTATGGCGTTGGAGATCTGCCACAGGTAAGAGGCCGGCGGCGAGTCGAGCGCGACCAGCGCGGCGATCTTGACCAGCGCGAAGCTGCGCTCATCCAGGCCACTGTCTTCCCTGTTCACCTCGCGTAGTTCCAGGGCTTCCTCGAGAACCTCGGCGTCACCGATCGCGAGGCCGGATAGCGCGCGCTGGGTTTCGTCGTCTACATCCACGTGTACGGTCGTGCTCACTGGCCGCTCCCTTCGCCGTGGGTACTGACGCGTCCACGCTGCCGCTGGAAGCTGCCGGGCGCACCACCCCGGGCGGGTGATCAGCAGCGGTCGGCCGGCGGCACGTCGAGAGTGGGATTGCGGCCGAAGAACCCGGTCGGCTTCAGCATGAACCCGCACCGGGTCACTGGCATCACCGGCCAGTCCTCTGGCCTCGGGAAATGCGGCCCTGGCGTGCACCGAGGACCGGGGGTCGGCGAGAAGAACCGGATTGGCTTCTGGATAAAGCGTGTAGGCGGTCGGCCTTCCGAACCGGTTGACGTTCTCGGTGCTGATCACTCGCCAGGTACGTCCGCGCGTGGAATCCGCTCTTCTTGCCGCTGCGGACTCGCTGGTCAATCGCGTGACGGTCTGGACGATGGCGTTTCCGTAGGGGTTGTCTGGGCCAATTGGCGCAACGAGCCGGCTGTCAGCGGACAGGTCCTGATCTTGGTGACGTCGGTCAGGCCGCGCCTGGCCAATCGATCAGGAACGCCCTTAGCCGCCGGTCGGGCTGCCCGGCGTCCCGCCCGAGCACTTCGTGCTTGGGCGGTTCCTCAAGGCCGTAGTAAGCGAACCGGACGGACTCGGCGAGCAAGCCGGCCGCCGCCAGGATCTGCCGTCCGGCCAGGAACTCAAGGTCCGTGGCCGGGTCAAAGGGGTGTGCCAGCCTGATCGCCGCGTCAGTCATCGTGAGGTAGCTCCTGTCACTCGTCGGCGATGATCGATCCCGCCCGCTCGCCGAGGGTCGGGTCGCGGCGGTTGAGGATCCAGGCGTAGACGATCGCGAGGACCACGATCCCCAGCGCCAGGTACGGGAACCAGCTGTACGGCGGGTCCTGGCCGGGCTTGACCAGGTAGTACATGGGCACGCCGATCGCGATCATGCCGAGGACCGGCAAGATCACGTGCTTGACGACGTTGAACTGGTCAGGCAGGTAGCGCTGGTAGTAGAACGGCAGTGCCAGGTTCGCCAGGAAGTACACGATTAGGACCAGGATCGTACCCATCGTGGAGGACTCGACGAAGAACGTCTCCGGGTTCATGCTGCCCGAGTTCGCATGCCCGCCGAGCAGGTGCAGCAGCGCCCAGACCAAGATGATGAGGCCGGCCACTCCGGTGAACACGAACAGCGCGTTGACCGGGGTTTTCCTGACCGGGTGGACGCGGCCGATCCAGCTCGGCAGCAGTCCCTCGCGGCCGGCGTTGAAGATCAGCCGGGCCTGGCTGTTGATCGCCGAGATCAGGACGCCCAGCGTCGAGGTGAGGCCGGCCAGGTAGGCGAAGAACGCGAAGCTGGCGAGGATGCCCTGGGCCAGGGTGATGAACGGCAGGATGTTCGGGTTGCTGATCTTCGCGACGTTGTAGCCGAAGCCAGAGACGGTCGCGTAGGAGAAGAGCACGTAGCTGGTGACCATGAGCGCGGTCGACAGGAACACGGCCCTGGGCACGTTGCGGCGCGGATTGCCGGTCTCCTCAGCCAGCGCGGCCGAGTTCTCCCAGCCGATGAACAGGTAGATCGCGAGCGGGAACCCGGCGGCCAGTCCGGTGAAGCCGTTGGTGATGTGGGACGGCTCGAACGGGATCAGGGACAGGTGCCCGCCATTCTTGATCAGCGCCGCGATCGAGACGATGATCAGCACCAGCATCTCGAAGCCGAAGAAGAGTCCGGCCAGCTTCGTCGAGACCCCGACGCCCCGGATCGTCATCAGCACCGCGCCGCCGGTCAGGATGACCGACAAGATGATCCAGGGAATGTTCCAGTGCAGGTAGTGCTGGAGCGTGCTGGCCAGGAAGCCGCCGGAGATCGCCAGCACCGACGAGATCGCGATGATGTAGCCGGCGCCGCACAAGATTGCCGTGGTGACGGCGCTGGTGCCGCCGAACGTCTTGCCGACGAATGAGATGAATCCGCCGGTCGACGGGTGCGCGCGGGAGAACTGCGCCAGCGTGTTGCCGAGGAAGGCGATCGCGATGCCCGCCACGATGATCGTCAGCGGGGCCGCGACGCCCGCGGTGAAGACCAGGAACCCGAACCCGAAGAAGAAGCTGTAGGCCGGGCCGATGTTCGCCATCGTCGAGGCCGAGATGTCCACCAGGGACAGCGCACCCCGATGCAAGCGGTCCGCGGACTCAGGCGCCTTCGTCTCAGTGAACGGCACTTGCGCTGCTTCGCTCATGTCCATTCCTCATTTCTGAAGCGTTGCCTGGATTGTCCGCTCTCGTGAAAGCTGGGGCAAGATCCGGTTTGGGCGGATGGCGAGGGCCTGTTGGCAAGCGCTTTCCAGTTGGCGGCAACGTATCCCGTCGATGCGGTACTGCGCAAGAGGTCAAATACCGGGCGGCGGCTTCGTCGTGCTCTCGCGGAGTATCACCTCGCCGGGGACGGGGATCACCCTCGGCTTGCCCGGCGGCAGGTCGGTGAGGATCAGGCTCGCGGCCAGCTCGCCCATCCTGGTCAGCGGCAGCCTGACGGTGGTCAGCGGCGGATAGACGTCCCGCAGGGTCGAGATATCGTCGAAGCCGGCCAGACCGACGTCGCCGGGCACCGAGATGCCGGCCGCCCGGAGCCGGGCCAGCGCGCCGACGGCCATCACGTCGTTGACCGCGAACACGCAGTCGGGCAGCGGGTCGTCCGAGGCCAGGATCGTGCTCATCGCCTCATAGCCGCCGTCCCTGGTGAACGCGCCGTGGACGATGTCCGTCTCGGCGAGGCTGACCGACCAGTCGGCCAGCCCGGCCCGGAATCCGTCGAGCCGGTCGCGCGCGGTCAGCAGGTCGCGCGGCCCGGCCAGCACCGCGAACCGGCGATGCCCCTGCGGCACCAGCGCCCTGGCCAGGGCCTGGGCGCCGGCCGCGTTCTCGGGCAAGATCGTGTCGATGCCGAGCAGGTCCTGGCCTACGCTTGCGGCCCGGCCGCCGGAGCCGATGAACGCGGCGACCTCTTTCGCCAGGTCGGCCACGGCGGATGAGTCGGTGGAGCGGCTTCCGACGATGATCACCGCGCGGGCCCGCTGTGCTCGCATCAGCGCCACGTACTCACGCTCGCCGTCCTCGCCGGGCGTGCTGGACAGGCAGACCAGCAGCTGGCGGGGGTGGGCGACCTCGATCAGGCCGGCTGCGATCGAGGAGAAGTACGGATCGGCGATGTCGTGCACGACCACGCCGACCATGTTGGACTGGCCGGTCGCGACTGCGCGCGCCTGCAGGTTCGCGGTGTAGCCGAGCTCGGAGGCGGCCTGGTTCACCCGGTCGGCGAGCTGGCTGCCGACCCGCCTCGGGCCATCGCTCAGTACCCGCGAGGCCGTGGTGAGCGACACCCCGGCCCGGTCGGCGACGTCCTGCAGGGTGACCACGCGTAAGCTCCTGATCTTGACCGGCGATCCGGCCTCAGCCTAATCTCGGAAAGTGCTTTCCCAGCGTAAGGCAATCACAGTCGCGGTCAATGGGGTCACTGGCCGGATGGGCTACCGGCAGCACCTGGTCCGCTCCCTGCTCGCGATCCGCGAGCAGGGCGGCGTCGTCATGCCGGATGGCACGACGGTCTATCCCGAGCCGATCCTGGTCGGCCGCAGCGAACCCAAGCTGCGCGCGATCGCCGAGCGGCATGGCCTGGGCCGCTGGTCGGTCAGCCTGGACGAGGTACTGGGCGACGAGGCGGTCCAGGTGTACTTCGACACCCAGGTCACCAGCGCCAGGGAGACGAGCCTGGCCAGCGCGATCGCGGCGGGCAAGCACGTCTAAGCTGTCCGTGCTCAACGCGGGTCACGAGATCGCGCTCAGGCGACGGCTGCCGCCCGGCGTGCGGCTGTACACCGGCGATGACTACCACTACGCCGAGCTGATCAAGGGCGATGAGCACGGGCACAGCGACGCCTTGCTCGGCGCGTTCGCGGCGATCACGGTCCCGGCCGCCGCCGCCCTGGCCGCGCTCGACCGGGGCGACCTGGCCGGCTACGACGCGGCGATGAACCCGACCGTGCCGTTGAGCCGCCTGATCTTCGAGCCCCCCACGTTCGACTACAAGGTGGGCGTCGCGTTCCTGGCCTGGCTCAACGGCCTGCAGCCGCACTTCGCCATGCTCGGCCAGTTCCAGCGGCGCCGGTCGGCCGAGCACCTGGGCAAGGTCTACGAGCTTGCCCGGAATGCCGGCGCGCTGATCGACGTAGGGCTAGCGTCTGAGCGATGGGCCGCACAGCCATGATCAGCCTCGACCGGCTGTCGCTGAACCAGGTGACGGTGCGCCACCTGTCGGTGGCCGAGACCGCCAGTCTGTGCGTGCGGCACGACATTCCCGCGATCGGGCTCTGGCGCGAACAGGTCGCCGATTACGGGCTGGCCCACTGCGCCGAAACGGTCCGGGCGGCCGGATTGCACGTGTCGAGCCTGTGCCGCGGCGGGTTCTTCACCCACCAGGATGCCCGGGCCCGGGCGGCCGCGCACGACGACAACCGGACGGCGGTGCGCGAGGCGGCGGCGCTCGGCGCCGACACCCTGATCCTGGTCTCCGGCGGCCTGATCCCGGGCAGCAAGGACCTTGGCCTGGCTCGCCGGATGATCGCCGACGCGATCGGCGAGCTGGTGCCGGTCGCCCAGGCCGAGGGAGTCACGCTCGGGATCGAACCGCTGCATCCGATGTTCTGCGCCGACCGCTGCGCGATCTCCCGGCTGGGCGAGGCCGTCGACCTGGCGCTGCAGTTCCCGGCCGACGCGGTCGGGGTGGTAGTCGACACCTACCACGTGTGGTGGGACTCGGGGCTGGCAGCCGACCTCGAGCGGGCGGCCGGACGGATCGTCAGCTACCAGCTCTGCGACTGGATCTTGCCGCTGCCCGCCGACGTGCTGCTGGGCCGCGGGCACCTCGGCGACGGCTTCATCGATTTCCGCTCGATCACCAGGCTGGTGCGCGCCGCCGGGTACCACGGCTACGCCGAGGTCGAGATCCTCAACGCCGACATCTGGAACGCGCCGCCGGACGAGACCGCGGCGGAGGTGCGGCACCGCTTCGCCGAGCTGCTGGGGTGACATGCTGGGGGAATGAAGGCCCACGCCCGCTTCGCTCCCGCCGTCCGCGCCGCGTTCGGCCCCGCCCGCCGCGTCGCCGACGTTCGTCGGCTTGCGGGCGGCAGCAAGAAGGGCGTCTACCGGCTCGCGTTCGATGACGGCTTTTCCGCGGTCGGTTATATCTGGGATCAGGGTGAAAATTGGTGGCCGCCGAGTGCCAGGCCGCAGGCCTATGATCCGCGGGCAGATCCGTTCTCCGAGGCCAGCGGGCCCGGCCTGTTCGAGGCCGCGCACGGGCTGCTGACCGAGCTCGGCGTCCGGGTCCCCGAGCTGTATTTACTCGACCGGACCGGTGCGTTCGGCGACTGCGACCTGGCGCTGGTCGAGCACCTGCGTGGCGGCTCGCTGAAGGATCTGCTGCGCGTCGACGCGCCTGGTGCCGGTGAGGTGATGGACCGGCTGGCAGCGGCGCTTGAAGCGATGCATGAGTGCCGTGACGAGGGCTTCGGCAAGGTCAGTTTCGCCCGGCTGGCCGGGTCTTGCGAGCGGGTCGTGTTCGACCGGGCGCTGGAGCACCTGGCCGAGGCGGAGCAGGTGATGCCCAGGATCGCCGCCGTTCGCCCGGCCATCGAGGACAGGTTGCGCG
>DATNFM010000375.1:0-20545 GCA_035606435.1 Streptosporangiaceae bacterium | reverse complement strand
GGTGCGGGCTCGCGTGCGGGTGTGGGCTCTGGTGTGGGCTCGGGCTCGGGCGGTCGGGTGATCGGGGTGCAGGAGCTCGAAGGCGTCGACAACTACCTGACCCTGCGCACGGTCGACACCTCCTCCTACCTGGTCAGGTCCGCCCGCGGCCAGGGCTACGGCAAGGAGATGCGCCGCGCGGTGCTCGCCCTGGCCTTCGGGCCCCTCGGAGCCCAGGCCGCGATCACCTCCGCCTGGCACGACAACGCGGCCTCGCTCGGAGTGTCGGCCGCTCTTGGCTATCGCCCGAACGGCGAGACCCTGCACGAGCGGGAGCCCCTGACCGGAACCGGCGATCCAGCCGAGTCCTGGCCCGACGTCATGGTGCACCTGAGGATGAAGCGGGACGAATGGCTAGCCAGCGGCCAGGGCGCCGACATCGAGATCACCGGCTTCGACCCGTGCCGCCCCCTGTTCGGCCTCCCTCGCGCCTAACCTGCCCCTGACCGCCCGTGTCTGGCCTGACCCGCCCGTGTCTGGCCGACCTGGCTGAGGGCGGGCGTGGGGCGCCGGGGCGCGGCGGCGTCCGGTGCCGGACGGGCCCGCGGCGGCAGGCTTCATGATCGGGCGATGCGGTTTGGGTTGAGTTGATCTTGGTTCGGTGCGCTGGCGCGGCCTGCCGGTACCCGGGATGTCTTCCCCCTGGTTCGGGCCGACTTCCCTATGGTTGGGGCCGACTTCCCTATGATTGCGCTGACTTACCCATGATTGCGCCGTGCTTTTGTCGTCCTTATGGTGATTTGCGACCGCCCGAATCAGGGGTAAGTGCGCCGAATCATGGGTAAGTGCGCCCGAATCACGGGTAAGTGCGCCCGAACCATGGGGTAGTGCGCCCGAATCATGGGGAAGTGCGCCGCAGCCGGGGGGACGTGCGCCCGAACGGGCGGCAGGTGGGTGCGGGCCCCGAAAACCGGGGCATAACCGACGGAATCTCGGGATCGGGACTTGCTGCCGCCCGCGCGGGCAAACTCTCCGGCGCAACCGCCCGCATCGATACCACAATCCCGGCAACCGGCACCCCGCAAAAGCACCTTACCTTGAAAATACTTATAAAATATACAAAATGATACTTATCTATTTCGGATGGAGGGGGTGGTGGGTTGACCCGGGACAATTCCAGCTCTATCGTTGCCGAAGTTGGCGGATAAATTGTCGCCAATATGCGTGACAACGCTGGCGACAAGGCTTGGTCAGGTGGTTCATGTCTGCTGTGCTGGCCGGAGATGCTGTGTTGACTGAAGATCGTGGGCCGGCAGGGGTTCGGGTGCGGGCCGGAGCTGAGCGGTGCTGAGCACGACTACGCCCACGCAGTGGGCCCGTGAGCTGGTCGTCGGCGCCTTTGACCTGCATGTTCACGTCGCGCCCGACGTGATGGAACGGCGGGTGACCGACCTGCGGCTGGCCCGGCGCTGCCGCGAGGTGGGACTGGCAGGCTTCGTGCTGAAGTCGCACTACGTCTCCACGGCCGAGCGCGCCGCGGTCGTCAACGAGGCCGTGGATGGCGAAGTCGTCGCGATCGGCGCGCTGACGCTCAACGCCGCCGTCGGCGGAATGAACCCGATCGCGGTCGAGATCGCGGCTCGCGAGGGCGCCCGGGTGCTGTGGATGCCGACCGTCGACGCGGTGAATCACCGCGAGTCGCACGGAGTGATGCCCAAGGGCGCCGTGCCGCCGATGTGGCTCGCGCTTCAGGCTGAGCTCGACGCGCAGGGGATTACCACCGACCCGGTGCTGGTGCTCGATTCGGCCGGGCGGCCGCTTCCGCAGACTCGGGAGGTACTCGCGCTGGCCGCGAAACACCAGCTGGTGGTGGCGACCGGGCACCTGAGCGCGTTCGAGACCAGGGCGATCGCCGACGCCGCGTTCGAGGCCGGGGTATGGCATGTGATCGCCACTCACCCCGAGTTCCCCCAGCAGGACCTCTCACTGGATGACCAGCTGGCGCTGGTCGAGCAGGGGGCGTTCCTCGAGCGCTGCTTCACTACGCCGTTCACCGGCAAGTACGACTGGGACCGCATGGTCAAGAACATCAAGGCGACGGGTCCTGAGGCTACGATCGTGACGACCGACCTCGGGCAGCCGCACAACCCCCCGGTCGAAGACGGGCTGGCGCTGATGGCTGACGCCCTGCACGACGCCGGGTTCGCCGATCAGGAGATCACCACGATGATCGTGACCAACAGCCGGCTGCTGGCCGGTGCCGCTCCGTTCCCGGAGGGATCGTGACTGCCCCTCACGAGCCGTCGGGGCCGGTCCGGCCGCAACGCCCGGCCCAGCGCCTGCTCGTCGTCAGCGCGCACGCGGCCGACTTCGTCTGGCGGGCGGCCGGCTACATCGCGCTGACCACGGCGACGGGAGGCTCCGCCCACGTCGTATGCCTGTCCTACGGCGAACGAGGCGAGTCACCAGGCGCCTGGAAGCAGCCCGGCATGACCCTGGACCGGGTGAAAGAGATCAGGCAGGCCGAGGCGGAGGCGGCTGGCGGCGTGCTCGGCGCCAGCATGCGCTTCCTCGATAAGGGCGATTACCCGCTGCCCCGCAGCGAAGAGATCCTGCTTGAACTGGCCGAGATCATGCGGGAGATCCAGCCCGAGGTGATCTTGACTCACTCGGTCGTCGATCCGTACAACTACGATCACCCGGCCGCCGCCGACCTGACGATCCAGGCCCGGGCGGTCGCGCAGGCGCTCGGCCGCGAGTCGGCTCATCCGCCGCTGGGCGCGCCGCCGGTGTTTCGGTTCGAGCCGCATCAGCCGGAGATGTGCCAGTTCATGCCGGACGTTCTGGTCGACATCACCTCGGTGTTCGATCGCAAGCTGGCGGCCATGAACCAGATGCGCTCCCAGGAGTACATGATCCGCTACTACCACGACCTGGCCGAACGCCGCGGCGTGCAGGCCGTGCGCAACGGCGGAGCGAAATCCATTGCCTATGCGGAGGCCTATCAGCGGGTCTTCCCGCAGGTCAGTCCGGTACTGGCGTGAGGGCGATGCTGGCGGTCAGTACGGACCTGGTGAGCGGGGGTGCGGTGTGAAGCCGGTGGTCGTGGTCGATCCGCCCAGGGCCGATGCCGCGGCGGTCGTCGAGCTCGGCCGTCTCGGCGTGGCCACTGTCTTTGAGGCCGGCGGCCGCACCGGGCTGCTGGGCACCCGGCTCCGGCCCGCCTGGGTCGGCGCTGCCGCGGCCGGGACCGCCATCACCGTGCTGTGCCCGCCGGGCGACAACCTGATGGTGCACGTCGCCATCGAGCAGGTCGGGCCGGGTGACCTGCTGGTAATCACCACCACGTCGCCGTGCGGCGACGGCTACGTCGGCGAGCTGATCGCCACCGCGCTTGTGACCAGGGGCGCGGCCGGCGTGGTCACCACGACTGGCATCAGGGACGTCGCGGCGATCGCGAAAGCCGGCTTTCCGGTCTGGTCACGGTCCATCAGCGCGCAGGGGACGGTACGGGCGACCGCCGGGTCGGTGAACGTTCCGATAGTCATCGGCAACACGGTCGTGTCGCCGGGCGACGTGGTCATCGCCGATGACGACGGCGTGGTCGTGGTGCCCCGGCTGCGGGCCACCGAGGTGGTCGATGCCAGCCGGGAGCGGGAGGCCAAGGAGAGCCTGTCGCGGACCGCGTTCGCCGCGGGCGAGCTGAGCCTGGACCGGTACGACCTGCGACCGCTGCTCGACCGGCTCGGTGTTCGGTATGTGCGCGCCGAAGACCCAAACGGTCAGTCCGGCGGGGGAAGCTGATCATGGCCGATGAGGCCGCCGTACTCGACGAGTTGCGCGGCGCCATCCTGGCCGGAGAGTTCGTCGCCGGCCAGCGGCTAGTGGAAGTGGACCTGTGCGAGCGCTTCGGTTGCAGCCGGTTCGCCGTCCGGGCCGCGATCCCGGTGCTGGCCAGCGAGGGCCTGGTCGACGTGCAACGGCACCGGGGCGCCAGGGTCCGGGTCATCCCGCTCGACGAGGCCATCGAGATCACCGAAGTGCGCGGGATGCTCGAAGGGCTGGCGGCGGCCAGGGCGGCGCAGCGCGCGACCAGCGACGACATCGACGAACTGCAGGAGATCATCAGGCAGATGCGCGAGGCAATCGCCGCGGCCGAACTGGCCCGCTACAGCGACGCGAACGCCCGGCTGCACTCGCTCATCCGCCGGATCGCCGCCCACCAGACGGCGACGGGCATCATCGAGCGGCTGCGCGCGCAGATGGTGCGTCACCAGTTCATGCTCTCGCTGGTGCCAGGGCGGCCGGTCGTCTCGCTCGCGCAGCATGAGCGCATCGTCGCCGCGATCGCCGCGAGGGACTCCGCCCAGGCCGAGGCGGCAATGCGCGATCACATCACCAGCGTGATCGAGTCCCTCACCACGCTCGCAAAGAGCTAGTGCCGACACAGCCGTGGATCTTTGAAGGAAGAGCAGGAGGTAGGCGTAGATGCCAGTCGAACGAAGCCGCGACATCGCCCACGTGTCCGCGGTGCAGCTGCGAACCCAGGTTCCCGAGCAGACGGTCGACTTCTTCGTCCGGCTGCTCGGCCTGTCCGAGGTCGCCCGCGAGAGTGGCACTACTTACGTCCGCACCTGGGATGACTACGAGCGATTCACGGTCGCCGTCGTCGAGGCGGATCAGCCAGGTATCGGCATCACCTGGCTGCGGGCGGCCGGACCGGAAGCGCTGGCCCGGCGGGTCAAGATCATCGAGGCCAGCGGCTACGGGATCGGCTGGGTCGACGGTCCGCAGGGAATCGGGCCGACCTATCTGTTTCGCGATCCCGACGGCCATGAGCTGGGGATTTACTGGGAGAGCGAATGGTATGAGCCGCCCGAGGGCGGGCGACCGGCCCTGAAGAACCAGGCGGCGCCATTTCCCGGCCGGGGCGCGAACGTCCGGCGGCTCGACCACGTGAACTACCTCGCGGCCGATGTCGGCACCATCGCCCGCTTCATGCCCGAGGTGGTCGGGGCCAGGCTCACCGAGCAGATCGTGCTCGACGACGGCGCCCCGTCCGCGGTCTGGTACCACGTCTCCGACAAGGGCTACGACCTCGTCTACACCGGCGACTGGACCGGCAGCAATGGTCGCCTGCATCACCTCGCGATGGCTACCGACACGAGGGAGGACATACTGCGGGCCGCCGATGTGATGCTGGAGAACGGCATCCACATCGAAACCGGACCGCATAAGCACGCGATCCAGCAGACGTTCTTCCTCTACATCTGGGAGCCGGGCGGGAACCGGATCGAGCTCTGCAATGCCGGAGCCCGGCTGGTGATGGCGCCGGACTGGCGGCCGATCTCGTGGACGCTCGCCGAGCGTGCGAAGGGCCAGGCCTGGGGCCTGAAGACGATCGAGAGCTTCCACACCCACGGCACGCCGCCCGTCAGCGTGGATCAGCCCAAGTGAACGGGGGAGCCGCCGCAGTTCGGCCGGTCGTCGCCGTGCTCGGCCTGGGCGAGGCCGGTTCGCTGATCGCGGCCGGCCTAGCCGAAGCAGGCCTGCGGGTTCGCGGTTATGACCCCGTGGTGCCCGCGCCGGCCGGCGTCGAATCCGCCCGCAGCGACGCCGACGCCTGCCGCGGCGCGGCCTTGGTGCTGAGCCTGACCACGGCAGCGGCCGCCGACGACGCGCTGCGCCAGTCGCTGCCCGGGCTGGTCGCCTCCGATACCGGCGCCAACCCGGTCGTCTACGCGGACGCGAACACTGCGACGGCCGGGGCCAAGGTCCGGCTCGCCGAGGTCGCCTCGACCGCTGGAGTCCCGTTCGCCGACATCGCGATCATGGCCCCGGTGCCGGGGGCCGGTCACCGCGTGCCGATGCTCGTGTCCGGGCCGGGCGCCCAGCGAGCCAGTGCCGTCCTGGCCGAAGGCGGGGCGACCATTCAGGTACTGGAGGGTCCGGCCGGCACGGCCGCGACCAGAAAACTGCTCCGCAGCGTGTTCTACAAGGGAATGGCCGCCGCCGTGATCGAGGCGCTGCTGGCGGCTCGATCGGCCGGGTGCGAAGACTGGCTGCGCGAGCATATCGCCGCCGAACTGGTCGCATCCGACGCCAGCACTGTGGACCGGATGGAAACCGGCAGCTACAAGCACGCCCTGCGCCGTTCTCACGAAATGGCCGCCGCCGCCGACCTGCTCGGCGAACTGGGGATACCGCCCAGAGTCACCGAAGCCAGCCAACTCTGGCTAGAACAGTTCACCCGAGCGGTCAGACCGCCCGACCCCCGCGGGTGAATGTGACTTTGTGGCAGCCATTGCTGCGGCTAGGGGTCAGCGCCGCGTCCGGACGTCTTTACCGGGTTAGACACCTCCTCGGCCGGCAGCCGGTCCGCGTGCGGCGAGCGCGCGTGCGGGTGGCCACTTGCTACGGATAATGACGACTTGCCACGCCTGGCGACGTCTTGCCACGGATTCTGGACAAATTTTGTACGGATACGCGGCTTTTGCGAGTGAAGAATCCGTGGCAAGACGTCGCGGTCCGTGGTAAGTGGCGCTACTGGTATCTAGGCGAGGATGCGGTTCAGGGCGGCTACTTCCTCCGCCGGCAGGCGGTCTGCGTCTGATCGCAGGCAGCTCAAGATGAGGGTCTTTACCTTGTGCTGGGTCTGGTCATCCCAGGTGGACTGGGCTTGGAGGTGATCGACGCACCGGCGGTACAGCCCGCGCAGGTCGGCATCGGTGCTCAGCGTGCTCGACAACCAGAGGCTGACCAGGTCGTGGGCGGCCGAGGAGGAAGCGCCGTCATCTCGCAGGAACGTGGCCACCGTCGCACCGATGTGATTGAGTACCGGCTCAAGCGCGTGCAGGATCACCGAGTCGTTGGTGCCGCAACAGACGTCCATCTTGTGGCTGATCTGGTCCCAGTAGGGCCTGGACCAGTGGACCGTCTCGTCATCTGACTGGCTCGCCGGGCTGACGTACAGCCAGTACGGGTCTACCGGCTCCCGCGGCTCGGGCGGGTCGGCGGCCAGCCTGACCGCCAGGTCGCGGCGGATTCCGTCGCGCAGGTGCCTGACGCTCAGCGCGAACGCGAGCTCGGTCCAGACCGGTTCGGTGAGCGCGGAGCGCCACAGCAGGGCCTTGCGGTGCCACGCTCCTGGCGGGTCGTCCGACTCGGGGAAGAGTTGGCTGGCCGTGACTTTTCCGGCGAGGCTGGCGATGAGCAAGACCAGGTTCGCGCTGTAGATCCCGTGCCTGGCCGCGACCGCGAGCGGCGTCGGCCGGTAGCTGGCGTACCGGTGCTCTGACCGGTTCGTGGTTCTGGCGTGCAACTCGATCAGCAGGTCGGCGAGCCGCTGGCGGGCCGGCTCGTCGGTGATCAGGCGAGCGGCGGTGCCCCGCACGAAGCGCAGGATCTGCCGGGACGACAACGGCGCGTAGGACAGCAGGGCAAAGGCGAGATCGTCGCCGATCACGGCCGGTCCGACCGCGAGCGCCGGACGCTGATTCGGAAGGTCGGCGATGAGCTGAATGGCCAGGCGTGTGGCCAGGTATTCGCCAAAGGTGGCATGCAGGAATTCGAAGGTCGCGAGCCGGTTGCCGTCGCGGACGGCCTGGGCTCTCTGGATGAAAAAGAACCGGCCGAGCGCGACGCCGGCGTGCGTGATCGGCGTCCTGAAGTGACTCGTCGACGTCGCGGCCGGGCCGAGCAGGGCGGTGAGGTCGGCGTCTAGCTCGGCCTCGGTCACCCACTGGCGATGCCGGTTGATCGCGGCGAAGGCCACCAGCGAGAGCCGCTGCAATTCCTCCTCAACCCGGCGGGCGATCTCCTCGGTCGGCAAGCCGGCCCCGGCTTTGGCTACCTCGCGGGCGGCGAACGAGGTAAGCAGTGCCTCATACAGGGCCGATTCATCGAGAGCGCCAGCCAGACCGCTGGCGTCGGCTCGCTGGAGCGCGTTCGCGTCGGCGTCGTAGAGCGCAAGCATCAGCAGCAGCAAGGGCTGACAGGCCAGTGCCTGGTGCCGGGCGACGATTTCGGCCGGCAGCGGAGCCAGTCCGCGATCGGCCAGATACTCGGCATTGAGCTGGTTCCAGCGGTCCACCCAGCCCGTGATCTGGGCGGACCGGAATGGCTCAAGGCGGGTCACCAGCGCACCGCGCGGATAGCGGGCCCGGTCGGCTACGGCCGCCCGGCTGGTTACCAGGGCCACCAGCGGCCTGCCCTGATCGGCCTCTCGCTGCTGGAAGCGCGCCACCCGCGCCAGGTAGTCGGACTGGCTCAGGCCGGTGGCTTGCAGCAGTTCATCGAAGCCGTCGAATAGCACCACCGGCACCGCCGGTCTCGCCTCGCGGACGAGCGAGGGCCAGTTGACGTTCAGGCCCGTGGCCGCGCGGATCGCGTATTCGATCTGATCCTGGATCTCACCCTCGGCCGGCGTCTCCCGCAACACGACCCTGACCGGAATGAATTCGTCTGGCGATAGCCGAGCCGCCAGCACCTTGGTCAGCACCGACTTGCCCGCGCCCGGATGGCCGAGCACAACCAGCGGAGCGGCGGTCGCCTCCGGCGTACGGAGGGCTTCGGTCAGGTATTCGGTGAGCTTCGAGTGGATCGGAGCCTGGGACCACCACGCCTCATCCGAGGGCCAGTCGTCACCGACCACCTGCCGCACCCTGAAATCCGGATCCTCATATCCCTGCGCCAGCGTCGGCAACCGCATGCCCGCGGGTGCGTCGCCCTCAGCCAGGATCGACCGCGGCAGCGCGGCCTGGTAGGCCTCGGACAGCATCAGGGCCAGGGCAGCGCCAGGCGCGGCCGGCCCGGCCGGCTCGGTCGCCGCCCGTACCGCCGCGCGCCAGGCCAGGGAACGGTTCGCCGTTCCCCGGCCAGTGGCCACGAGTTCGAACTCAGCCTTCTCTGGCCCGGTCAGGCTCAGCGCATCGGCGAGCAGCCTGGCCGTCTCCTTGCGCGCCGTCAGCGTGATGCCGCGCTCAAGATCACTAACCGAGCGAGGGCTCACCTGGGCCGAGGTCGCGAGTTCTTCCTGCGTCAGCCCCGCGTCCATCCGCAGTTGCCTGAGCAACAGCGCGAAGGTAATAGGAGGTTGGTCGGCCAATCGGTTCGCCTAGGACGGCGGACGGCTGATGCGAGTCTCGGTGTCGACGTAACTCGTGCCTTGTCGCAGGACCAGCTTGTGAGCGGAGCAGCTGTAGGTGAACGTGAAGGTGCCCCGCCGGGTGAAGGCCCCGGCGAACTTGTGCCCGCGATAGGTGAACGTGTTCGTGCTGTGAGCGGTCCAGCCGTGTTCGACCCAGCGCACCTTGTTGGTGTGCTTGACCGCCCGGAGCGTGAACTTGTTCGTGCCGCGGATGACCTCGTACAGCGTGTGGTGCCGGAAAGTGCCCCGCAGAGGCCGGGCCTTCGAGCCGTACACGTCGCGGTCGGCGCCTGACTTGACGATGTGATCGATATCGCCGCGCCCGCCGTGCATGTTCACCAGGTGGCCCTGCCAGGTCGCCGCCGTCGTCCCGCCGTCGTCGCGCCAGGTGCCGACCAGGCAGGCCTGGCCGGTCAGCGCCGGCACCGCGACCTCGGCGGTCGCCGGTGGAGCGAAGGTCAGGCCGGTCAAGGCCAGGCCGACGGCGCCAGTTAGGGCGGTTAGCCATCGTGTTCGGGCAATACGCACTGTCATCCCCTTTGACACGCGGATCTGCTTTACCCGAATTATGGCATCCGGTTCGGCTGCACGGTCACAGTGCGGTCTCCGGACGACCGTCCGGGCACCGCGCCGTTGGTGTCTGCCGACACAAAGCCGAACTCCCGTAAATGCCACCGGCACGAACGACATATCGCTCATAGCGGTATGGGCGCCGGATAACTTATTGCGCGACGTAAGGCCAGGCATGGGCGATGACGGCGAGGATTTCGGCTCCAGGCTGCGGGCCTGCCGCCGATCGGCCGGCCTGTCCCAGCAGGAACTGGCCCGCTGGTCAGGCCTGAGCATCCGAACGATCAGCGATCTGGAGCGCGGCCGGACCCGGTGGCCCTATCGAGATTCGCTCTACCGGCTGGCCGACGCGCTCGAGTTGGCTGGTACGGCCCGCGCGGACTTCATCGCCCTGGCCGGACGCCGGGTGGCCCGCGGCGTCGGCAGCAAGGGGGGCGACCCCCTGTCAACCCCCGCCGAGGCGGGCGGGCGGGTCGTACCGCGCCAGCTGCCGATCGCGGTGCCGGGATTTACCGGTCGGCGAGATGAGCTCTCCGCCTTGTCGGAGTTGCTCGACGACCCCGGTGGCACTGCCGTGATCAGCGCGATCGGCGGCACGGCGGGCGTAGGGAAGACCGCGCTGGCCGTGCAGTGGGCCCAACAGGTAGCCGCAGAATTTCCAGACGGGCAGCTCTATGTCAACCTGCGCGGCTTCGACCCATCGGGCACGCCTTTAACGGTCGGGGACGCGGTCCGCGTCTTCCTCGACGGACTTGGCGTCGCGGCCTCGGCGCTGCCCGCCACCCAGGAAGGGCAACTCGGCCTGTACCGCAGCCTGCTGGCCGGCAGGCGAATGCTCGTCGTGCTCGATAACGCCCGCGACGCGGCCCAGGTCAGGCCGCTCTTGCCGGGCGCGGCCACGTGCCGCGTCGTAGTGACGAGCCGCAATCAGCTCACCGGCCTCGCGGTCAGGGAGGCCGCCAGGCTGATGGTCCTGGACGTGCTGACCGGCGCAGAAGCCCGCCAGCTGCTGCGGCACAGGCTCGGCGAGGAACGGCTGGCCGCTGAGCCCAAGGCGGTCGCACGGCTGATCAAGTCCTGCGCCCGGCTGCCGCTCGCGCTGTGCGTGATCGCGGCCAGGGCGTCGATGATGCCTGACCTCCCGCTGGAAGCGATCGCGGCGGACGTCGACGAACAGCAGAGTCTCGACGTGTTCGCCGACGACGGCGATCAGGCCTCGGACGTGCGGGCCGCGCTGTCGTGGTCTTATGAGCGGCTGGAGCCGGCATCGGCGCGCGCCTTCCGGCTGGCCGGATTGCACCCTGGCCTCAGCCTGGACCGGTTCGTACTGGCGGCGCTGGCCGACGTGATGCCCGGGCAGGCCGGGCGGTTGCTGGAGGCGCTGGCCAGCGGCTTTCTTATCCAGCGAGCAGAGGGTGGCCGGTATGACATGCACGACCTGCTGCGCAGCTACGCGGTCGAACTCGCCGGCGAGACCGAGACCGAGACCGGCCAGGCCAGGCACGACGCCCTGACCAGGCTGCTTGACTTCTACCTCTATGCCTGCGCGCTGGCCATGGACCTCGCCTTTCCGGCCGAAGGCCATCGGCGGCCGAAGATAACCCCGTCCAAGGCGCAGCCCCCCGCCTTCGGCAGCGAAGCCGAAGCGGTGGCCTGGCTCGATGCCGAGCGAGCCAGCCTGGTCGCGGTCGCGGTGTTCGCGGCCGACCACGGCTGGCCGGGCCACGCGATCGCGATGGCGGCCTTGCTGCACCGCTACCTCGATACCTCGGCGCAGTTTGCCGATGCGATCCTCGTGTACGACAACGCCCTCGGCGCTGCCCGCGCCACCGGTGACAAGGCGGCAGAAGCGGCCGCCCTGCTGAATCTGGGCGGCGTCGAGTTGCGGCAAGGCCGCTACCAGTCGAGCGTCGCTTACCACGAACGGGCGCTGCCGCTGCTCAGGCAGTCGGGTGACCAGGCTGGCGAGGCCAGGGCGCTGGCCAATCTCGGTCTCGCCGAACTGCTGCAAGGCAGGCCAGAGCAGGCCGTCGATTTCTTCCACCAGTCGAGCGCGCTGTACTCGAGCTTGGGCGACCGAGTCGGGGAGGCCAGGGCACTCGGCAATCTCGGCTTCGCCGCGATTCGCCAGGGCCGTCACTCACAGGCAGCGGATTACCTGCAGCGCTCTCTTGAGCTGAGCCGGGCCGCGGGTGACAAGGGCGGTGAGGCGCGTGCACTCACCAACCTCGGGGAGGTCGAGCTTAACCGTGGCAACTACCGGCAGGCCGCCAGCAAGCTCGCCGAGGTGCTCGTGTTCTGGCGCCAGTTTGGCGACCGGACATCCGAGGCCGACACCCTGGCCAGCCTAGGGATCGCCGAGCTGAGGCAGGAACGGCATGAGCAGGCAGCCGACAACCTCAGGCAGGCGCTCGCCTTGAGCCGCCGGGTCGGCGATGTGGCCAGGGAGGCGCTGGCGCGCAACGGCCTCGGCGAGGTACTGCTCGCCACCGGTCGGCTCGCCGATGCCCGGGACCAGCACGCGGCTGCGCTCAGCCTGGCCAGCCGGGCCGGGGAGAAATACGAGCAGGCCCGTGCCCATGAGGGACTAGCGGGCGTCTATGCCGCCAGCGGCACGCAAAGCCGGGCTCGCCGTCACTGGCGGGAGGCGCTGATCAGGTACACCGAAGTCGGCGCTCCCCAGGCCGAGCAGATCCGCGCCAAGCTCGAGGCGCCCGGGCTGATCTCGGCTACCGGCTGATCGCGATGATCCGTCGCATCACCGGGCGATCTTGCTTGCGGCGAGCCACCACCTCGAAGCCGTGCCTGGCGAAGGTCGAGGCGATGCCGGTATAGAGGTTGCCTGTGTGTCCCCGGACGGTCGTGTCGACCGGATACGCCTCAAGAGCGGGTGCGCCCGCGGCCGCCGCCAGGTCGATCGCGGCCGGTATCAGAGCATCCACGACACCCTGTCCGCGGTGCGTCCGGCGGGTATAGAAGCACGGCACCGACCAGACGGGCAGGTCATCGACCGGCTGAAGGTGCCGCGCGTGCGCGAGCCACTCCAGGTCGGTTCGTGGCGCTACCTCGCACCATCCGACGGCTTGCGGCCCGTCGAAGGCCAGCAGCCCGGGCGGTTGCGGGCCGTCGGCCAGGGCCCGCAATTCGTTCTTGTTCCGCTCGCGCGGCCGGTCGTGATACTTCGGCCCGATGCGCCAGTACATGCACCAGCAGCCGTTCGAGGCACCGGATCGCCCGAAAAGATCCTCAAGCGCTGGCCAGAGTTCCGCGTCGAGCGGCTTGATCTCAAGGTCCATCCGCTAACGCTAGGCGAACCGGTCCGCTCACTGATCACCTGGATGTCGGCCGGTAATGCCCCACACCAGCTGATCGAGCGGATCCGGGTGTTCCCTGCCAAGGTCCACCCAGGTCATCGACTTGAGGAACATCGGAATCTCGGTGATCCCGGTGCACCCGGGCAGCAGCACAGGGATCACCGGGCAGCCTCGCCGGACGAATTCGTTGAGGAATGCCCTCAGCTCCTGGTCCTGCCAGGGGCCGACTTGCGACCCGACGATGACGGCGGCGGCCGGGATGTTGACTATCTGCTGTTCGATCAGCGACTGGAACGGAAGCCCGGGCCGCAGTTCCTGCTCATCGAGCCAGGGCCGGACGCCGCGCTCGCGCAGTTGCCGCGCCAACTCTCGCACGGCGGGCTTGTCGACCCAGTTATGGCACAGGAACACGTCGAACTCGGCGACCGCCTCTTTGCCTCGCATCACCGTGGACGCGGCCTCGAAATCGCGGCCACGGTCGGCCGAAGCGTCCATCGCGGCCGTGACGTGATCGGTGCCGGTGGTCGTCTCATACTCATCGCGCAGTGAGACCCTGGTCTCGCAGACCGGGCACAGGATGGTGTCGTACGCACGCTTGCGCCGCTGCTCCACCTGCTCGGAGGTGAAGCCGGTCTTGTCGTCCGGGCAGCAGAACTGCCGTTCCCTGGTCACGGTATCGTTGGTGGCCCAGCGGTTCAGATGCGTGTGAACGAACGACTCGAACTGCACGCGCAGCATGGGCGGCACCGCGTTATATCCGATCCTCAGCTCGCCCTTGCCTTCGCCGTCAGAGGTGAGGCAGATCGTGCACTCCCCGCTTTCGGCGGCGAATCGCGCCGCCGATTGCCAGATATCTATCCGCTTGAACCTATCGCTCCTGGTCAGGCGGACGATCAGCGTCGCGTAGACATTGTCGATCGGTCCTTCGAACCTGAACACGACGCCATCGCCCTTCGGCGCCTCGTAGGCGGGCAGGTCGCGCCGGTAAGCGGAGGGGAAGACCAGTTGGGCACTGTCGTCCCCGGTGGGCTCGCGCAGTACCAGCTCATGCTGGATTAGCTCCTCGAGCGTGGCGAGGACCAGAAGCCGCTCCTGCTGGTGGTTCGGCACTCTCTCCGCTACGGGCACGTGGAACTTCAGGTCGATGACCCGGCTCTCGGTGATGCTGCCGAGCCCGTCCGGCTCATCCCTGGCGGCATTGACGATCGCGCTGGCGTAGGCGTCGAGCAACTCGGGCTGGAGCAAGATGAGCTCGCCGAACTTAAGCCGCTTGACCGCGCCGGCCGACTCCAGCCTGGCTACGCACCCCTCGAACACGGCGCTGAGGCCGGTCGGCGGTGGCTCGGGGGAGTCACCGAAAATGGCCTGCTCGTCATCGAGCATCTGCTTTCCGCTGGGCACGGTCGACTGGAAGTCCTGGCACAGGTCGTTGAGCGGGGTCAGAAGGTTGCCTGACGATTTCTGGTCGACCACGAACTGCTTCATCGCGGCGAAGAGCGCGGTCGAAGTGATCTTGGGGATCTGCTCCCAGTCGAGCTTGCCGAAGATGCGCGAGCGGAGCTCATCGGTGCCCGTGCCCTCCCTCGCGCTGGTCTGGAAGATCTGATCGATCGAGAATTCCTGCATGACCTGCTTGATTCGTTCCGCGGAGACGGAACTGCCGCCGCGGTCGATCCGCGCCGCGACCAGGAATGCCGGCAACCCGCCCGAGGTGATCGGATGGGCGTGCCTGACCGCCCTGGCCCAGTGCCGGACGCCGAGCAGCGGCGCGGTCTCGTTCTTGGAGTCGAAGACGATGAGCGCCAGCGCGGCTCCGTCGAGATGCAGCTGATGCACGATCCGGTAGCCAGGCTGGCCGGCCAGGTCCCAGATCATGACCTCCCGGTCGCCGCCAGAGGCGTCCGCCTCCTCGGTTGCCGGCAATCGCCAGATCCGGCGGCCGTGCGTCGACTCCGTAGCCTGGAATTCCTTGCCGGCGAGCACCATCGCCAGGCCCGACTTGCCGACCCCAGAGTCACCGAGCAACAGCACCTTCGCGTTGGCGTAGGTGGTGGTCCTGGCCGGCGTGCTCGCGGTGTGATTCCAGTCCTTGATCAAGATCAGCTCGATCGACCCGGCGTCGACCAGGCTAAGCAGGCCCGGGGCGGCGCTCAGCGACAACCTGGTGAAGTGCGCCGCCACGCTTCGCTTGGGCGGCTGCCGGTCCCAGAGCTGGACCGGATCATCGGTCATGGACCAGGCGAACAATTCCCCGCTGGCCGACCAGATCAGTGCCGTGCCTTCTTCTCTGATGAAGATCATTCCCGCGGCGGGGATCGTCTCCACGACGGTCGGCGGAGTGACACTGTCGGGTCGCCACAGTTGCATCGTCGCGTCTTCGGAGGCCGAGACGATTCGCTCATCGTCCATCCAGCTCAGACCGGTGACGGTCTTGGTGTGAATGGGGAACTGCGTGATCACGTGGCCGTCGGCGGCGTCGATGAGCCAGATCAGCGGCGTTCCGGTACTGCAGGCCAGGCGCGTTCCGTCTGGCGACCAGGCCAGCTTCACCCCTTCGGCCCGGTTGCTGGACATCCGGTTCCTGGTCAGGACCCGTTCCCAGACGGCCTTGCGGTCTGTTCCGAAGAGCGTCAGCGCCATCCGGCCGGGCAGAGAGGGCGTCAAGGTGACGAGCCGGTCGCTGTCCGGCGCGAACGCCATCGCGCTGCCGCCGCCGAGTTCCATGATCGCTTCGCCGCCCGGTCGAGCGTCCACGCGGGAGAGATCGAGCAGCCGGCACCGGCCGTCCTCATCCCTGAATGCCAGCTTGTCGCCGGCCGGCGACCACGTCAGGCCGGGCGTCAGCGCACAGGACAGCCGGGCCGCGGGCTCGCCTAAGGAAAGACCCGAGACCGGGCAGACATTAAGCTGCTGGCCAATAGACAACGCGAGATGGTCGGCCGTCGGCGACAAGGCGACGTTGACCGGCTGATCCCTTCGAGTCGGCCACGATGTAGCCGTGCGGACCTGACTCGGTGACCAAGGTCCGTATTGCTCGCGCGTGTGTGACGCCGAGCCGCCTTCCAGCATGGATATCACCCGATCTTTCGCCGCCCCTATAGGAAATTATCGGTCACCACGCGCGATGCTGGCACCCTCCCGAGCTATATTTACCTGAAAATTGGCCTGGCATTCGAACAGCAATTATGCGGGCATCTTTCACGAGGACGCCGAGATCACCCGGTTCGCCGGGAGTTCCCGCGCGAGGCCCTCGAGTCCGACCGCAGTTCGAAGGCGGACGTTCTGGGACTTAATGGCGGCTCTGCCCACTTATAAGAGAATCATCCACCTGGTGCCCCATTTGGCCGATTGGTTCCGGTGAAGTAGGGTCGGGCGACGGAGGACGTGCTTATGTCGTACACTGACCATTCGCGCATCCGGCTCGCTCGACAGCAAAAATCTGTCTAACCTGACCCCGGATTGGGTCTGTCGAGCCGTTGTTCTGCGCTGTAAACTGGGGTTGTGCCCTGGGTGCGGGGTTGCCTTCGGATGCTATGGCTTGGTCTGCTGGTACCGGGGGTCGAGCCGATTGGCAGACCCGGAGGGGTCCAATGCTAGATCGTAGTGCGAGCGCATCGTGGTTAACGCGCAATGCCGAAACCGGACACACCGAAACCGGGCACCAAGCCGATGATCTTCAGCTAGCCTTGCCATCCATGGTCGATGCACGCGTGCGCAACGCGCAAGCACCCTGGGCTGACTTCTCGTCCGAGGAATATTACGCCCACAACTATAAATCGGTGCAAGCGGAAGATCAGGAAATCATCGAGCGGGTGAGCCTGTTCTTTATCGAGGCGTTCGCTGAACGGGACCGCGCTCAATGCGCCATTGACGTCGGGTCCGGCTCTAACCTCTATCCGGCCCTGCTGATGCTGCCGTGGGCTGATCACATCCAGCTCACTGACTACTCGCCGCGCAACGTGAGCTGGCTCGGCGAGGAGATCAGGGAGGACAGGTCTCCCTGGGCCTGGCAGCCGTTCTGGCGCCAGCTGCAAGGATACGCAGGCTATGATCGGATCAGCGAGCCACGCCAGCAGCTCAAGGCAGCCTGTCTCGGCGATCACGACCTAGCCGGAGTCAAGCGGCAGAGCGTCTTCGAATTGCCGCGGGCGAGATGGCAGCTAGGCACCATGTTCTTCGTCGCCGAATCGATCACAGAGGAATTCACGGAATTCCGCGAGGCTATCGGCCGGTTCGTCGGTGCCCTCCAGGTCGGTGCTCCGTTCGCCGCCGCCTTTATGGCCGGGTCGCTGGGATACGAGGTGGATGGCACCTGGTTCCCGGCGCTGAAGGTCACCGGTGATGATGTCCGTGAGTGTTTGGAGAAGTTCGGCGCCAATAGCTTGAATGTTTACATGAATGAGACCTCACCCGGGGTGCGCCCGGGTTACGAGGGTATGATCGTAGCCACGGGAATCGCAGGTAGCAGGTAGCAGGTAACAGAGTCGGCGACAGGTAGCAGGCCAGGGGAACCATGGAGATACAGACGCGCCGGGAGATACTTGAGATCTGGCGCGCGACCGTCGGCTACTCCCAGCTGAAGGGCGAGTGGCATTTTGGCGGACGCGACGGCCGGAATTCCATCAGCGACGCTGAGCAGCTTCTCACGATCTTGTATCCGGCCACGGCCATCCCGACCCTGAAGATTGACCGAGTCGATCAAACCGCGTACGACGTTCAGGACTACCTGAGCGATCTCGGCAACGCCATCGACATCCCGCGTCGGCTGGTCGGCTACGTAGGCGACTACATGCGCACCTACGTGGTGAATGGCGCACCGGATTTCTCTGGCGGTACCTATTTCGACCCGGACGAAAGCGAGCCAGACGCCGAGATCGCACCTGAGCAGTCCCAGCTTCACGTTGTCGATTCCTTCTCGATGTCCATCTCGCTGTGCCTGGCCGCGCTGGGATTCCTGCGCGTTTACCGCCAGGACCTGCGAAGCCAGAAAGCGCTGGCGGAGATCGACGAGATTGAACGGCTGTGCTCGCAGCGCCTGACCGCGGCCATGGTCGGCATGCTGCGAAGCTTCATCGTGAACACCTTCGACATGAAGGACCCGCCCGGCGTGGCGCTGGCCAAGATGATCAACCAGACGGGCACCGCCAACGAGATCTTGCTAAGAAACCTGCTCGATTCCCTGGCTGAGATCCGGGCGGGCCTCCGGCAGGAACTGACCATCGGTATTGGTCAGGAAGCCGAGGAACTGGATAACCGCGGCCGGCTGTTCGAATGCGGTTGGACCTGGGGGGTCGTCGACGGAGCCCCTGAGGTCGCGTTCGTCGCCGACGTGGGCCCGCAGCCGGTCGGAGTAGCGGACGCGCGTCCCTACCTGTACTTCACCGTGGTCGCGTTGGACGGCATCGCGGACCTCTTCACCGAGCGGACCCGCGTCCTTGGCTTGCTCGACGAAGAGCAGCAGCGGCTGGCTCGCGCGCTTCAGCTGCGCTACGACCTGACCCGGCGATTCTGGGCCACGGTCGCAACCTTCGGCAGCGGCCGCTGGCCGATCGAGGACCTGCCGTGGACGACCTCCGACGGCCGGTCATCTGACTACTACTCCGTGCTGCTCTCCTCGATCGTGCTGCAGGGCATCGGCGTCGACCGGATCGAAGACGTCGATATCGAGCGGGTCGGGCGGCTGCTTGAGGAGCTAGCTAATCGCGGCCGGATCACACGCCGGCCGGTGGACGATGATCCGGCCATCTCCGTGCACATGCCGGGAATGCTGTTGCGGCTGATCGGCAGCGAGAAGGTGGCACAGGGCCCGGTGCTGGCGTGGACCGTGTCGAGCTACTCCGTGCTGCTGCTCAAGCGCCTTCTCCGGGTGGCCGAGCTGCTTGAGGACCCGTCGACCAGAATCAGGTTCCTCAACCTGGCGGACCGGATCTGGGCCCACGTCAAGCAGCGCCAGCTGGATTCCCCGGACGTCAGGGGCCTGTGGGACTCTCCGACGCAGGCTTTCCCTGACACAGCGATCACGTTCAGGACGAATGACGGGCCGTCCTGGTACCACACCGAGCGCGTCGTCGAAGTGCTGGTCGGTGCCGCTAACGTGACCCAGACTCCGCCGGTGGCCTCAGACGAGATCAGCGAGCTGGCCGATCAGCTGGTGGCCGAAGCCGAGCATCTGTTCGATCGGGAGCGGTTGCGGGGCACGAGCGACACGGGGGAGCAGATGCGGGAGAGCTTCCAGGTGGTGGACTCGCAGCTGCGGCGGGCCAGGGAGCTGCTCAGAAACCGGCCGGGGACGGCCATCGTGCTCGCCAGCGACGTGCTCAAGGTGCTCGATTCCCTGGACGCGGCTCGCCAGGAAACTTCCAGGATGACCTAACGATGCTGCTCTTCGCGACTTCTGACAAGGGGGGCACGGGGCGCTCGGTCACCGGGAGCAATGTCGTTTACCGGCGCGCACTTCAGGGCGGCAACGTCTGCTACGTCGACTTCGACTTCGGTTCGCCCACCTCGGGCGCGATCTTCGGCATCAGCGCTCTGTCGCGTGGCACCACGAGCGGCAGCGGCACCCACGCCTACCTCCTGGGCCGCTCGCCGGTCGAGGAACTGTGGGATGTCTGGCAGCACTCCGACCGGACGAGCCTGCGGCAGCGGCCGCCGGGGACGGGCCGGCTGGCGCTCGTGCCCGGTGACGCCGGGGGCGGGGAGTTCGCGCTCGACGACAGCATCATCAAGCGCTGCATTGACCTGTTCCTCAGGCTCCACAGCGAGTTCGAGGTCGTGCTGGTCGACCTGAGCGCCGGCCGCTCCTACGCCGCGGAGATCGTGATCGCCGCTACCTCGGCGCCACCACTATCTAAGGTGACGAGCCGGTGGCTGGTCTTCCACCGCTGGACCAGGCAGCACATCACCGCCGCGGCCGGGCTGGTGTTCGGCGAGCGCGGCTTGCTGGATATCGGCGAGACCCATGGCCGCCAGCGGGAGAGCTTCATCGAGGACATCCGTTTCATCAGGACGGCGATCGTCGATCCGAATGCCCCGGACCTGGCCGGGTTGCGGCCACCGCAACTGGCCTGGCTGCGCGAAGCGAACCGGGAATTGCAGCGGCTGGCCTCCGAGCTCGACGTGGGCCGGTCAACCATGCTCGGCTCGGTGCCGCTCGACCCGGTGCTGCAATGGCGCGAGCAACTGATCACCGACAGCGATGTCTGGGCCAGACACGTAGCGAACCAGGCGACGGTCGATGCCTTCGACTCGATCGCCAAGAACATGATCGACCCACAGGCATGGGAACAACTATGAGCCCGCTCAGGTGAACCAAGTCAAGACCGAGTTTCTGGAGAGCAGCGCCGCCTTCAAGATCGACTCGCTACCTCTTTCGCACGTTTCGGTCGAGCTAGGTCACCTCTACATGGAGGACCTGGCCGACGGTGAGGCGGCTATCCGGCGCACGTTCGCCGCGGTGGCGCCCTGGGTCAGGGCGGCCGAGATTCCGCGCGCGATTGGCTGCGAGAAGCGATCGGTGCGGGTCAGCACCTGC
>DATNFM010000374.1:0-12171 GCA_035606435.1 Streptosporangiaceae bacterium | reverse complement strand
TCGGGCCGTCAGCCTTGCTGCTGGCCGAGAATGTCACGACGTCGCCGGGACCGAAGACCGCCAGCTGCCCGGTGCGCAGCGGGTGCCGGTCGGTCCCGGCGGTCCCGGAGCCGGCCAGCACGTAACCGAGCGCGTTGAAGTCGGCTCGCCACGGCAGGCGCAACTCGGCTCCTGGCTGCAGTGTCGCGTGCAGCAGGCTGATCGGGGTGTGCGTGATGCCGGGGCCGTCGTGGCCGTCCACCTCGCCGGCGATCACCCGGAGCAGCGCGCCGCCGTCGGGCGAGGTCAGCAGCGCGACCTGGCCGGCCCGGATGTCCTGGTACCTCGGCGGGGTCATCTTCATCGCGCCCGGCAGGTTGACCCAGAGCTGGAAGCCGTGGAACAGCCCGCCGCTGATCACCAGTTCCTCGGGTGGTTCCTCGATGTGCAAGATGCCGCCGCCGGCGGTCATCCACTGCGTGTCGCCGTTCGTGATCAGGCCGCCGCCACCGTTGGAGTCCTGGTGCCGGAAGGTGCCGTCGATGATGTAGGTGACGGTCTCGAAGCCGCGGTGCGGGTGCCAGGACGTCCCCTTGGGCTCGCCTGGCGCGTAGTCCACCTCACCCATCTGGTCCATGTGGATGAACGGGTCCAGCGCGCGGAGGTCGACTCCGGCGAACGCACGGCGGACCGGGAAACCCTCGCCCTCGAACGCCGACGGTGCCGTGGTGACGGCGAGAACCGGCCGGTCCTTCGCCACGGCCCGATCGGGGTCAGAGACCCGGGGCAGTACCAGGATGTCGTCGACAGTTATCGCAGGCATGATCTCATCCTCTCACCTGTGCTTTTGGTTGCCGCAGTCAACGTTAGTTGAAAGCGCAACATTCCCAGGTGGCAGGCGCTATCGGGCGGCGGCGGGGCGGATGTTCTGATTGAGGTGGAATACGTTGCCTGGGTCGAAGCGGGCCTTGAGGCTGATGAGGCGCTGGAACTTGTCCGCCCCGTAAGCGTCGCGGACACGGTCTTCGCCTTCGATCCCGAGATTGTTGACGTAGACGCCTAGTCCGTAGGGCGCTACCTGGTTGGCCGCCGCACAGGCGTTCGGCAGCGCCCTTGAGCTGTGCCTGCGCTTGGGGCATCGCGGCGGGATCACCGCCAGCCTGGAGGGCCTAGCCCAGGCGTACCTCACCAGCGGTGCGGACGAGCAGGCGGCCGTCTTCTTCGGTGCGGCTACCGCGCATCGCGATCTGCTTGGCGCGTCGGCGCCAGCCGCCCAGCGGCGCGCCCTAGACGAGGTTCGAACCCGGCTGTTCGCCCGGCTGGGCGCCGACCAACTCCAGCAGGCCACCCGCCGGGGAGCTGAATCCGACGTCGAGGACCTGCTGAAGTGCGGCGGGCCTACAGAACGTCGTGGGTTCCCAGAGGTCAGAACTTGAGGCCGCCTTCGAGATTTGCCAGCGCGGCGTCGATCCGACCGAAGAAATCTGCCGTAGCGGTCTTGCCTTCGGCCAAGTCGCCCAACTCTCCCCACGGCAACGCCACCGCCATGATCACCCCGACGATCGCGCCCGCAGCGGTCATCACGGCGGAGTCATCGGGGGACCGGCCCGTCCGCTGGGCGGCCGCGGTGGCGATCCCCTCGATCGTGCGCGAGTACTCATCCATCGCCCGCGCCCGCAGTTCAGGCACCGTCATGATCAGCGCCGTCGTCTCCCGTAGCTCGGCCAGGTCCGTTTCGTCGAGCGAGGAAACCATCTCCTTGGTGGCCGCCCGGAAGGCGGCCACTACCGACAACTCAGCCGGCTGGGCCAGAAACGAATCGATCGCGATCAGGTCGAAGTCGTCCTGCAGGACCACGTCCTCCTTGGTCGGGTAGTACCGGAAGAACGTGCTCGGCGACACGTCGGCCGCTTCGGCGATCTGGTCGACCGTCGTCGCGTCGTAACCCTGTTCGCGGAAAAGCCGGAGCGCGTGCTCCCTGATGGAGGCACGCGTTCTGGCTTTCTTCCGCTCACGCAGGCCGGGGCGAAGCTCCGCCTCGGACGAATTGTTCATCTCGTTATTGTGCTCCTCGCAAGGCCGAGGTAGCCACGGCGCTCGCCGCCGTGTCGTCGCGGTCGGCCGATTCGGGCGGCGCGGCCGCCCGCCGGGGCAGGAACACGACCGCGAGCACCGACGAGGCGATCGCGATTCCGGCGCACACCCACAGCATGACGTCCAGGCCGTGGACGTAGGCGGTGCGAACCATGTCGAGCAGCGCGTTCGACCCGGAGGCCTGCGCGGTCGCGATGCCGCCGGCCACGCTCTTGCGGATAGCGGCGGCCGCGCCTTCCGGGAGCCCGGCCAGGTGGAGCCGCCCCTGGTACACGGTGGCGAGCACGGTGCCCAGGATCGCGACCCCGATCGTGCCGCCGACCTGGCGCATCGCGGTGATCAGCGCCGAGCCTGAGCCGCTGCGGGCGGGGGCGAGCGCACCGAGAGCGATGCTGAGCGCGGTCGGCAGGGCGATGCCCAGGCCGAACCCGGTCACGGCGAACCAGGTGGCCGCGAAGCCGGTGCTGCTCGCGAGCGTCGTCCTGGTCCCGGCCGCCAGCGCGACCGCCATGATCGCGAACCCGACCGCGATGAGGATCTTCGGGCTGACCCTCGGGTCCCCGGCCGCCTGGCCCTGGCCCCGGCCCTGGCCCTGGCCCTGGCCCTTAGGCTTGCGCGGCGTCTGCAGCCGCTGGCCGAGGCCAAGCCCGAGGGCGAGCCCGCCGATCATCGGCAGCATCCGGATGCCAGCCCCGAGCGAGTCGAGCCCGCGCACGTTCAGGAAGTACTGCGGCATCGCGAAGACCAGCCCGAACAGGGCGAACGACACCAGCGTCGACAGCACCGTCCCCCAGGTGAATCCCGCCGAGCCGAACAGCTTCAGGTCGATCAGCGGCTGGGCGCCGCCGACTGCCCGGCGGCTGACCCGGCGCTCCCACCAGGCGAACGCGGCCAGCACGACCGCGCCGCCCGCCATCGTGCCGACGGCCACCGCGTCGCCCCAGCCGTCGTTGCCGGCCTTGATCAGGCCGTAGGTCAGCAGCCCCAGGCCGAGGCTGGAGATCGCGATGCCGGGCACGTCGATTCGGGCCGTCGCATCGCCCTTGGACTCGGGCATCAGCGCCGCGACCGCGATGATCGCGATGATCACCACCGGGATGTTGATCAGGAATACCGAGCCCCACCAGAAGTGATCGAGCAGCCAGCCGCCGAGGATCGGCCCTATCGGGTAGCCAAGGAACGTCGCCCCGCCGACCGCCGCGATCGCCCGCGGCCGCTCCTCGGCGCTGAACATGACCGGCAGCACCGCCAGCGACATCGGCAAGATCACGGCGGCGGCGAGCCCGAGCACCGCCCTGGCCGCGATCAACTCGCCGGCCGACGTCGAGTAGGCGCAAGCCAGCGACGCGGCCCCGAACACGGCGAGCGAGACCAGCAAGATCCGTTTGCGGCCGATCCGGTCACCGAGCATCCCGGCCGGCAGCAAGGCGGCGGCCAGCACGAGGCTGTAGGCGACGACGAACCACTGCAGATCACCCGACGAGGCGTGCAGGTCAGCCGAGAGAGTCGGGAGGGCGAGGCTGAGCACGAACAGGTCAAGCGCGACAACAAGAACACTGAGCGAGAGCGCGCCAAGCGTCCACCACCTGCGGCCTTCGGTCTGTGGTATCTGGGTCATGACACTAACCTTCGTCTAGTAGTTCAAGTCAAATAGAGGTTAACTGTTTTTGAGAATTACTGTCAATTGGTAGGGGAACGCATGGATGGTGGCTTGGTCCTGGGCTGCCCGAGGCCAGTCCCGCCCCGGAGCGGGCTAGGGCGGGCAGGGGGCGAGCCAGGCCTGGGAAACACGCTGCGACACTGGGATTGTTAGAACAGGCGGGTCGCCGGTCGCGGCCTGACGAACGCGGAGCCAGGAGGCAGCAGCCATGCCACAGCCAGAAGGCGCAGAACTTGAGCGAGTCCGAGCCCGCCGAGCCGAACTGCGCGACAAATACTTGCGGGCCTCAGCCAGCCGGCCGAAGACGACCGTTCAGGGAGTCCATCACCTGGCCCTGATCTGCAAGGACACCGAGGAGACGATCAAGTTCTACCAGGACTTCCTCGGTTTCCCGCTGGTCGAGCTGGTCGAGAACCGGGATTACGCGGGGTCGAACCATTTCTTCTTCGACATCGGAAACAACAACCTGCTCGGCTTCTTCGACTTCCCCGGCCACGACCACCCGGCCTGGGAAGAGACGATCGGCGGCGTCCAGCACCTGGCGATCTCGATCTCCGCCGAGCAGTTCGACGCGGCCAAGAAGAAGTTCGACGAGGCCGGCATCGACTACCTCGGTCCGGACCGCGGTGTGCTCGACAGCATGTACTTCCGTGACCCGAACGGCGTCGGACTGGAGCTTTACCGGGAAGAACTCGGTATCTTCAACGGACACCAGATCCTCGGCTGACCCGCTTTCCCGCACCCGCGCGGACTCCTCGTCCGGCTCACCCCCGGCAGCGGAGGTATCTGCTGCGGAGGTGACTGCATGGACGTCGGCAACATCGCGGAGCTGAACACGTTCCTGGTGCTCGACGCCGTCCGAAGTCGCGGCCGGGTCACGCGCAGCCAGCTCGCCCGCGAACTCGGCCTGTCCGATGCGTCGGTGAGCCGGATCGTCAAGCGGCTGCTCGACTCGGGAACGATCGCCGAACTGCCAGGCGAGCCCACGGCCCGCGGCCGGATCCCGACGATCCTGGAGTTCGTCGGCCCGATCGGTGCGGTGATCGCCGTCGATCTCGGCGGCACCCAGTGCCACGGCGCGCTGGCCGACCTGGCCGGCGGCACGGTCGCCGAGGATTTCCGGGCCGCCGGGGCGGGTGAGGCCGCCGCCGACCGGCTGCTGGCCTGCATCGCCGCGCTCAAGGCCAGGGCGGCCGAGCTGACCTGGCCGGTACGGGCGATCGTGGTCGGCATCCCGGCGCTGATCGACCCGGCGACCGGACTCGCAACCGCCGGGCCGAACGTGGACTGGCAGGGTTATGACCTGATCGGCGCGCTGGCCGAGAGCCTGGCCGAACCGTTCGAGGTCGACAACGACGTCAATCTCGGCGCCCTGGGCCAGGCCTGGCGCGGCGCCGGTCGCGGGATCAGCTCGTTCGTGCTGATGTCGCTGGGAACCGGCATCGGCGGCGCCCTGGTTATCGACGGCCACCTGATCAGGGGACGCCACAACGCCGCCGGCGAACTCGCCTACTTCCCAGTCGCCGCATTGCCGGTCGAGGCCTATGAGCCGCCTGAGGCCGGTCACTCTCGCGGGATCGGCCTGCCGCGCAGCGGCTTCGAGGACGTCGCGTCGAGCCTGGCGCTGCGGGCCCGCGTGATCGAACTGGCCGAGCTGGGCGAGCCGACCACCCTCGACCTGACCTCCTTCGAGCTAGCCGACGTTTTCAAGGCGGCGCTGGACACCGACCGCGTAGGCCAGCGCGTCGTCCGCGAACTGACCGGCCACGTCGCCGCGGCGATCGCGGGAACGACGGCCCTGCTCGACCCCGACCGCATCATCCTGGACGGCAGCATCGGCCGCGCGCTGGAGCCCTGGCTCGGTGAGCTCCAGGCACTGGTCGAAGCCCAGGTGTTCCGCTCCCCGGAGATCGTGATCTCCGAGCTCGGCCCGAACGCCACCGTCACCGGCGCGATCGCCCGCGCCCTGGCCATGGTTACCGAACAAGAGCTCCCCGCCAAACTCCCGCCCACCGCCCTAGGCCCCCGCGTCCCCTAACCGCCAGCCCGCGCCACCGGCACGGGATCTCTCATGTTGCCGGCGGCCGCTGCCAGGGGCTGGTGTCGATGCCGGGGTAGCGGACGGCGAGTTCGCGGAGGGTCTCCGGAGTCCAGTAGGGGTGGCCGGGCGGGGGGAAGCCGAAGAGCTGGAGCTGGCGAATGGTGGCCTGCTCGGCGAATGGGTTCCAGTCGGGGTGGAAGGAGTGGTCTCCCCACGAGTGGCGGCCCGTCCAGTGGTTGTCGGCGTGCTTGTAGCTGACGTGGGCGCTGAACCGGGCCGAGAGCGGTGCGGTGATCTCGGTGCCGCGGTGGAAGGTGTCGGTGCTGTAGGCCACGACGGTGCCGGCCGGCCCGGTGCCTGAGTGCTCGCGCTCGTAGAACTCGGGCCGCTGGGAGCGGAGGTAGCCATGGGGCAGTGCGGGGACGCCGTCCGTTACCGGGAGCGGGACCAGGTGGGTGGGGCCGTGATCTTCGGTCACGTCGCTGAGCCAAATGAAAAATTCGAGGCCGCGCCAGCGCAGGTCGCTGGCGGAGGGGACGAGGGGCGTGTGGTTGAGGTAGTCGCGGTGGTGCTCCTGCTCGTAGCTGGCGGCACCTGAGTACTTGGCCCACAGCTCCGAGGCGTAGACGCGGATGTCGCTGGTCGCGAAGACGGCCTCGGCGAAGGCGATCAGCTTGTCGTGCACGATCAGGCGGCTCAGGGCGACCGTGGGGAACGGGAAGGGGATAATCCCGCCGTACTCGTCGCCGGTGTAGGCCCGGTTACGTCCCTGTGCGGGAGCTGAGTGGTATTCCTCGGCAGTGGGATAGACGGCGGCCAGGTCGCGCCGGGCATCGGCGAGGTCGGGGCCGGCGAGGTAGCCAGGCAGCACCACGAAGCCATCACGTCGCCAGGCATCCGCGGCTTCGGACAGGTCCATGCGGAAAGGCTCTCTCATCCGGGCAAGCGACGCGAACCATTTTCATCCCGGCGCTGGGTGCCTGGCCAGATCCATGAGGGCCGGCGTCGCGGCAGCCGCTCGGGACAGCGGGCGGGATGGGTCCGGAGTAGAGGGCTTGTACCGAATGCGGGGGCGTGGCTATAGTTCGTGCCAGATCTTTATTTGCATCTTGCAAAGAAAGATGAGAGCTGAGCGACCGTGGCGGAGCGGTTGTGCCCGCTGGACTGGCGTTTCAGCGCCGCTTCAGCGCCGTTAAAGGACCAGCGGGCATGCTGACCGAGTCGTGGCGGTCCGGAGTTTACCTGGCGATTCACTCCGGCCCGCCACGGCCGCTAGGGGCCTGCCGTTTATTAACTCGTGGGCGTGTCGTTCGTGATGGCGGGGCGGGGGCGGGGGCGGCACATGCCGCCGAAATCCCGGACCAGCGACTTATTCTTCTACGCGCCCTAGGGCCCACGTAGGTGGCGGCGGATTACCAGGCGCACGCCGGTCCAGGTTTCGTCGATCGCGCAGACCTTGTTGTCGACCAGGCCGGTGGGCAGCGCGACCTCGCGTATGACGTGGTCGGTCATGTCGGTCGGGACCTTAGAGGCGCGCTTGGGGAAGGCGATCCACAGGCCGCAGGCGGGCGCCATCCTCGCGCGGAACCGGTCAAGGCCCGCCTCGAATTCCTCCCGCCAGATCGTGAAAACCACGATGACGTCGTACAGCGGTGCGGCGTCCAGGTCGGTGTGGAACACCGCCTCGCCGTCCAGTTGCGCCACGAGCCGGTCGGTGAAGCCCTCGGCCGCGCCGACGACCAGGACCTCGTCGTGCTCGCCGATCCCGAGCTTGCGAACCAGCGGCGTACCCGAGTATCCCGCCTCAGGCATGGCGAGCAGCTAGGACGCACGTACGAGCGCTGGCAGCCTCAGTCAAAGTGGAAGCCGCCCGGGCGGTCGTTCCGGTCGGCGATCAGGCCGGCGAGGGTCGAGATCGCGATCTCCGGCGGGGTCCTCGATCCGATGTTGAGGCCGATCGGGCGGTGCACCCGGGCGACGTCATCGGGCGCGACGCCGAGCAGGGCCAGCGCCTCGATGTGCGGTGGCTCGGCGCGCGGACTGCCCATGATTCCGACCCAGCGGGCAGGCGTGATGAGCGCGTCGCGCAGCATCACGCCGAGTTCCTCGCGGTGATGGTCGGTGACCACGACATCGGTCTCGGCGTCCGGGATCGAGCCGATGCCCGTGTGAACCTCAAGGCCATTCGAGCTCTTCTGCTTGGCAAGCTCGGCGTCGGGCTCGACCAGCACGGTGCGGTAGCCGGCCTCGGAGGCATACCGCAGCAGGTAATCGGCGACCGGGGTCGCGAAGACGGCGATCAGCGCGCGGGCGTCGACGGGGGCGGGAGCCGTGCCGTGCGCGAGCTCGCAGGCAACGCCGTCATGGAAGTGCGTGTGGCTCATGGTAGTGAGCTTGCCACGCCCGCCCAATGCACGCGACTGCAGGGGGTTCTGGGGGATCGTCCCCCGGGCTAGCACTGCAGGGGGTTCTGGGGATCGTCCTCTGGCTTCAGCCGTCGAGCAGCGAGCGCACGGCTGTCCGCAGCGGTTCCATCCTGGCCCTGGCGGCGCGGCGGGCTTCGGTGAGTCGGCCCGCTATGACCGGCTCCACGATCTCCAGATAGGCCTTGATCTTCGGCTCGGTGCCGCTCGGCCTGATCACCACGCGTGCTCCGCGCAGCCGGTACCGCAGCACATCGGCCGATGGCAGCTCGCCGATGCCGCCGGTGAGGTCGGACATCGAGATGATCGCCTCGCCGCCCAGGTCGGCCGGAGCGGAGACGCGGAGCCTGGACATCACGTGCACCGGCTCGGTGGTCGGCACGGTCAGCTGCTCGGTCAGGTGCACGCCGTGCGCGACCTCGAGGGCGTCATAGGCCTCGAGCAGCGACTCTCCGCCCGATCTGGCTCTGGCCGCCAGGCTGAGCACGGCTAGCGCCGCCCCGATTCCGTCCTTGTCTCGCACGGTAGTGCCGATCGTGTAGCCGAGCGCCTCTTCATAGCCGAATATGAAACGATTTTCGGGGCGTAGATCGCCTGCCCTGGCGATCCACTTGAAGCCGGTCAGTGTTTCCGCGTAGCCCGCGCCGGCCGCCGACGCGATGCTGGCCAGCATGGTGGCGGACACGATCGTCGTGGCCACGAGCGGCTTGCGTGATGGGTCCCCTGAGTCACGTCCCAGCAGGTAGGCGCCGAGCAGCGCCCCGACCTGGTCGCCGGTAAACATCCGCCAGCCGCCAGGAGCGGCGTCGTCGGGCACGGCGACGGCGAGCCGGTCGCCGTCCGGGTCATTCGCCAGGACCAGGTCGGCCCCGGACCGGCGCGCCTGCGCCAGCGCCAGGTCGAGCGTGCCCGGCTCCTCAGGGTTGGGGAACGCGACCGTGGGGAAGTCCGGGTCGGGCTGAGCCTGAGCTTCGACCAAGTCCGGCGGCGGGAACCCGGCTTGCTCGAACGCGCGCAGGGCCAGGTCGCAGGCCACGCCGTGCAGCGGGGTGTAGATGTACCGCAGCCAGGCCGCGCCTCTGGGAGCCGGCGAGAGGGCACAGATCGCGTCTAGGTAGTCGGCGGCGACCTCGTCGCCATGGGTGACGATCAGGGGATCGTTGATCGCGGCGACCGGCACCCTCGACACCGGTCCGAGCGACCGGATCGCGGCCTCGATCTCGAGATCGGCGGGCGGCACGATCTGCGCGCCGTCGCTCAGGTAGAGCTTGTACCCGTTGTCGGCCGGCGGATTGTGGCTGGCGGTGATCATGATGCCGGCCGCCGCGCCGAGATGGGTTACCGCGAAGGCCAGCAGCGGTGTCGGCTGCCGCTGCGGCAGGAGGTGGACCGGGAGGCCGGCCGCTGCCAGCACGGCCGCCGCCTCGTAGGCGAACTCGTCGGATCGATGCCGGGCGTCGCAGCCGATCACCACGCCGGTCTGAGCGGCCGACGGGTCGACGTAGAGCAGCCAGCTGGCCAGCGCCGCCGTGGTTTCCCTGACCACCGCGCGGTTCATCCGGTTCGGCCCGGCGCCGACCGCACCGCGCAGCCCCGCCGTGCCGAACTCGAGCCGTCCGGCGAACCGGTCGGCCAGCTCGGCCGCGGCCCGCTTGGTTTCCTCGCCGTCATCTGGCTCGCATGCGGCGCGCAGCAACGCCGCCAGCTCGGCCCGGTCCCCTTCGTCCGGATCGTCCGCCATCCATGCCGCTACCTGGGCATGCAGGTCATCGCTAATCATCGGTTGTGTCCCCCGTACCCTAAGATTCCCGGGCAGCCAGCACGCCAGGCAGGATCTGGCCAAGCAAGGCGCCGATCCGGGCCGCAGAATCCCTTCCCGCGGCGATCACCTCGGTGTGATCGAGCCCGCTAGCCGACAGCCCCGCCGCCGGGTTGGTGATCAGCGAGATCCCGAGCACTTCGACGCCGAGGTGCCGGGCGGCGATCGCCTCCAGCGCGGTCGACATGCCGACCATGTCGGCGCCCATCTTCCTGAGCATCCTGATCTCGGCGGGGGTCTCATAGTGCGGACCGGGCAGCGCGGCGTAGACGCCCTCGGCCAGCTCGGGATCGACGTTCCTGGCCAGGTCGCGCAGGCTGGTCGAGTAGACCTCGGTGAGGTCGACGAACCGGGAGCCATAGCCGGGCGGTGGCTCGGGTCCGGCCAGCGGAGAACGGCCGGTGAGGTTGAGGTGGTCGCTCAGCAGCACTGGCTGGCCCACGACGTAGTCGAGGTTGATGCCGCCGGAGGCGTTGGTCAGCACCAGCACCTTGCAGCCGGCCGCGGCGGCGGTGCGCACGCCGTGAACAACTGAGTCGACAGGATGACCCTCGTACAGGTGCGTGCGGCCCAGGTAAACCAGCGCCCGGACCGGCCCGACCTGGATCGACCTGGCCTTGGCGACGTGACCGGGGACGCTCGGGCGCGAGAAGCCGCCGAGATCATCGAGATCAAATTCGACGGTGTGCGCACCGATCGCGTCGGCCGCGGGCACCCACCCGGAACCGAGTACCACCGCGACATCGTGCCGGTCGAATCCGGTCAGCCGCGCCAGGTTAGCGGCGCTCGCCTGTGCCGTTGCGTAAGCATCGGCGCCCGCGGTGCGGTCTCCGGACCGCGGCCCGGAGACCGCACTGCCGGTGTTTGCCGACACGGGCCCACTCACCGAGTCACCACGCTAAGCAGATTAACTTGATTCATTAGACGACTATGCCTTGACGTAGGGTTTCCCGTCCGCGGCGGGTGCCCTTACCTTGCCGACGAGCCCGACCACCGCGACGATCGTCGCCAGGTACGGGGTCATCAGCAGGAAGTTAGACGGGATCGGGACGTTCAGCGAGGACAGGACGATCGCAAGGCTGTCGGCTACGCCGAACAGCAAGGCGGCGGCGACCGAGCCGAGCGGGGTCCAGCGACCGAAGATCATCGCGGCGAGGGCGATGAAGCCGAAGCCCGAGCTGATGTCCTTGTTGAAGAACCCGACCGAGCCGATCGTGAGGAACGCACCGCCGATGCCCGCCACCATGCCGCCGAGCACGACGTTGCGGTAACGGATCCACAGCACCCGCAGGCCCAGGGTGTCGGCCGCGGTCGGGTGCTCGCCGACGGCCCTGACCCGAAGTCCCCAGCGGGTGCTGAACAGGCCTATCTGGATCACGATGATCAGGATGTAGGCGATGTAGAGGAAGATCGTCGAGTCGAAGAAGATCGGCCCGATGATCGGGATGTTGCCGAGCAGCGGCAACTTGACCGCGCTGAACGAGTTGCCCGCGTTGAGATTCGCGTTAGGCACCATCAGGCGGTCGTAGAGGAAGCCGGTGATCCCGAGTGCGAGCACGTTGAGCACGACGCCCAGGATGATCTGGTCGACCAGGAAGGTGATCGCGAACACGGCCAGCAGCAGGCCGAGCAGGCCGGCGGCGATCGAGCTGGAGATCAGACCGATCCACAGCGAGCCGATCGCGCTGGCGATGATCGCTCCGGTGAACGCCCCGACCAGCAGCTGTCCCTCGATCGCGATGTTGATCACGCCGGATCGCTCGCACATGCAGCCCGCCAGCGCGCCGAACACCAGCGGAATCGATGCCGTGAACGACTGCTGAACCAGGCTGATCAAGTTGACCGCGGTCTGGTTGCCGGCATCGGCCCAGCACAGCAAGGCGGCGAGGAAGAACGTGATCACGGTGCCGATCGCGAGCCGCTTCAGGCGGGGCGATGGCTCGGCGATCCCGCGCCAGAACCCGATCACGACCGAGAGCCCGCCGACCACGTAGCAGACCAGGGCGGCCGGAACCTTGATGTCCGGGATCTGGGTGCCGCTGCCTGAGATGGACAGCTGGAAGGTCGCGTGCCCGGCGTGCGCGAACACCCCGAACACGGCGATCTCGATGGCGCCGAGCAGGACGAAGAAGCCAGCGGCCAGCGAGTCGCGGTT
>DATNFM010000373.1:0-2835 GCA_035606435.1 Streptosporangiaceae bacterium | reverse complement strand
CCGCCTGGGCTACACCCGCTACGTCGGCCAGGCCGCCGCCGTGGGCGCCTCGGTCACCGAGCTCGTGACGACGCTGGGCGGTGCTCCCGGCGATCCTGCGCCGCCGGTCAACACACGTAACCGCCCGCACCTAAACCTCTCAGTAAGTCCGGGCGGTTACTGCGCAGCCGCGTAGACGATCGCCGACCCTTGTAGCTAGGCGCTGATCACCTGCTGCATCCGTGTCGGTTGCCTGGTGCCATTTCCTGGCGGCGGTCACGATCTCGTGGTTGCTTCGCAGTTCCGGCGGAAACGGGTCACCCAACACCAGCTGGAACTCGTAGATCACCTGGACGTCGACGTCGCCGATCATGTAGCCGACGATCGAGCCGTGCTTGAACATGCCATCGCCCGGTAGCCAGCGGTTCTTGCTCGGCTCGTCGGATCCCAAACACGATGTCCGGCCATAAACCGTAATAGGTAGCCGCCAATGCTTGTCGTGGTTGGACATCAGCGCGAGTGTCGACAACGGATGGAACGGGCTCTCCGCGGCCATAACCTCCCCGGGCTTGCGTCTCAGGCCGCTGATCGGTGGGCCGACAAAGGATCGGGGACACGGCCGCGCCGCCTCGTCTGAACCGAGTCCTCCTCAAGATCCACGCTGGCGACCAACAGCAATGTCGCTGGCGAGCCGTGGTCGAGCCCGCGCCCCTGTCCGGCCTCGACCGCCTGGTCTTGGGCGTCTCCCAGGTCACGGTGGGAATCGATGCGGAATACGGGGAGGTTCCGCATTCGGTCACGGCCGACGCCGCCTGAACTGCGCCTCAGACCGGCACGCAACCTGTGCGCACAGCAAGACGCGGTAGTTGCCGTGATGATTCTGGGGTAACTCGGCCGGCTCCTGGCCCATGATGATGCAGGTCGGCTGCCGTGCGGGCGGTGTCGGGGGGGAAGTAGGTCAGATTGCCTGCAGCGCCTCGGCTTTGGTCACGGGCCGCCCCAGGGCGCCGTACTCATGCAGGTCGCCGAACATCTCGATGCGGATGGACTGGTCCAGGCCGCCCACGCGCACCGGTTCATAGCCGCCGGTGAGGATCAGGTCAGCGACCAGGTCGCCCGCCGCTGCGTCGTCCGCGGCGTAGAACTGGACCGCACGCTCGGGCTCCCGCCGCGCGGCCGCCGACAGCGTCGGAGCCGACAGCGTGCCGAACGCCTTGACCAGCCGCGCCCCGGGCGGCAGCAGCGCTGCCAGGATCTGGCCCGAGGACTCCTGCTCGCCGATGACCTTGCGGTAACCGCCGGCGTCATCGGGTCCGACCGGGTTGGTTGGGTCGACGATCACCTTGCCGGCCAGGCTCCCGCCGTACTGGGCAATGAGCTGCTTGAAGACGTCGAGCCAGAGGGCGAACACGAGTACGTCGGCCCGGTCGACCGCCTCGTCGATGCTCACCGCTTCGGCGTGCCCGTCGAGGTCGGCGGCGATCTTCCGAGCGGTGTCCTGGTCGCGGCCAGCTAGGAGGAAGCTCAGGCCGCCGGCCGCGAAGTTCGCCGCGAGCCTGTTGCCGATGTTGCCGGTGCCGATGACGGCCACCGTGCTGTCAGAGATGGTCACCTTGCCCCGCCTTTCGTGATGTGGTTTCCGGGTCAGCCCCCGCCGGGAATTCGCGGCGGGCCGTGCATGGACCTGCGCCGCTGAGGCTTGAAACCGCCGCCCGGGAGGCTTGCGTCAACTTCTTCATGGAATCCTGACTTGCATGTTCAAGTGAATGTAGACACGATGACTTGGAGAGTCAAGTTCAGGCGACGCAGCTCGCGTGGCCTGGGAGGCGTCTGCCCTAGCACAGAATCGAGTTCCGTACTACGGAGAGGTGACGCAGCAACGTGACGAGTCAGGCCATGCGGCGAAATACTTGAAGCATCAAGTGGCTGCGACCCAATGTGCCGCCCGAAGAAGCCGGTACTTGAGTGAGATCGCCAAGCACTGGATCGACGGTGAACGGACCGCGTCCGGCACGGTATCGGAATCGGTCAACCCCGCTCCCGGACTGGTAGTGGGCCAGTGCGCCGACGGCGGCCAGGCCGAGACCCGCGCGGCCATCGCCAGCGGCCGCCGCGCCTTCGATGCCTCCCCTAGTGCCGGGACCGCAGCCTTGCGCCAACGAGTCCTGAGCGAGATGGCCGACCGCTACGACGCGCACGCCGAAGAGCTCGCACGCTGGTCACGAGAGACCGGCAACACGACAGCCGAAGGCTTATTCGAGTGCGCATCCCCCGGCCACACGCTCCGGCACGCCGCAACGCGAGCCCTGACCGACACCGCGATCTCGGCCGAGATCCCGCCTGGACAGCCGGCGCGTCGCCATCATCATCCCTGGAAAACGGCGACTTCCGCCATAGGTCGAACTCGCCGAGCAAGGCGGTGAGCTCCCCGTTCTCACTCCTGATGAACGTCCCCGACGGGAAGTCTCCTACCCGCAATTCCCCGAGGACGGCAGCCAACTTCTGCGAGGACGGCTCCTGGACCGTCCACACGGAACCCGGCGCCGAGCCGTTCCAGGTCTGACCTTGGGCATCGCAGATGGTATTCCGGCGCGGGCCGGCACCACGCCGCAGCAGGGTGCCTCACTTGAATCATCGAGTGATGAGTATGCTGGCCTGGTGACCGAGGGAGCCCGCCGCCCCGCCGGGGAGCAGCCGGTGAGGTGGCTGACCGCAGCGGAGGTGGACTCCTGGCTGTCGGTGATCCGCTTGACGACCTGGCTTCCCTGGTCGATCGATCAGCAACTGCGGCGCGACTCCAACCTGGGGATGGTGGAGTACCAGGTCTTGGCCAGGCTGTCCAATCGGCCAGGGCGA